>CAYRUY010000175.1:0-1591 GCA_964427455.1 uncultured Candidatus Bathyarchaeia archaeon | reverse complement strand
CCATACATAAGCTTTCACTCCACGGTTCTGGTACGTTCGAGGCTTCCGTTGAAACCTCGTTTCTCGAAGCGACCCATACCAGGTGTCCGCTCGTTGAGACATGGTTCTAGGCGACATGTACTCTAGGGCCGTCGTGGACGAGAACATCGGCGCGGCGGAGCCTGACAAACTCTTAAGGCTCCTAGGATGTAGCGAGCCAGGAGGCTTAGGACTTGCCCGTCCTCTCCGATGCTAGTCTGAAGAGGCTCGTGGGGTCGTCGGAACTCTCCATCGTTCCCTTCAAGGAGGCTAACCTGACGCCGAACGGGTACGACGTCACCGTGGCCGACATCCTCCTTCCGAGCGCTGGTCTCCACATCCGTGAAGGTAGCGTTCAGGTCCCGCCCGGTGCTTGGTTCGTCGTAGGCACGTTGGAACGCGTCAGGCTAGGTCGGAGGCTCTCCGGTCAGCTGTGGATCAGGAGTAGCTGGGCTCGGAAGGGCATCATCGGTTCCTTCGGGAAGGTCGATGCTGGCTTCGATGGCGTGCTGACGCTCTCGGCGTTCAACGCCTCCCCGGCGAATGTGGAGGTTCCAGTCGGTGCCACCTTCGCTCAGATAGTCTTTGAGGAGTTAAGCCCCGAGGCCGAGGCGAAGTACGGTGAGAGGAGCGGCCATTTCCAGGCTCAAGACGAGATCAGGTTGGAGGGACGCCGCTTTGGACAGCCTTGAGAAGGTCGCTGAAGAGGTTAAGGTCTGCACCCTCTGCCGCCTCGCCGAGTCTAGGCTTAACGCGGTGCCAGGCGAGGGGCTCGGTGAGGCTCGGCTCTTCTTCGTCGGCGAGGGGCCGGGCTCCGAGGAGGACAGGCAGGGACGGCCGTTCGTCGGAAGGGCCGGTGAACTCCTGAACGAAGCCTTACAGGCGGCAGGCCTGAGCCGAGCAGAGGTCTTCATCACAAACGTGGTCAAGTGCAGACCGCCCGGGAACAGGGCGCCGCTCAAGGATGAGGCTGACGCCTGCCAACCCTACCTTGAGAGACAACTCGCCTTGGTCCAGCCTGAGATCGTCTGTCTCCTAGGGAATACGGCGATAGAACGCTTCCTAGGCGAAGCCAAGCCCGGCATCAGGGGAAAGCTGACGACCGTAGGCGACAGGAGGCTCTTTCCGACGATCCATCCCGCGGCGGCGATCTACAATCCACGCCTCACAAAGGTTCTGGGATTTCATCTCACCAAGCTCAGAGCCGAGCTGAGCAGACTGGGAAGAAGGTAAATATACTCGCCGGGCTGTTGAGGGGGCTCGCCGAGGGTATCAGGCTCCTAACAGAGCCTTGGTCTCTCGGCAGTTCTTAGGCTCATCGGACCAGCGGGTGGTCACTCATGGACGAGAACGAGAAGCCGATCGAAGCCGGGTCCGCGGGAAGCGGCCTCTTGGTGCTCTACGTCTGCGCCTTAGCCACCCAAACGAGCTTCAGCGTCACGCTGTTGGCGGTACCGATCTACGCGCTCCGGCTTGGCGCCTCGGATCCCTTGATCGGCCTCATAGGCGCTGTGGGCGGAGCCACCTACGCGGTCATGGCTAGGCTCTTCGGCCTCATCTCCGACAGGTTCTC
>CAYRUY010000174.1:0-1721 GCA_964427455.1 uncultured Candidatus Bathyarchaeia archaeon | reverse complement strand
GGTTCAGCGATGGCGATAGGCATCAAGTTCGGGCGGGAAAGCAGCGAAGAGAACCCGCAGGTTGCATGGGGGAAGGTCGATAAGTTCCTAGAGGCCTTCAAGGCCCGATGGGGCGCGTTCACCTGCCGCGAGCTGACGAAGCTGGACGTGAAGACCAAGGAGGGCCTGAAGGAGTATTACCGAAGCGTCCACGACTACTCCTGCGCAGAGCGCGTAAGGTTCGCCATCGGCGAGGCGATAGACATACTGAGCCAGCCTCCCTAGGGGCTCCCAAAGCGGGTGCCGACCTTGACAGCGAAGAGAGTTCTACTGGACACCGATATCGGGACGGACGTAGATGACCTCCTCGCCTTAGCCCTAGCGCTCAACTCGGCGGAGATCAGGCTGGAGGGCGTCACGACGGTAAGCCTCGAGCCTGAGAACCGGGCTAAGCTCGCAATGAAGGCCTTAAGGGCCGCGGGGCAAACGGATGTTCCGGTTTTCGCAGGGCTCTCTAAGCCCCTCCTCAGGGATGGTGAAGCGGTCTGGGGGCGCTACGACGGGCACGGCGTAGACATCGTCGATATGCCGGAGCCCCCTCAAACAAACGCCGTCGAGTTTCTCGTATCGCAGATCACGGGTTCTCCAGGCGAGTTGACGCTCGTCACGATCGGGCCGCTGACGAACATCGCTGCGGCGCTGATAATCGAGCCCGGTCTTGCTCGAAACGTTAAGGAGTGCTTCATCATGGGCGGGATCGTCTGCAAGACGCTGGACCATGACGACCTACGCGAGTATAACGTCTCCAGCGACCCTGAGGCGGCGAACATCGTCTTCAGCTCCGGAATGCCCATAACGATGGTGGGCCTAGACGTGACGCTACAGGTAGCGTTGGACCGGAGGCGTCTTGAGAGAATCAACGCGTCGAAGCGGCCCCTCGCGTTGCTTGCAGCCTCAGCCGCCATAGACTATCAAGAAAGGGTTGTGAAACGTCCTTGGAACCACCTACACGACCCGCTCACCGTGGGCGCAATCGTTGACAGGAGCTTCATCAAGACGAGGAGCATGAGCGTCTCATTGGAGACGCGGGGTGCTCAAACAGACGGCTGGATGGTAGCTAAGAATGCCCCGAGAGGAAGCCCAAGATGCGTAGACGCGGCCGTCGAAGTCGAGGCTGGACGATTCCTAACTTTCTTCGAGGAACGTTTAACAGTGAAATAACAGCAAGTCAAGAGCGTTTCGCGACACGATGCCCGTGAGCGCCGAAGAGAGGGGCTTATCCATCCCTCCTCGCACGGTCTTATAACGGGCACGAGCCAACCCGACGGGTCGTCTGAGGAATGTGCCTAGCCTATGAATGGGCAACGAGCCGAGAAGGCCCAGGTGGCTTGGCAGAGCTAGAGCTTATATGCCTGGGCAATTGGGCTCTACATCGCCCCTAAGGGGGAACACGGGCACGGGAGAAGCGTCGACGGCGGGAAACGAGGAGGTCCAGAGTGCTTGCCAGGATGGATCGCCGTCGTCCGCCAGCCTCGTTATGCGCCTTGAACGCCTCTCCGCCAACCGGAGCGTCCAAGCTGGAGTCTACATGGGCTCACTCACGTTCTTCATACTCCTCGTTCTACTGCCGCCTCTCTCAGGCATCCTCCTGAAGACCAGCCGGCTGACCGAGATCTACGCGCAGCCTAGCCTCATGGCTAGGGCTCAATCCGCCATAGCTTGGTCGTTTGCCATCGCGTTCC
>CAYRUY010000173.1:0-1721 GCA_964427455.1 uncultured Candidatus Bathyarchaeia archaeon | reverse complement strand
TAGAGAGGAGTTCTAGGCCTTCGCTGAGGTACTTCTCGCCGAGCTTCAGGTACCTCTCGATGCTCATGGGGCCTCCCTATCCACGAGATACCGTAGGCCCTATTTAGGCAGGAGAAGGCCTAGGCCCTCCTCTATATACGAGCGTCCAACCTCTGGACCGGAGGTTTGGTGGAGGCTCTGTGCGCTCGCGAGACGGATTCTGCGCACCTTCTTCCGGTTCTGTCCAGCTCCCGCTCTGGTCTTCACGCTTGCTTGCGGGGGAAGAGGCCCGATAGAAGGCGGGTTTAGTTCACGCTTCTCAGTTGATGCCTTGATCAGTCTGCTGCATCTTCTTCAAGCTGGCTTAGTCGTAGGGCAGGTTTTGTATGTTGGTCGAGGTGAAGATCGCCACTCCTCCGTCTGCAAGGGACTCCTGACCCAGCTCGACTGTCGCTTCGTCCATAGTAGTTGTTCCCAGCGCATAGCTCTGTGCGACTCGGGCATCCGTTAGGGCAACGTCTGCTAACGTCGCCGGGTTACGTCGATTATGCTTCTGCGTATCGAGAGAATCCTCTATTTGGGGTCTTCCCTCAACGGGCTTGTTTAAACGGTGATGAACGAGTTTGAGGTGGTTCCTCAACTATCTCTTTTATCCTCCTTACAAACCGCTCAGCCTTATTCACCGTCTCGGTGACGATTTCTTCCCCGAAGTTTGCATATATGTCGTAGGTGCTGGCTTGTCTCATCTCAAACGCTTCGCTCATATCTTTTCCGAACTCTTTTTCTAACACGCCTGTCATGATGATTTCTCTTCCCAGTAACTCCCTTAAACCTTTATGGGTTTTCGGTGGGCTGAATCCTTTAGACGCTAGGATTGCCTGAGAGGCATGAAACATGGCGTAGTAGGCGTTGTTTATGGCTGATCTCAGCCTTGAATGTTCCAGGCTTAGTTTAGCGTCAGCTAGGAACTCATCTGCTAACTCCAAGCACTTTCTCGCGTACTCTCTCGAAGGCACCATCGTCATAAAGAGGCGTACCATCCCTTAGAACTTCATAGATGAAGGGGGAGCCCACTTTTACCCTGTGTTCGAACTCGTCCCTCGTGAGGTAGATGGGTGTTATGAAGGTCTCGAAGTTGTTCTCGTAATCGATCTCGTACGCTATCTCTGAGGCTTTGCTCCTGATCTCCTTAGCCCTTCCCAAGATCAGGATGTCGATGTCGCTGTGCTCTGCGGCCTTCCCTCTAGCTACGGAGCCGTAGACGACTATCGCGCTGAGGTGGTCGCCCAGCTCCTTCACCACCCTCTCCTTGAAGGCTGTCAGCGTCTTCTCGTATCTCCCTTGGAACCTTGGCACTCCCACTCCCTGAGATACTGGTTCCTTCTGGGGATTTAAAGCTGGGTAGCTTCTCTCTACGGCTTCCACCCGTAAGGTCTCATCGATTCAGCCGAAGCCAGGCTCGGGTGGGATTCGGGTAGACTTTTCTCCCGCGTTTCGTCTGCCGCGTCCTTCTGAGGCAGTAGACTCCTGCCTCGCCTCGATTCGCGTCGGCGTCCTTCAACCTTCACGCTGTAGTAGCCTACGTTGCGGAGAGCTTGATAGAGGTGCTCTAGGGCTACTCTCGTATCGTCCGCTCCATTCCGGGAGCCAGCTCCTCATCAGGATTCAGCTCCGTAGGGGGACAAGTCACTCCCAAGATGCTCTTCGTCCTATCGGTATGTCAGCCTATCAACGTGAAAGGC
>CAYRUY010000172.1:0-1725 GCA_964427455.1 uncultured Candidatus Bathyarchaeia archaeon | reverse complement strand
GGGATGTGGGGCAAGCTGGAAAACTCTTTAGTCGAGCCACTAGATGAGGGATTCGGTGAAGAGTCATGAGGTTCAATCTGGCTCTCGTCGGCTTTGGGACTGTAGGCCAGGGTTTGGCTCACCTGCTCCACTCCAAAAGAAAGGACCTGCGCGTCCGTCACGCATTCGACTACCAGGTGGTAGCGGTCTCCGACCTGAAGCTGGGAGCGGTCTTCAGTAGTGAGGGACTAGATCTAGGCGAACTTCTAAGGCTAGCCCATGAAGAGAAATCGCTGTCCAGCTATCCGGGCGGCGTCAAGGGACTCTCGCCTTTGGACTCCATTCTGAAGACAAATTGCGACATCGTGGTGGAGGCAACGTGGACCAACCTGAGGGATGGGGAGCCCGGTTTGACCCATGTTCGGACGGCGCTGGAAAATGGAAAGCATGTCGTCACCTCAAACAAGGGGCCGATAGCACTTCGCTACCGCGAGCTATCCCATCTGGCGAAACAGAGGAAAGTCATGCTCCGCTTCGAAGCCACCGTTCTAAGCGGAACCCCGGCGCTGAACCTGGGCTCTGAGGCTCTCGCAGGAGCTGCCTTCACCTCCATCAGAGGAATCCTCAACGGGACAACCAACTACATCCTCACCCGCATGGAAGAGGGCGTATCCTACGGGGAGGCCTTGAGGAAAGCGCAGGAGCTGGGGTACGCGGAGGCAGACCCCACCTCTGACGTGGAAGCCTGGGACCCGGCGGCCAAGCTGACCATTCTGGCAAACGTCCTGATGGATGGAGGAGTCGAACTCAGTGGGGTTGAGAGAGAGGGAATAACCAGAATCACCCCCAGCGAAGTCCGCGAGGCAAAGGAGGCAAGTACCAGAATCAAGCTGATAGCGAAGGCTCGGAGAGAGGATGGGGAGGTCGTGGCCAGCGTGAAGCCCGAGAGGATCCCGCTCTCCGATCCTCTTGCAAGCGTGGGCGGGGTCCTGAACGCCATCACCTTCTCAAGTGACGTCCAGAAGGATTTGACCATCATAGGGCCTGGAGCCGGAGGCGACTCAGCCGGGTTTGCCCTCCTCAGCGACCTTCTCGCCATCAACAGGCTTGAGAGCGTTCATAACAGACGCATGAACTGAGGTTTGGAGACGGACCGATGAAGGGCGGGTATCAGAACATCGTGCTGGACGTGGACCTGACCGACAGGAGACTCAGGACCCAACAGCTAGACGAGCGCACCGAGAGGCTCTTCATAGGAGGCAAGGGGCTTGGGGCCAAGATCCTGTACGACGAGTTGAAGCCGCGCCTAGACCCCTTGGGCCCGAAGAACCTCCTCGTCTTCTCGACGGGTCCCCTCACAGGCACAGCGGCTCCCTCCTCAGGACGCTGGGCGGTCGTGACAAAGTCTCCGCTCACAGGCCTCTTTCTCGACTCTCAGGTCGGAGGCTTCGTCGGAGCTCAGATCAAGCTGGCGGGCTACGACGCCATCGTGATCCGAGGTGCGGCGGATTCACCTGTGTTCCTCAAGGTCGAGGATGACCAAGCGGAGATAGCCTCGGCCGAGGACCTCTGGGGGAAGGGGTGTCTGGAGACGGAGAAGACGCTCAAGGCTAGGCTTGGAAACGAGTTCAAGGTCGGCTCCATAGGGCCTGCTGGGGAAAGGCTCGTGAGATATGCCTGCATAACCTTCGACCTGTTCAGGCAGGCAGGGAGGGGAGGGGCAGGAGCCGTCATGGGATCCAAGAG
>CAYRUY010000171.1:0-1735 GCA_964427455.1 uncultured Candidatus Bathyarchaeia archaeon | reverse complement strand
TCGCGACAGCCGTTATGGGCCTCAACCCGGCTCGGATACTGCACCTCAACATGGCCGGGGAGCGCGGCCTCGGCATAAGCGACCTAGAGAGGATCGAGGTCCTAGGCGAGCCGATCGAGAAGGTAAAGCATCCCTGCAACCCGTGGGAGCCCTCAATGGAGGAACTCAGGGAGACGAAGCCCCACTAGCCGCTTTAGGCGTTAGGCGGGCTAGTGAGCGCCCTCTGCTTCGAAGCTCTCCGTCCACTCCGGCCTAGCGGGGGCTACGCCCGACTCAAGCGAGCTTTTCCACTCCTCGTCGGTAAGCCTCCGGTCTTGAGGGGAGGGAAACTCGTAGTAGCTCAAAGCTGCCCCGAGGCCCGCGTAGACCGTGCCGTCGGGCAGCACGTACGCAACAGCGATGACGTGGAAGTAGCCTGTGCCCACCTCCAAGACCTGACCGGAGTTAGGGTCTGTGAAGACATCGGCGATGATCCTCGGGTCCTTCACCCTCTCCTTAAGCCCCCTGAGGAGGCCTTCAAGCCTCGACCCGTAGCCTGCGATGAGCGCCTCCTCACCGTCCGTTAGGGCGATGCCTTTCAGCTCCTTGACCGATATCTCCTTCAGGGAACCCAAGAGGTCGACGAGCGCTTCGAGCCTCGACTCATGGCTCTCTGAGAGGAGCCCGAGTTCCTTCAAGCCGTTCAGCGTCGCGTTCGCAAGCAGCTGCAGCCTTGAGTAGACGACGGGGAGCGGCTCCACGTAGCCCGCGTGCGGCTGCTCGGGAGGAAGCGAGACCTTCGCCGCGTAGGGCTGCTTCGCATAAAGGATCGTGTCATGCCTCAGCTGGGCCCAGCTTCCAAGCCCGGTGTTGAGGCTCTTGTCGAGCCAGGCTTCGGTCCGCATGTAGGCCGGGTACCCTTCGCCGGGAGCGCCGAACTCAGCCTTCACGGAGTAAAGCCAGCCCGTGTAGAGGCTTTCAGTCCAGTTCGCAACAGTCAAGTTGTCTACGCAAGACTTCAATGAGTCAAGCTGCTCCGCGTAGCCTGGGAACCGGTCCTTCTCCGGTTGGAGCCACTGTTCAGCTCGCTTCGAGCCTAGCGCGGCCGCGATGTCGAGGCCCTTCGCCATCGTCCGAGCCTCAACCTTGGGATACACGAGCTCCTGGTGCACGTATCCGTCGAGGATGAAGCGTTGGCCGAACCATCGGAGCCCGGCCATCCGCGGCTTCTCGACAGGCCACCAGGGTACGTTCACGATCCGGGCCTTGTCGCGTTTCACAACCTCAGCCTGGAAGGCTGCGAGCTTCTCCTCATCGTTCACAGATTCAGGCTTGAAGCCTGAGCCGTAGACCGCCTTGACGGCTTCGATGTAGTCGTAGAGCGTCAGGTCGTCTGAACGGCCGACGATGAAAGAGGTGGGCAGGTAAACCTTCTCCCAGGCTTCGAAGGCTGTGCCATAGGCGTCTGTTCGAGCCTCAAGCGTCACGTACGTGAGGAGAAGCGCCTGGGCAGTCTGCAGCTTCGCAAGCTCAGGTTGCTGCGGGTCTCGGGCTTCAAACCGCATCCGGCCTAGCCACATCGCGGCTCGGAAGTAGCGCTGGAGCAACTCCGAGGCGGTGTAGTGGCCTCTGGGCTTATACTGCGTATAGTCCTCATCGTAGCGGAAGATGGGGCTCTGAGCCTGAGGCTGAGAGGCCCCCTGGATGAGGGCCAGCTCAGCCTCGACCACGCTCGTTGCCCCTTGCGGGACCTTGA
>CAYRUY010000170.1:0-1825 GCA_964427455.1 uncultured Candidatus Bathyarchaeia archaeon | reverse complement strand
TAGGAGAAGACAGTTATCAGAACGGCTGCAAGAGGCGCGGCCAAGATCACCACGGTTCTCCTGGTCGACGCATCGGCGGCGGCCTGCGTCTGCAGAACCTGAGCCTCGCTCTCAACTGCCTTGAAGAGCGCCTGAGCGCTCTCAGCGGACGTGACAGCCCTATCGAGAAGCCCCTCATAAACGAAGACTCTTGCACTGTCCACCAGCTCCAGCCCTTCGTTGAATCTCGCAGCTAGAGCTGTCACGTTGCCCCCCTCGTGGTCTGCTACCTGGATCTGGAGGAAAGCCTGCTCACTCGATGCTTCGGCGGCGGCGATCGCCGCCTCGGCCTCCTGCCGAGAAGCGTCCATTGCCCTAGGCCCCGGAGAGCTTGACTCAGCCGTCTGGGCCATGACCAGAATCAGTATCAACGCAAGAAGCAAAGCCGATCTGGACGCCATTCAGCGTGCGCCTTGCGATACTCGATGTACCAACATATATAAACGCTGGACGAAGTGCCGATACAATTGGAAAAGACACGGCTTGCGTCCACGGAAGGCCGGCGAGAAGAAGCCCGGAGACCAAGAACTCAAGGAGCTCATCGCCAACGTCATCAGAGAAGAGAAGCCTGGCTCCGTCAGGCAGCTAGTTGACACCGTGCTAAGACAGACGGGAACAGATCTCGGGGCCCAGGACGTAGTCAGGTTGGTGCAAGAGCTGAGAGAGGAGGGCAGGATACAACTCTCAGAGACACCGCGAACATTCGAGACCTTCACAGCCTACATCTTGGACCGCAAGGTTGCTCTCTCGTTTTGGCTCGTGTTCACGGCCATAGTCCTCACCTGGATCTCAATCTACGCCATACCATCCGGGTTTCCCTGGGTCATCTCCAGATGGGTGTTCGGCACACTGTTCGTAATCTTCCTGCCAGGTTACGCGTTCATAGAGGCCTTGTTCGTTAACCCTCTCTCCGGCAACAAGGAACTGGACGCGGTAGCGAGGTTCGCCCTGAGCATCGCGATGAGCCTGGCGCTCGTCGGCCTCGTCGGCCTCCTCCTCAACTACACGCCCTGGGGCATAAGGCTCGAACCCATAGCGGTCTCCCTCTCGTTGCTCACCTTTGCATGCATCGTCGCCGCAGCGTACCGAAGATTCATACAGTTCTCAGAAGCGAAGGGTCTCGCCGCCTGAACCACACCCCACTCCCACACTCGCCAGACGCACAGTCAAAGACATAGTTCGTCGACGGGGGGTTGATGACCCTTAGGCCGTTACTACCGTTTCTGACCTTTCGAGAGGAGCTTGCCAGCTTCCTCCAGGTCCTTGTGGCTGTCTACGCTCTTCCACATAGCGTCCGGATACGCAACGGCTTTCAAGAGGCTGAGGCGAGCGAGCGCAGGGAACGCCGTCTTCTCTATATCCCCTTCACGGGGGAGATAACCGAAGACCTCGGGGGAAAGGGCGTACACCCCCGCGTTGATCCAGTACTCCTCGATGCTAGGCTTCTCGGTAAACCTCTTGATGACCCCCGACTTCTCATCAAAGTCCACTATTCCGTATGGTGACGGGAGAGGGGTTAGGGCGATGGCTCCCACGACGCCTCCCTCCACCTTCGCCTTGAGACGCGAGGGGTCGAGGTCGGTGATCACGTCGCCGTTCAACACGTAGAAGACATCCTCCTTCTCTAGCAGGTGCTTGGCGTTCGCCAACGCGCCCCCTGTCCCCAGGGGCCTGTCCTCCACGACGTAGGCAACCCGCACACCGTGTGTCGAGCCGCTGCCGACCTCCTCAATCAACTTCTCTCTGAGATAGCCCGCGCAGAGAACGATGTCTTCGGCCCCGTGCT
>CAYRUY010000169.1:0-1827 GCA_964427455.1 uncultured Candidatus Bathyarchaeia archaeon | reverse complement strand
GAGGCAGCCTCCCAGCTGAGAAATAGGCTGGAAGAAGAGAGGGGTAAGAGGGTCAAGGAACAGCTCAAGGATGCGAGGGTCAAGGGAAGATACAGACTGTACGAGAAGGAGAAGCTGAGGGAGACCCCTGACGCATCCTTTGAATGCGGAAAATGCGGAAGAACATACTACGTCTACCACCTCGGAACGAAGATGAGGGACTACCACAAGATCGTCAAGGTGATGGACTGATGCCCAGCTTCTCGACAGGCATGAAGGTTCTAGACGACCTACTGGGAGGAGGAATACCATGCGGAGTGATAACCACGATCTACGGGGACGCTGACAGCGGAAAGACGACGCTGACAATGATTGCAGCGGCCCAAGCGATCAAGCAGAACAGATCCGTCTTCCTATGCTACACGGAGGACATGTTCAGCGAGGAGAGGTTCAAGCAGATAACAGATGCAGCGGGCATCGACTTCGCGGAGATGAGGAGCAGCCTCTTCAACTACAAAACAGCGACCTCCATGGGAGACCAAGTTAAGGCGGTTAAGGGATGGGTTCAGGAGGCAGAGATGTTCAACAAGATGGGGAAGAAGCCGGGCCTCTTCATAATAGACTCGATCTCGAGACACTACCACGACGCATTGAGCAAGGTCCCCGCAGAACACCTAGCAGGAACAGCCAGAATGCTGATAGGGAAAATAGTTGCGCAGACGGAGGTCCTAGGCCAACTAGCGATAGAGTACGGTTGCCCAGCCCTAGCCATAACGTGGACGAAGAGCGGAGCAGGCCAAAGGTTCAGCAGGCAGGAGAGGCAGGACATGATGCAGTCAGGCGAGCTATACGACCTAGAGCTGGGGCTGGGAAGCAAGACATACGACTTCATAGGTGGAAGAAACCTGGAGTACACAAGCAAGGTCATAATACACGCGCTTCCATTCAGGGGAAGCGAAAGAATAGCCCTTCTCGAAAAGCATCCATACATGCCGACTGAGAGGCTTGTGAGGCTGAAGCTCACGGCAGCGGGCTTCGAGGCCGTGGACGGGGAAGTCCATGAGCTGGATGAGTTTTGGCAGATGAAGATCGACGAGGCTGAGGCTGAACGGAGGAGGAAAAAACAGGGTGGGCAGGGGAAACCGAGGGAGCAACTGGCTGCCTCTTGATCGATGGATCTCAGTAGATGGGGACTCAAGAAATGATCGATTTGGAGAGCCTACACTCTAGGATGCTCGCAACGCGCATAGCGATCTTCATCTCAGCAATCCTCCTCGTTTTCTTCTTGGCACAAGCAGCCTCCAAGATCATCCAACAATTCTTGAGCACGGTGGTGCTCGTCATGGTCATCGGCTTCTTCCTGCTCCTGTTTCGCTTCACTCGAAGAGTCGGCTTAACGATGATCAAGATCCCCTTCCACGTAGCGGGATACGCAGCAAGGGCCACGGCGTTTCTGTGGACGCATCGAGGGTTCTCACAGGCACATGGGAACCAGCTCCTCAAAAGCCTCAGAGAACACTCGGCGAAGCTCAAGACAAGCGAGCTGACCGGGGAGATCAAGATAGGATACACCGTCGGAGGCATAGCAGGTCTCAAAGAGGCGAAGCTACCCGAGAAAGCGATCAAGCAGGGATTGCTGATCACAGGGCACTACGCAGAGGACATAGCGAACACGATACTGTCAAGCATCAAGGGAAAGGTTATCGTCATAGGAAGGGGATACATACCGATATCCTACAAGGATAACAGAAGAGTCGGGTACATCACCATTGGGAGAGGGCATCAATTCAACCCATTCGACTTCGACGGGAAAGACAGCGGCGGGATGAAGAGGTGGGCTGAAGCCCT
>CAYRUY010000168.1:0-1832 GCA_964427455.1 uncultured Candidatus Bathyarchaeia archaeon | reverse complement strand
CGTCTCCATCACGGGCAGAGGCTCCCTCGAGGAGATAGCGGAGCACCTGGACGAAGAGAGCTGCGCCGATGCGTGGCAGGCGATCATCGAGGGCGTTGAGAAGAGCGTTGCCTCCATGACCGTCTCGGTTCCCGAAGCCAAGGAGATCCTTATGTCAGGCAGGTGGACGAGGGTTCCGAAGCTAAGCAAGGAGCTTGAACGGAGGCTTTCAAGGTTTGCGCCTGTCAGGAGCGTCGGCTGGCTTGAAGGCGCGAAGGCCGTTAAGGAGGCTGCTCAGGGCTACGCGATGGTTGCGGATGGGCTTGCCGAGGGAAGATTCTCCGAACTCGTCGACTGGATGGGAGTAACGCGCGCAAGAGGGACAGCGATGGATTACATATGTCACCCTAAAGGCAGAGATGTGCGGAGAAAAGTCGCGCCTTGGTTTCGCGAACGCCTCTCTTGAGGCCGCTTGACGCGGCCTCCGAGACCTGGGTCTCAAAGCGGCAAGCGGGGCTACGCCGAGAACGATCGCGGCGGTTACAACGTAGGGGCTGGCATCGAAGCCTTAGCTGGTCAGCGTAGGGCGAAGTGAGTTCTTGGCTCCGCTGGAGCTTGCGCAAAGGCTAAGGTTTGGCCAAGTAGCCCCCGTTCCAGTCCCGATGCGCGAGACGGCTGCTTATGGCTAGTTCCTCTAGGCTTCAACGACCGTCCCAGTGGAGCATTCTCTGGCTCGATCAAGGAGGTTCCCGTAGCGAGGGCCGCAATCTTTTAAAGGTCTCCGCTCGACCATATCGACCGGGTCGTTCTCACTTGAACCGGTCTGCAGTAGGTTGTCTGGCCCTCCTTCTAGGTGCAGTCGTCTTAGGCCAATCGGGCTTACTTCCATCGATGGTCTCGGCTCAAGGCTCGTATACGTACTATGGGCACGTCCCTTCAGACCTCTGGTTTCTGGAGGATATAGTCCTAGGGCAAGATGTGGTTGGCTACAGGATAGGTACTATCAGGACGAGCGCTCCCCTCTTCATCATAGGTGTTCAGGACGGGACGAATGTGAGGGTCTACGCCCTACCGGAGAAGACTCTCCTGACGGAGTTCACGGTTAACAAGCTTGAGAAGAGGGTCGTCGACCTGCCGAATGGCACCTTCTTCAAGGTCGTCGCCGATCAACCCGCCACAGTCCAGTTCCTAGGGAGCCCTACAGGCGACCAGTATACGACGACCTTCTTCACAAGCACGACCGGGGGCTACGTGGGCCGAGAGTTCATACTCATGGGCGTCCAATCGAGGGTTGCACCGACCGAATCTACAGGCGGCCTCGTCTATAGGGTCTATGCCTTGGAGGACAGCGACATCACCATAACGCATGCTGAAGGTAATCAGGTGACTTCCTTCACGCTCAAGGCCAACAAGATGCGGGGATTCCCCCTCGCACCCCTGGTCGTATATCGCATAGCATCTACAGGCTACGTCATGGTTCAGAGCTTCTTCCTGGGATGGGGCTGGACCCCCTCCGGGACAGCCTACTATCCCTCGGCGAAGGGCGGTTTCGTAGGCACCATCTTCTACGGAAGCGCGTTCGACCCAATGGCACGCATCGAGACCTGGGGCACCTTCCAGCCACCCGAGTTCGTCGCGACCAGCCTACAGGGCTCGAAGCTCGCGATAGTTGACATCGAGAACGAGAGGAAGCATGAGGAGGTGGAGATCACGGCCTCTTCGAATTTCACGGAGCACATTAAGGTGGGGCAGGTAGGGGTTGAAGCCGATCAGCCCATGATGCTCATGTTGAGGTTCATCGGCATGTCCTACACAGGCTTAGCCGCCGGTCAGAACGCGTACGTGTACATTCC
>CAYRUY010000167.1:0-2056 GCA_964427455.1 uncultured Candidatus Bathyarchaeia archaeon | reverse complement strand
AGATGGCTCTGCGCTCTGACGCCAGCCTTGCTGGTGGGAGGATGGCTTCACATGAGATGCAGCTACCGTCTTCGCAGCTCAACGAGTATCCCCTAGCTTCCAGCTCCTTGAGAAAGGCCACTCTCATCTCCAAGTCGCGTAGTAGAGCGATAGATGATGATTCGCACAGGGGGACGAGGACCTCAAGGAAGAAGGAGGGCTTGCCGGAGGGGTCCAGCCTAGCGCCCACGCCTAACCGGTAGTGGCCTCCCCTTTCCAGAACGCTGTACGATTCCTTGTGCTCAGACTCGGCAGCCTCCTTCACCAGAGCCCGGGTGTTTACCCGCTTCCGGCCTTCCATCCTCTTCCACTCTCAGCTCTTCCCGTACTTCTTGAACAGCAAGACGCCGAGAAGCAGCACAATCAAGCTTGTTGAGGAGACGATCGCTAGGTCTGTCAGTATCGTGGGGCTTGTAATGGGGGCTCCGCGTAGAAACAACGACGTCAACGCGTCAGTCACGTAGTAGCTTGGCACGAATCTGCCTGCGTCCTTTATGCTGCCTGAGAGGCCTGCGGAGACGTAGGTTCCCAGCATCATCTGGGGAAGAATGAAGAGGAAGGCTATGCCAGTCGCCGCCCCGGAGGACCTGGAGATGGTCGCCGTTATCAGGCCGAACCCGACGCAGCAGAGCGCGAAGATCGAGGTTATGGCGAAGGCCATGGCGAAGCCTGAGAGGTCGCTCCTCGGCCGGTAGCCCACGAGGTAAGCCGTCGTGAATGTTAGGGCCACTTGGGTCAAAGCGAGAAGCATGTTGGATATGGCGTGGCTGGTCATGAACTCGGCCGGCGTGGTTGGCGTGGTGTTGATCCTCCTTAGCAGCCCTCTCTCACGGCCTTCAGTGAACGACTGGGCGACGTTCATTATCAGGAAGATCGCGGCAAAGGCGGAGATGCCTGGAGCCATGTAATCGAACATCGTGAACTTTTCGACTTGAACCATTGAGGGAGTACCGATCTGAATGGGTCTGAAGATGTCTGTTTGGGGTTTCCCGTAGACGGAAGCCACAAGAGCCTGTTGGACGATTGGGGGAAGAGCCTGAGCGACTATCATCGAGCCGCTGTCCAAGTACAGCAGGACTGTAGCATTCACCCAAGAGCTCTGGTTCATCGGGAACCTATGGAAAAGTTCGCAGCTCAGCCCGAAACCCTCTGGGATCAGGATTATCGCTTGTATCTTGCCTTGGACGAGGTCGGCTTGCGCTGTCTCATTAGCCAGATAGGTCTGTAGGTTGATGATCTGCATTGAGGTAAGGTTGCCGGTGAAGCCTTTGAGCCACCATGCATAGGCGGTCGATGTATCCTCGTCAACTATCCCTACTTGGAAGGTTGGCTGCTGGCCTCCCCCTACCGCCCCGAAGCCCATCCCTAAGAAGAGCGTCAGCACCACCGGGAAGAGTATCACCGTGAATAGCGCTGCGGGTTCTCTTATGATGACTTTCACGTTGACCTTGACCAGGGCGGAGACTCTCTGGAGCTTCAACTCAAGCGCCCTCCCTGATTCTTCTACCTGTCAGTTGGATGAAGACGTCTTCAAGGTCCTTAGCCGCGAACTTCTCCTTGAGCTGCCCTGGCGCACCCAAAGCGATGAGCTTTCCATGGTCTATTATTCCCACCTCGTCGCAGAGTTCCTCCGCCTCTTCCATGTAGTGCGTCGTCAGGATAACGGTCTTCCCTTGCCTCTTCAGCTGCCTTATGAACTCCCAGACGGCGCGGCGTGTCTGCGGATCCATCCCGACAGTCGGCTCGTCGAGGAACGCGAACTCAGGGCTGTGGACGATGGCCATGGCGAGGCTGATGCGGCGTTTCATGCCTTCACTGTATGTTCCAACGCGTCTCTGTCCATCGTTCTGAAGTCCCAGTCTCTCAAGTAGATCATCCGTGCCCTTCTTCAGCTCTTGTCGGGGCATGCCGTGAAGGCTGCCGAAGAGCTCCACGTTCTCTCGGCCCGTGAGACTGGCGTAGACCGCGGTTTCCTGCGGGCAGACGCCGATCAGCTCCTTGACCTTCCCGTTGCTCT
>CAYRUY010000166.1:0-2057 GCA_964427455.1 uncultured Candidatus Bathyarchaeia archaeon | reverse complement strand
TGGATGAGGGCCAGCTCAGCCTCGACCACGCTCGTTGCCCCTTGCGGGACCTTGAAGGCCGGGTTGAGAAGCCTCCCGGCGACGGAGAGATATGCTACGTCTAGTAGCGCCGCCTCCTTCGCGAGGCTACCCTCAGGCATGCCCTCGTAGACCTCCTGGGCTTTCTCCGCCATTGCGGCGATCGACGCGTTCAGGAAGCCCGCGAACCTTTCCTCCTCTAGGTCCATGAGGATGGAGTCGAAGAACGCGTGGTAGACGTAGAGCACGCTGTCCGTGGTTACGTAGACGGGGATACCGGCCTCCTTGAAGCCTTTATACATCTCGGCGAGGTCAGTGAACCTTGCCTTGACGACGATGAAGCCGTTCGCCTTCAGTTTCGCCAAGGCCTCGTCGCTCAACCAACCCTCAACAGCGTCAAGGTTCTTCACCTTCGACAGGTCTAAGGGAAGAGCATAGCTGGGTGCAGCGCCCGTTGGGACGGAGAGCTCCTCGCCTTCAGAGATGAAGACGCCGTAGCCTGAAACCGTGGGAAAGACCACCGCGTTGAACGAAGGCTTCGGCTTTGAGGACGGGGAAAGGAACTGGTAAGCCAAGTAGGAGCCCGCTACGAGTATGCACAATCCGACCGCCAAGAGGGACGTTGACAGCCTGGCCATAGGCATCGATGGATTAGACGGTGGCACATGAGATAAGTCTAGAGATTCGAACAGATGCGCTCCGAGACTTCTGAGCGGCCAGCAGACATCGCCTCGTCTCTCGCTGGCCATACGACATTGTTCTACGAGCTAGAACAGCGTAAAACCTCGATCTCTTCCATCGATCCTGAGTAGCACACACCTACGTTCATCCTGAAGACGAGCAATAGAGTACGAGGGCGCGGACTTGGGTCTAAGGCAGCTGTTTTCCACAGTGGGGACAGTACCTGACCGTCGGGTCTATGGCTCGACCGCAGTTGGGGCAATATCTTGTTACTGTCGGGGGAGCCGCGAAAGCCTGGGAGGCTCGAGAAGGTCTCCAAACGATGCCGAGGATTCCGCCAGCCAGCCCTAGGATGAAGCCGATCAGGAGACCTCCGAGGGCGCCGAACCAGCTGAGGAACGAGAAGACCAGGACGACTGTGCCCCACGCTACGTGCTGGCTGGGCCTAGCATAGAGCATTACTGCGCCTACCATCATAAGAATGCCGCATAGGACGCCGAAGAGGCCGGGGACACCCCCAAGGCCGCCGATGAAGAAGGTGAAGGCTGCACCTATCGCCATCACGATGAAGCCCGCAAGCAGAACGATTATTCCTCCGGCGAACGAGAGACCGAAGGCGACAGAAGGACGTGACATAACCCGTTTTTCTGTCCGGCATCGAACATTTAACAGTTGTCGGATGGACGCATAGAGGAGCTTGACCTAGGCCATTTCAAGCTCGGTCTGCCGCGAGGTTACTCCAGTCTCTGGCATCTGGGGCAGATGTAGGACGATGTGCTCCCGGTTTTGATCTTCTCGATCGTCGTGTTGCACGCAGGGCAGGGCTTCCCCTCTTTGTAGCCTACCAGGAAGTCCTCTACGGTGAATCTGCCCTTCTGTCCGTAGAAGTCGCTTTCGTAAGCTAACCCGCCCAGCTGGATGCTACGGCCTAGTATACTCCGCATGGCGTAGTATAGACCGTCTATTTCCTTCTCAGATAGCGTTGAGGTTTTCCGGTTCGGGTGCAGTCTGGGTTTGAACAGGATGTCGTGGATGTAGACGTTTCCTATCCCTGCTATGTTCTTCTGGTCGAGTAGGAAGCTCTTCACTCCTGTTTTCTTCTTGGCTAGCAGCGTCTTGAAGCCTTCCCTTGTGAACTCTTCGTCCATCGGCGAGATTCCAAGCCCAGCCGTTAGCTTATGTTCTGCTAGGGCCGCCTCTGGGACAAGGTGAACGTAGCCGAACCACCAGAAGCGTATAGTGAAACCTGTGCCATCGTCGAAGGTCAGTTTGAACTGTCGTTGTTCCGGAAGCTTCTGGTCTGGAGTGAAGTGGAGCAGTTCTGCGCCCATTCCAAGGTTTATGAGCAAGAAGTATGA
>CAYRUY010000165.1:0-2075 GCA_964427455.1 uncultured Candidatus Bathyarchaeia archaeon | reverse complement strand
CTCCTCTACGCCACCATAGGCCTACAAGTCGTCGTCCTAATAGTCGTCATAGTAGTCGTCTGGATGGTCTCTAGGAAGAAAGCATCCTAGGATCGCACATCAAACCTCCCTTCTTTTTCATTTTCTTGAGACAGCCTAGATGCTTGACGATTTGTGCCTCGTTTTATTAGCTACGGACGATCGTTAGGCTCTAATCTCAATATGATGAAGATAAGTGAGAACTTCCGTGGCAGCCTGGAAATCTTAAGTGCTCTAGCACGCTTTCAGATCGTGGGTCCTCAGGGATGACGGTGAGGATAGCTGGCATCATTTGCGTCCTCCTGCTTTTGCTCATCCCCGGGGCTGCCCACGGGACTTCACCCGCGAGAGTAGTTGTCTACGTGACTTATTCAGCGTGCTCCGTCTGCCCTACTGACCCGCTGCGCGAGCGGTTTGAGCGATACACAAGTGAGGTCTGGGCGACATTCAGGGAGATGGGCGTTCAGGTCAGGACCATCGAGCTTGAGCCAGAGCTTCACACGGAATTGGCTGAGCTTTACGAGAGACTGGGAGTCCCAGACAGGATGCGGGCGACGTACACGCTGGTAGTGAGCGTCGATGAAAGGTTTCTGTTCATCAACCACGTTCCAGTCAAGATAATAACCGACTTCTTGGCGAACCACGCAGAAGAGCACGGAAGGATCGCCGTCTTCAGGGACGAGGCAAGGGACCTGTACATGGTGATGGACGATGACGGGAATGTCAAGGAATGCAAGATTCTGAACTCGGTGGCGGAGTGCCCTTTAGCCTCAAGCGCCTCTTCCTCCTCCTGGTCGTTCTTTTCCCTCGTTGTGGTCAGCGGGCTCCTAGATGGCGTTAACCCCTGCGCATTCGCCGTGCTGCTTTTCCTCGTGACCGTTCTGTTTGCCATGGGAAGCTCCACGTGGGAGCATCCGAGACGGATCAAGACGATGGTTCTGCTCTTCGGTTCAACCTACATCGTAGCCGTCTATCTCACCTATCTGGCCATAGGGCTGACCCTACGCCAGGCGATCGCGATGGTTCCATTCCCCCACCTAGTCTCAAAGCTGGGCGCGTGGGTCGTGATCGCCGCCGGGATCATGAAGCTAAAGGATCGCTTTTGGCCCGGCCGAGGATTCACCCTGAAACTCTCCCCAGGTCAGTTGGAGATCGCAAGGAGATGGATGCACAAAGCCACCCTCCCGGCAGTCTTCGTCACTGGAACCTTGGTTGCTCTCTTCGAGTTCCCATGTACAGGAGGCATATACCTAACCATCCTAAGCATGCTAGCTACAAGGACAGTCTTCGCGGAGAGCCTCACATACCTGCTCTTCTACAACCTAGCATTCATTCTCCCCCTCATAGCCATCCTCATCCTTGCATCCAGAAAGGAGATCGTAGAATTCTCGGTAAGGAGATGGCAGCAACGGGAGGAGAGAAGCATGACGCTGATAGAGGCCCTGATCTACGTAAGCCTCGGAGCCTTCCTGCTCCTCTCAGGCCTCGTCTAGAGCTTCTCTCATCTCATAGGTTTCACACATCACACCTCTACAGACCGAAGCTGAGCGCCACGGTTTCACTCCGGTTCTGTCCGCTTGCACGCATGAGATGGTCTCTGCCAGATGTCAGTGATCAGCATAGTCGAAAGCCCTGGCGCTGAGACAGGGCATGCAGGCGATTGTGCGCTCGTTTCGGGCGACTCTTGCCGTCTAACGGCCCATTGTGTCGCCGCCCAGAAGGAGAGCCCGCGTTCAACTCGAACATCCCTTGCACGAGGTTGTTCAGCGAGGGAAGCCCTAACCTCTAACAGTCTGCCGATGGGGAGCCAAGGGAGATCAGTCTGAAGGTGAGTAAGGTATCGGAGGAAGCCTGCGTTGCCTCTGACAGCGCTGGAATCTAGACAGACGCGACGGAGCTTAAGGTCTTCAGGGTAGGAGGCAGAATCCCGCAAGTCGCGAAGCCTCAAGAAGAAGCCCCTAGGGCTCCTCGCAGAGGTCGTGGCTTAGCAGGTCTACCGCCGGGGTTCATGATTCTGGGTTTGCTGACCACGATCTGGATGACAACTCAGCCTAATG
>CAYRUY010000164.1:0-2100 GCA_964427455.1 uncultured Candidatus Bathyarchaeia archaeon | reverse complement strand
ATGGAGAGGCAGGTCGTTCAGCTTCCTAACGGGTCGTTCTTCAAAGTCGCCAGCGATAAGCCTGTGACCACGATGCTGATAGGTGGCAGCTGGGAGGTGAACGTGACAGCCACGGTGCCGGGAGCCACGACCTTCCATCCGAGCGTTGACGGCGGCTACGTGGGCAAGGGCTTCATCTTCACAACCGTAGAGGTGGTCTCCACGGAGCTGGCGAACCTGCCTGAGAGGGTCTACGCCTTAGAGGATACGGATGTGAAGGTCTTCGACGTTGGTGGGGCGACGTTGAAAAGCTTCAGCTTGAAGGCGAACAAGTATGCCTCCTTCATTCTCCCCAGCTTCGGCAGCTATAGGGTCACGTCTACGGGCTACATCATGGTTCAGACGTTCTCGATGGGCGTCTACTTCGGCAGCATCTGTTACTACCCCGCGGTTGAGGGAGGCTTCATCGGGACTAGGTTCTATGGGGCAGGCCACTTTAGCCAGTACACGTCCGCTGATCGCTGGTTCGCCTTCATGGGCGCGGAGGACTCGAAGGTCGCTATCATCGACCTTAAGAACGCCCAGAAGGTTGCGGACGTATCCTTCATGGCCGGGAAGAACGCTTCCTTACCTACGAACAAGCTCGAACCCTTGAACCTAGCCTTCGAAAGCGATAAGCCGATCACGTTGATGTTCCAGTCGCGGGAGGGAGGCGTGCCGCTCTTCGTAGAGGGCGGCGTCACCTATGCGGGGCTTAACGCGGGGCAGACAGGTTACTTCATCGTACCCGGTATCCGCGCAGAGGGTTACATCTTCGCCTACGAGGAGACTCAGATCGACGTAGACGATGTGAAGCTTAGAGTACCGGCCGACGGCTTCGTAACGCTTACGACCGGGCTGCATAAGATTACAGCTGACCATAACGTGCTGATACAAGTGGTCCAGCTGCCGCTCCACGTAGACGACAGCCTCACGATCCTTGACCAGCTTAACTTCGGCGTCAGCGTCCCGTCCGTGCAGTCGATGAGCGCTACGTATCCGGACGTGAGTCTGAAGCCGTTCGGCGTGGACGGCCTCCCCTTACTCTACATAGGTGCTGGAGCAGTTCTCGTAATGGTTGTCGTTGTAGTCGTCGCCCTGGCCCTCCGGCGAAGAGGAACGCCGAGCTCCTAGCCCCCTTCGATATCGGCGCTTTTCGGCTTGAGACTGTGCGGTTGGTCCTCTGCGACATTAGCGCATCTCCCCTTCGGGTCGATCGCAGCTTTAAGTTCGGATAGAGATACATCGGTTTGAAACATCCAGGGTGGTGGAGGCTAGACCTTGGCAGAGCCTGCACGTAGAGGGTTGCTGGTCTTAGTGGTAGGTACGCTATGCATCATCCTATTCGTGGCTGGGTTCCTAGTGGGATCCCTGACCGGGCGTAGAGCCGAGGTGCCTGCCGCACCCTCCAAGCCTCTCATCGGAACCATGACGCTGTACGGCTACGTCTTGACAAGCCAGGACCGTGAGCTTTACCTTCGCTCCGTAGAGTACGCTTTAGAGAACGAGACGGTTGCAGGGCTTGTCGTACGGGTGGATTCGCCGGGCGGCTACGCCTCCATGGTCGAGGACATCTACTATGCCCTGAGGAGGCTGAGGAGCCGTAAGCCCGTCGTCGCGGTTGTTGAAGGCCTCGCGGCTTCAGGCGGATACTACGCAACCCTCGCGGCTAATTACACGTACGCGGAGCCCTCGTCGTTCATAGGCAACATAGGCGTCGTCGTGAGCACCCCTGAGATGGTCGTTCCCTCCGAGACGACGCTGGAGTCTGGGCCGTTCAAGCACACGGGCTTCCCAGTACATGACTTTCCTTTCGTGGTCAGGCAGGGCCTAGACAACTTCTTGGAAGCCGTCAACACGGGCAGAGGCGTTAAGCTCAATGTAACCGTGGAGGAGCTCTCCCTTGGGAAACTCTACATTGGGAGCACCGCCGTCAAGCTGGGACTCGTCGATGAACGGGGCTCGCTGCTAGATGCTGTCGCCTGGGCCGCTGAGAAAGCAAAGGTCACCGCCTATGAGCTGGTTGACATAACCCAGGTGGTCGAAGCGAACCTCTCAAGCCCCTTAGGCTCTACGCTTTGG
>CAYRUY010000163.1:0-2101 GCA_964427455.1 uncultured Candidatus Bathyarchaeia archaeon | reverse complement strand
CTCTCCTAGCGCAGCTACTTGGGAAAGGGGTCGACACCAACCTTCTTGTCCCGGGAGTGGGCTAAACACCGCGGTGATTGACGTGCAGTCAGCCAGGGTGAGGTTGACGAAGGAGCAGATCAAGGCGTTAGACAGGCTCGTTGCCTCTGGGCTGTTCTCTAGCCGGCGCGAAGCGGTCCGAGAGGCGGTTAGAGGCCTGACGGTCGAGTATATGGAGGCGGCGGAGTTCAGGTGGCCTGTCTTCGGCCCTCGAACAGAGGATGAAGTGATGAGGATACTAGAGAGCTGTAAGGACGCAGCCAGCGTGAAGCTTTGAAGGAGGATTAGATCCTAGATGCCTGTAAAGGAGATGACTTCGGAAGAGATAGACCTGTTCCTTGCATGTGCTCGGGTGGGTAGGCTTGGAACGTTCCTCAAAGATGGACCGTACATTGTTCCCGTCGGTTACGTATATGCGGATGGCAAAGTGTTCTTTCACACGTGCAACACGGGCTTGAAAATGGAGGCTATCAGGCAGAATCCACATGTCTGCTTTGAGGTCGATGAAGCCCTCTCTGACACATCGATGTATAAGAGCGTAGTCATGTTTGGGACAGCGCGAATCATTAATAGCAAGGAAGAGATGATCCCCTATCTGCAGAAGCTAATCGACAAGTATCGGGTTCCGCAGAGCTTTGATGACTACATGAATAAGCCTGGAAGAAATCGGGAGAAGGAGTTGATGGCTGTGCGGATCTGTGTAGTAACGCCAACGAAGGTTACGGGGAGAAGATTTGCGCCGGTGGACAGTGACTCAACCTCTGCGTAATGGTCGAGTTCTAGTGGAAAGCAACGCTCTTATCTTGGAACCGGAGAGGGTGGCTGCCAGGTGTTGTGAGGTTGCCGTTCATCCAAGTCTACCTTGTTGAGGGTCGAACCGAGGAGCAGAGAGAGAAGCTAGCTAAAGCGATAACCGAGGCCACAGTCGAGATCCTCGGTGTCGCCAAGGAGAACGTGTGGGTCCACTTCGTCGAGATGCGGAAGACTGACTTCGCGACGGGCGGGGTCCTCAGGAGCAAACGTCAGGGCTAGAGGCGCCCCAGTCTCTTCGTGTCTGGCATCCTTCATCTGGCGCTGCCCCGTACGCAGCCATCGCTTCGTCTCTGGGCTCGGCTGCAAGGAGGCTTGACGCCTGGAGCGCACGGAGAGACTCGTCAAGCCGTTTGCCAAGAGTTATAAGCCTACAGCCGAGCGTTCCGTTCAAGCGAGGTTTGCGTATGAGGCTTGCCGTCGGTTCAATGTACGAGTTGACAGACGATAAGCTTGTTTTCGCGAAGCAGCTTGGGGTGGAGGGCGTCATCGTTCATGCGCCTGTAGACCCCTCGCTCGCCGGTGGACCCGGCTACTACGAGTTCCTTCCGCTTCTAAGGCTTAGAACTCGCATTGAAGCCGCCGGGCTGAAGCTCGAAGCGATCGAGAACATACCTCATAACTGGTACGTGAAGGCGATGCTAGGCCAGCCGGGCCGCGACGAGCAGATCGAGAGCTTCTGCAAGACACTTACCAACATGGGTAAGGCAGGCATCCCTATCTTGGGCTACCATTTCTGCCCCGCGAGTGTCTGGAGAACCTGCAGCGAAACGCCGTGGAGAGGCGCGCGCGTGACCAGCTTCGACTACGAGCTCGTGAAGGACGCTCCCGTAACAGCCATGGGCACGCTCAACGACGACCAGATGTGGGAGAACTTCACCTACTTCCTGGAGAGGGTGATACCCGTCGCTGAAGAGGCTGGGGTTAAGATGGGGCTTCACCCAGACGACCCGCCTGTACCGTCCCTGGCAGGCATAGCCCGGATCTTCCGGAGCGTCGACGCCTTCAAACGTATGATCGAACTCGTTCCCAGCGACTACAGCGGCCTCGAGTTCTGTCAAGGCTGCTTCAGCGAGATGGGCGCGGACGTGGTCGAGGCTATACGCTACTTCGGGTCGAGGAAGAAGATCTTCTACGTTCACTTCAGAAACGTCATCGGGAACCCCTACAAGTTCCACGAAACCTTCGTAGACGACGGCCAAACGGACATGCTCGCGGCTATGAGAGCCTACAAGGAGGTCGGCTTCGACGG
>CAYRUY010000162.1:0-2126 GCA_964427455.1 uncultured Candidatus Bathyarchaeia archaeon | reverse complement strand
AGGAGACGATCGCCTATAGGCGGGAAGAGACCCGGACAGGCGTCCAAGAATCTGTTGGAAGCCCTGAAGAGCTCATCAAGGAGATGAAGGGCGTTCACGTCCTCGTCGTCCATGGCGCACCGGTGACCGCGGAGGTCATTGACGCCTCTCCGGAGCTGAAGCTCATAGGCTGCACGAGGGGTGGACCTGTCAACATCGATGTGGCTGCGGCTACGAGGCGGCGGATACCGGTCCTCTACACGCCTGGACGCAACGCTGACGCAGTCGCAGACTTCACCTTAGGCCTCATCCTAGCCGAGGTCAGGAACATCGCCAGGGCTCACGCATCGTTGAAGCAAGGAGTCTGGAACCTAGACTACAACCGGTATGAGCATCTAGGGCCCGAGCTGGCCAGCTGCACGCTAGGCATCATAGGCCTGGGAAACATAGGCTTCAAGGTGGCGGTTCGAGCCAAGGCGTTCGGGATGCGGCTCCTCGCCTACGATCCCTACGTGCCCCCGGAAAGGTTCAAAGAAGCCCAAGCTGAGAAGGTAGACCTTACGACGCTATTGGAGAACTCGGATATCATGACGCTTCACTGCGTCCTGAGCAAGGAGACGCGCGGCCTCATCGGGGCAAAGGAACTGGCCTTGATGAAGCCGACCGCGTACCTAGTCAACACGGCGAGAGGCGGCCTGATCGACTATGGGGCTCTCACCGAAGCCTTGAAGGAAAAGCGGATCGCCGGCGCAGCCCTAGACGTCTACGAGATGGAGCCCCTAAGCCCAGAAGACCCCTTGCTCAAGCTGGAGAACGTTACGCTCACATCGCACATCGCAGGCTACTCACGCGACGTAGCCGAGAGAACCGGCCGGATGATCGCGGAGGACGTGAAACGCTACTTGGCAGGCGAGAGGCCTCTACGCCTCTTCAAGCCCGCGGCGCTAGCGCCGTGAAACCCGTCGCGGGCCTTGACCAACTCTTGCTCATAAACGCATACAGGCGTTTCCAAGGTATGATCGTCCTCTAGAGGACGATCACATTTTGTGATCACAACACGTGCCTCAGCTTCATATATTCTCCCGGCTGAGACCCCGTTGGAAGGTGAGAGAGATGAGTGGGGAGATAAGGGTCGCGGAAGGCTCTACTGCCAAGTTTGGCGTCGTAGAAGGCGCCTTAATCGTCGGCGAGGACGCCACGGTCGTCGCGGAGGACGGGGTCAAGATCACGGTAAGCGGCTCGGTGCAGTGCGAGGGAGACTGTGTCTTCAAGTGCAGCGTTGAAGCCTACAGGTTCGAGGGCAGCGAGGGACACGCCAGAGTTGAAGGAGACCTGACAGTGAAGGATAGGGTTGAGGTCGAAGACGGCTCCTTAGAGGTGACAGGAAGCCTCAACGCCAGGACAGTCAGTGTAGACCGAGAGCTGAAGGTAGGGAAGGACCTCTCAGCAGATGATGTCGACGTAGGAGGTCGTCTGGAGGTAGAAGGCTCCAGTAAGGCTGGGAAGATCGATGTTGCGGGCGCCTACACAGCGCGAGGCCCTGTGGAGGCGAAAGACATCGACGTAGGAGGCTCCTTTGACGCAATGGCCGTGGTGAAGCTTGCAACCATTGATGTGGGTGGAAGGGCGAAGGTCAACGGAGGGGAGGTAACAGGAAGCATCGATGTAGGGGGCTCCTTTGAGTCCACGGGGCCGCTAAGGTTCAACTCGATCGATGTCGGCGGTACGGTCAGGCTCGCCGAAGGAGGCAGCGGACAAGACATTGATGTCGGCGGGTCCCTGAAGGCTGAAGGAGGCCTTAGGTTCAGGAGCATCGATGTAGGAGGCACGGTTACGCTTGGCGCGGGAAGCAGCGGAGAGGACATAGACGTGGGCGGAACGCTGAAGGCTGAAGGGGATCTTACGTTCAAGAAGATCGATGTCGGCGGCACAGTTGACATAGCCGGAACAGGCGAAGGTGACAGCGTCGATGTGGGCGGAACCCTACGGGCAGGAGGCGACCTAAGGTTGACGAGGAAACTGGAAGTGGGCGGCGCCGTACGTGTGGCCGGGGACTTGAGTTCGGAGCAGGTGGATGTCGGCGGCTCGGTTGAGGCCCGGATGGTCTCAGCGACGAGCGACGTGAGCGTGGGCGGCTCGATCGCGAC
>CAYRUY010000161.1:0-2172 GCA_964427455.1 uncultured Candidatus Bathyarchaeia archaeon | reverse complement strand
GATAGAGGCAATCGAAGGCATAGGACCGGTGTACAAGGAAAAGCTCAGGGGCCTCGGGATAAAGACTGTGGGGGACCTGCTAAACGCTGGCAAGACCAGGCCAGGGAGAGAAGACCTGGTGAAGGAAACCGGCACGTCGCCTCAGGAAATTCTACGTTGGGTAAACATGGCTGACTTGTTCAGGATCAAAGGCGTGGATGAAGAGTACTCGGAACTACTTGAGGCCTCCGGCGTCGACACGGTTGTCGAGCTGGCTAAGAGGAACCCAATCAGCCTCCATCCCGAGATGGTTAAGACCAACATTGAAAAGAAGCTGGTTAGGAAGCTTCCTACGCTGGAACAGGTAAGGGACTGGATAGAGCAGGCTAAGAAACTGCCAAGAGTTGTGGAGTACTAGCATGGCTCCGTCTCACCGCAGAGGGGGCGGCGCCGTCCTCAACTCTCTTGTCTAATGGTGTGGATTAGGGGTTACCATCGTCTGCAACCGGCTGGAAAGCCGGTTGCCTTCCTCTCCGCGATCGATGGCCTCTACATGGCTGCATCGGTCGATCATGAATTGATCGCGTAGTAGCTTGCTTGATAAACTGGCGCGTGATGACCAGAACCTACCCGCCCATCTCGCGTACCTGCTCGACGAATTGCCGAAGGTCCTCTTACGCATCCACGAACAGATATCGTAAGTCTTTGCCTTCTAGCTAGAGGTGCAGCGAGCGGTCTTCCTGTCCGCGTCCGTTCCGCACACGGGGTCCTTTTCCACTTGTCTCGCCTCTTCTGCATTTGAGACCGTGATGGATCCAAGGGGAAGATGGCAGTTCTGGTTCTTGTGAGGGAAGGGAAAACTGCTCTCAGTTTTCAGATCTTGCGTCCGGGAGCCAAGCAACTGACTTGCTTGGAAAGAAAGTGAAGGTTCGGGCCTCGGAGGGAAAGCTTTTAGGAGTTTCCGAATCTTCAAGGTTCACGTGAGGTGAAGATGCGTTGGATGCGCTGAGCCTTGACGAGACGGACGCAAAGATCCTTCGCGCACTACAGAGGGACGCGCGAGTTCCTCTCAAGGAACTGGCCGGAGAGGCTAGGGTGAGTGTCCCGACTGTCAGGGCGCGGATCAAGAGGCTGACTGATCTCGGGGTGATAAAGGGGTTCACAGTCTACATAGATCCTGAGAGGCTGAGGGGTCGAGTCACGGCCTTTGTATACCTAAAGGTAAGACCGGCAAGCGTTGATGATGTTAGGAAGAACCTCACGGACAAGGATGAAATCACCTCCGTTTACCACACAACTGGAGAGTACCAGCTTACGGCCAAGCTCGAGGCCCCTGACATCCGGGTGTTAGGGAACTTCCTAGCTCACACGGTCAGCGAGCTGCCGGGGGTCGAAGCGTACAACAGCGGCCTGGTAGTTGAAACCGCAAAGGAACTGTATGGCCCGGTCATACATCCCGGTCTGGGCATAGCGTGGTCGTGCGCATACTGCAAGAAAGACATCTCGGGCGAGCCCGCTCGTAGAACCATAGATCATCGTCAGTACTTCTTCTGCTGCGAGACCTGCGCTGACGCCTTTGAGAAGATCGTCACCGAGAAGAGATAGCAGTCGTTATCCGACATCCTTGACGTGAACAGCGCAAGTAGGTTGCGGCTCAGCCAAATGCCTTCAAATCACGCCTTCATCGGAACTCTGAATCTACATCATCGCCGCTGACAATGTAGATAGTCAATCGAGGCTAAAAGCCTACCGCTTCGAGACGCTGGTGCCTCGGGGAAACCTAACTTGGACGCCTGTAGGTTAGAAGCTCACGAACGACGTGGATCTCCAGCAGATTGCTGGAGTGCTTTTGAGTGGTTCTGACTCCCGCTGTGAACAGAATGACGTCATCCTCATCCACTAGTCCCTTCTTTAAGAGGATCTTCGCCACATACAAGATAAGATCCTTTGCCTTTGGGCGTTCGATCGCTAGAGGCTTGACACCCCAGACCATCTGCAATCGATTTCTTACCTCCCGTGCGTAGGTCACGGCGATCAAGGGTTGCTTTGGCCTGAACCGTGCGATCATCCGCGCTGTGTAGCCCGATCTGGTGATTGTTACGATCTTATCGAGCGGCATGTCTTGTGCGATCCTCCTCACGGAGTCGCTTATGACGGTGGAGATGTTCTCGAATTCCTCGGCCTGGACCTTGC
>CAYRUY010000160.1:0-2180 GCA_964427455.1 uncultured Candidatus Bathyarchaeia archaeon | reverse complement strand
TGGAGCCTTCGGCTACAATCACGCCTGGCCAGGTTACCAGTATGTTTCCTGACCACGTCGTATCCCCTGAGATGACGCCTGAAACCGTCGTCACATCCGGCTCAGCAACAACAGAGGTCATGGAGCCGTGGGGTGCAAGCAACGGCGCCGTTAGGACCATTATGGTAAAGAATGAGATAAGGAGTCTCATGGCAAGAGCCTAGCTCACTGCCGAGTTTAAAAGGCTAATCCACTACACGAGATGCCCCGTAACCAAGTCGGTCATGCCAGTTCCCAAGCCTGACTCACGCTTGTCCCTACGACCTACAGGGCTGAATCGTTCGGTCGACAGGAAAAGGCCGACCATCAAGCTCCTTCCAGACCCATTGCAGAGGGAGGAGACGGCAGAGCGCCAAAAGGTCTACTGCCGTCTCAGTGTCTGCTCGTTTAATCATCCACTTTCGTGTCATGAGACAGTGTCGTTCATCATCAGCCTAGATGGGCTGCTTCTCTGTGATATCTCTTTCTGCTCCCGACTAGGTCAGCGGTGTCTGCTCAATCCAAGGCAGCGGTTGCTGATCCTTGGACCTGGCCCGGTGCGGTCTATCTTAGCCTTATTGTCTCTAGGTTTCTTGGGGCAAACGCAGGTATCCTGAACATGCGTTGTATCGCCGAGGCGACGCTGAGAGTCTTGGACTCCTCGCCGTGGCATACGATGACGCGTTCAGGCTTGGGGCTTACCTTCCTGACGTAGCTGAGCACCTGCCTCCGGTCTGAGTGGCCGCTGAAGCCTTCGACGGAGTCCACTTTCATGTTGACGCTGTAGACCTGCATCTTCCCGTTCTGGTCGATGAGCGCAACCTCGCCTAGGCCGTTCTTGATCCGCCTGCCCAGTGTGCCGTCGATCTGGTAGCTGACGAAGATCAAAGCGTTGGTCGGGTCAGGTGCAAGGTGTTTGAAGTACTCTATCGCTGGGCCGCCCTCCAACATTCCGGACGTGGCCAGGATGATCGCAGGACCGCCTTGGACGATCTGTTCCCTCTCGCCAGGGTCGGTGACTATAGTGAAGTACTTTGACTGGAAGGGGTTCACGTCCTCGTACAGTATCTTGTCTCTAAGCTCCTTAGCCAGGTACTCCGGGTAAGCGGTATGTATGGCCGTTGCCTCGTTGATCATGCCTTCGATGAAGACAGGCACTTCCCTGAGGAGTCCACGCTGCATGTACTCGTCGATAACGATCAGTATCTCCTGAGCCCGCCCGATCGCGGGGCTCGGGATCAGCACCTTCCCTTTCTGCTCTAGGGTCTCGTTTAGAATCGACACGAAGCGAGCTTCAACCTCCTCCCTAGGCGGCATAATGTCCTCCGGGGCCCCGTAGGTCGACTCTACTATGAGGGTTTCAACCCTGGGGAAAGCGTAGGCAGAGGGGTCGAAGAGCATCGACCGCCCGTACTTGAAGTCACCTGTGTAAACGATGTTGTGCAACCCCTCGCCTATGTGAAGATGGACGACAGATGAGCCCAAGATATGCCCCGCGCTCCAAAGCGTCAGCTTGATGTCAGGAGCGATGTCTAGAACGAAACCGTATCGCAGCGGGAAGGCATGAAGCACCGTCTCACGGACATCCCTCTGGTCATACGGGGCCGGGTAGCCTTCCTTAGAGAGGACGTCCAAGTAGTCAAGTTGCCCAAGCGTCATCAGGCTCAGCGCCGGCTCTGAGCAGTAGACCGAGCCGTCGTAACCGTACTTGTAGAGAAGCGGCAGCGTCCCACAATGGTCCAGGTGGCTGTGAGAGATCACGACCGCATCGAGGTCGTCCAGGTTGAGTTCTGCAACCCCCAGGTAGGGGAACGACTGCGGTGGCCCTGGGGCACCCGGGTTCAGTCCGCAGTCAAGCAGGATCTTACTCTCCTTCGTCTGGACGAGGAGGCAGGACCTCCCAACCTCCCTAAAGCCGCCGAGAGCCTGAATGAGAACCTCACCAGACCTGTAGATCGGCGTCCTGAAAACCCGTTCGCCTACGCCCATCAGGATCCGTTCCCGCTCCTTGCTCTCGGTATACGTCAGATGCCTGATCTGAGCGATCATCTTCGAGGGGATGGGCGGAACTCTAATGACCTTAGGACTCCACTTCGACCTGCGCATAATCTCTTGAAGGTTCACTCCTTCCTTGCCTACCGCCAACCCGACCTTCTTCGCTT
>CAYRUY010000159.1:0-2195 GCA_964427455.1 uncultured Candidatus Bathyarchaeia archaeon | reverse complement strand
CCAGGATTCAGCGAACGGAACCCCAAGGTGGAGGAGAGCCTTAGGGTGACGGAAACCCTCTCTTCTCACGCGGAGGCTCTCTGGGTCGCGCGAGAGGGTTTCAATTGGAGCCTTTGCGCGCTGCCTTCCCGCTGGATCAGGGCCTTCCTCGGGCTCCTCTGGTGCTATGAAACCACCCTAAAGCATGGTGAAAGGCGCTATGAACGCACCCTGCCGGGACCAAGGCCTCCGTCCTCCCCTATTAGAAGGGTTCGTTGGCGTCTGCGTGGTTGCCATAATCTTTATCAGCGGAGCGGAGGAACGGTGAGGCATTAGGCGTCCTATGAGGGTTTAAGGCTTGACTTTCAGGGTTAAGCTGGCTGAGGCCTCGGATTGGCGGAAGATCATCAACGCGGTCTCCGCTCTGGTTGACGAGGCTGTTTTCAACGCTGACGTTGAGGGTTTAAAGCTTAGAGCTATGGACCCCAGCCACGTCGCGATGGTAGACCTAGAATGGAAGGCCTCGGGCTTCGAGGAGTACACGTGCGACAAAGCCGTTAACCTCGGGTTGAACATCCGCGAGATGGTGAGGCTTCTGAGGCGGACGGTGAGCGGCGAGAGCCTCGAGCTAGGCTTGGACGAATCCGGAGCGAAACTGGTGATGAAGCTTACGGGCAAATACGCGAGGACGTTCAGCATGGCTACGCTCGACCTGACAGGCGAGGAGATCCCCACCGTGAAGGTAAGCTTCACCGCGAAGGCGAGGGTGACTGCGGACTGCCTTGCGAGAACCGTCGAGGACGCAGGCACCGTGAGCGAGAACATCAGGTTCGAGGCTACAGGTGAGAAGTTCACGATGGCCGCGTCAGGAGACATGGGCTCCTTCGCCGTCGACCTGGACAAGTCAGCGGAGGCTCTACTCGCACTAGAGGTGAAGGAAGCCTCGAAGGCCACCTACAGCCTCAGCTTCCTCTCGCAGATCGTGAAAGCAGGCTCCGCCTCTTCGGAGACCGTGACGGTCGAGTTCGCCAACAACATGCCGCTCAAGCTAGACTTCGAACTCGTGCAAGGCAAACTGGAATACTTCATAGCACCCTACATAGAATGACCGGCCGGGGCCCAAACCGTTCGACGAGCATCTTCGCCATGGGTTCAAGAGAACGCCCTTCCCTTCTTCCTCGCCGTAGAGACTGAGGCCTTGGAACTCCTGTTACTGAGGGAGACTATGCACGGGCTGAGGTCGGTGTTCAAGGGTCTAGCTGAACTCACGTGGAGCTGGAATGGGCGCAGACGGTCGGAAGGAGCTTGTGGCCTCGGATCCAAGAAACGCATATTAGCCCTCGTAGGCTAGTCTGGCCTTGGCGCATGTTCGCGAATGAGGAAAGAGTTCTGGGTCATCTGCACCACCCACTTGAGCATAGAGCTCTACTTCCTCGTCCACGTCACGCTTCTCCCTGTCTTCATCGAGGAGTTTCGCCTCTCGCTTCCTGAAGCCGCGTTGGTCGCGACGGCCCCAACGCTTCTCAGCCTCGTCGCGAATCTGCCCTCAGGCTTCGTCGCTGACAGGCTGAACGTGAAGCCGATCCTGCTCCTCTGCCTCCTGCTCGAAGCCTTAGGAGGCCTCATCGCGGGGCAGAGCCCCAACGTCTACGTTCTCGTCTTGGGTATAACCCTGATCCGTGTAACATCACCGTTCTACCATAACTCCGCGCTCGCGTCGATCAGCAAGCTGTTCGCGAGAGAGCGTACAAGCAAAGCGATGGGTTACCACAACGCGTTCGGCAGCATCGGAACCTCCGTGGGTTCTCTCGCAGTCTCCGCTATCCTTCTGAGGCTTAACTGGCGATGGGCCTACCTCATCTGGGTTGCGCCGCTCCTCGCCTGGGCCCTTGTCATCTCAAGGACTCATTTCCCGCCGAGAGACCTCGAACCCTTAGAGAGAGCTGCTGCAGAGCTCAGGGCTCCGAGACGAAGACGCTTAGAGTTCAAGGCAGGCTTCCTAACCTTCAGCTTCTCGGCTTTCCTCCTCGCGATGAGCCTTTGGCAGGCAGGCTTCTCCGTGGTCTCCACTTTCGCAACAACTTACTTCGTTCAAGAGAAGGGACTTAGCGAGTCGACGGCGAGTCTCATCTTCGGCTTAGGCCCACTCCTAGGCATAGGCGGCTCGCTTCTAGGCGGCCACCTAGGCGACCGCATCGGCGAGAAGAAGGCCATCA
>CAYRUY010000158.1:0-2213 GCA_964427455.1 uncultured Candidatus Bathyarchaeia archaeon | reverse complement strand
TGGAGGCTTCAAAGTCGACAGGCTACTTCTGCTACTACGTACACCCATCCCACGAAGTCTTCGTCGGAAAGAACGGCCTCAGACAACTCCTCTCCAGCTTCCTTTCCGCAAGCTCGGTCTGGGCACCAACCATGGGAGAAGCGGCTAGAGCAGCAGCCTTCAACCTCGGTGAATCACCCACTGGCCGAAGACCGTCGTAGACTCAGCTTGACCCAACATCTGATTGCGGGCCAACATCAAGCCTGACACGCTGTGAGGTAGATGGCTTGGAGAGCCTAAGGATCCTCCACGTCTACGAGATCGGCCCAAGCTTCGGCCGGGGATGCATCGAGGGCCTGGGAACCACGGTGATGGAGCTCTCGAAGAAGCTTGTCGAGATGGGTCACGAGGTGGCCTTCCTCACCGGCCAGACCTCGCCAAGATCACCGAGGGAGGAAGATGTAGAGGGCGTGCACGTAGTAAGGACGGACGCCCTCAACCTGATGGCTGAGACCTGGAGCCCCGTGAACCTCAGGCTTGGCAGACAGCTCTTCTTCCCCTTCACAATCCTTAGAGAGAAGATCCACTTTGACATCGCTCTCGGCCACTACTACACGTCAGGCCTGGCCGCAAACCTCTCAGCATCAAGAAATGGTGGCTCCTCGATCAACGTGATCCACGGTGCTCACTACCCTGTCTGGGACTTGATCGAGGCCAACCCACTCAAGGCTGAGGCATACAGGGCAGGGGAGAGGTTCCTCACAACTCTTCTGGCGAGGCTTTCAACATTTCAGGTCCACACAGCCACGTACTCGATGGATCTAGCAAGAGAGTGGGGGGCGCCGCCGGAGAAGTTGCTCACCATACTCAACGGCGTTGACCCGAAGAAGTTCAGCCCCACAGTCAAGCCCATAGACGAGCCTCAGTTGCCCATCGTCTTCACGGCTCGAAGGCTGGTGAAGAAGAACGGGCTGCTTGTCTTGCTGCGGGCCATGAGGGAGGTTCTGAGCATGCGGGAGGCTAGGCTGGTGATTGCTGGTGAGGGGCCGGAGGAGACAGGGCTCAGGCGGCTGGTGGAGGACCTTCACCTGACCGAATATGTTCTGTTTCTAGGAGGGGTTCCACATGACGAGATCCCGAGGTACATGGCTTCAGCGGCAGCTGTGGTCGTTCCCAGCTACATCGAGGCCTCGAGCCTCTTCGTGCTCGAAGCGATGGCTATGGAGAAGCCGGTCATCGCGTCACGCGTGGGAGGCATACCCGAGATCGTTACCAACGGGCAGGACGGCGTTCTCGTCGACCCTGGCGATCACCAGCTGCTGGCCCGTGAAATCCTCAGCCTGCTGTCAGACGAAAGCCTCTGCAGATCCCTGGGAGGGAGAGCCAGGATGAAGGTTCTGAGAAACCACACATGGGACTTGGTTGCTCAGAGGTATCTCATGGTCTTTAGGTCAGCCTTGGAAAGGTCCGCCTCTTGACGTGCCGCATCGATCGATCGAGAATGATTCTAAGACGCAAGTATTGGATATCGTGCACGACACTTCTCGTCTTCCTTCTCGTGGCGTCTAACGTTCTGTTTATCCCTTCGGCGCAAGCTGTCTGGAACGAACAGGACTACGTAGACAACAACACCAGCGACGTGGGGGCCCCCACCGACAGGGGAACCCACAGCAACTTCGACGCTGAGAAAGCCGGCCCCGACTCAACATACGACACCCTAACGGAAGAAAATATCATCGCAGGCGCAGGCTCCCAATGGAGAGACTGCGATGGTTACTCCTCCACGTGGACGGGCTGGACTAAAACGGGTTCAAGCCCATACCTGAACGCGCAGGACCAGCCAACGAACGTGATATACGCGGCCTCTCAAGGCGCTCAGGACGGCTGGTACACTTTCGCCGATACGACGCTTCTCGGGACAATTACCGCGAACATAAGCATCTACTGCAAGAACACTGACGGCGCGGCAGACGACAGAGCGGATGTGTACCTCGACTACACCGGAGGCGGAGGTAACCTCGTCGGCTCGGTGGCCCAGCATAACACTTGGTCCTACGACACCATCAACTTAGCAGGAACCTACACTCCCGCCCAAGTCAACGCCATGAGAATCTACTTCTTGTACCAGAAGGTTGGCGGGGCAAAGAGGGTGGACATCGATCACGCACGCATCGGGCTCAGTTCAAGTGGACAAACCAACTACGAGCTAGACCTAGAGGTTCAGTGGACGAACG
>CAYRUY010000157.1:0-2548 GCA_964427455.1 uncultured Candidatus Bathyarchaeia archaeon | reverse complement strand
GGCCTGGACATGGCGGTCATCTGCAACGGCTGCGCCGGCATGCTTGCAAGAACCAGTGCCAAGCTGAAGGAGGACAAGAGCCTGCGTGAAAGGGTCAACACTATCCTGAAGCCTGAGGGCCTGGAGTTCAAGGGGAAGATCAACGTCAAGCACCTCGCAAAGATACTGGCGGAGGACCTCGGTGAGGAGAAGCTGAGAAACAGCATTGCGAAGAGGTTCCGCGGCATGAAGGCTGCGGTGCACTACGGCTGCCATGTCTTGATGCCCTCAAAGCCTTTGGGTGTGGAAGATCCTGATTTTCCGGAGTTCCTGGACAGAATCGTTGAGGCTACGGGAGCGAAGAGCGTGGGCTACGCGGAGAAGAGGCTTTGCTGCGGAGGTCTCCTTCAATCGATCAACGAGGAGATATCGCTTCGCCTTACCGGGGAGAAGCTCATCAACATCAAGAATGCTGAAGTCAACGCGTTGGTAACGATGTGTCCGTTCTGCTTCGTTTCCTACAGCCGCAACCAGAAAACCGCGGCTGAACTGATCGGGGAGAACCTCGACATCCCGGTGGTGCACTACACCCAGCTCCTGGGGCTGGCTCTCGGCATCCCTCCGGACGAACTTGAGCTAGGCGAAAGCGTTCCGGATCCCGACGTCATCCTCAGGTTCCTGCTCTAGCTCGGTCGGCCACCTCAGTCTAGCTGCCAGCATGATCTCCATCAAGCCGTCTCCCCAGAATACGGAACGCTTTTCTGGCTGTATCGACGTGGACTGTTGGTGGGACAGCTTTGGTAGCCCTCAAGTGTTCGATGGGGCTGAGGTAGCGCAAGATGGGCCTAGAAGAACAGTGGAAGGCTCTTAGCGACCTGATCCTTACGCTCAAGAAGGAGAGGGTTGAGGTTCCCAAGGAGGTCATTAAGGACCTACACTCGGCCAAGATCATGATCGGCTTGCTCGCGACCAAGGGATCTGACGAGTCAGAGATACTGCCGAGGCTCGAATCGTATCTGAGCAGCGTCGAGGGGTTCCTCTTTCACACAGCCGAGGAGAAGCTGGGCAAGGCTGTCGCTTCGGAGTGGATTGAGACAATAGGTCGAGCGAGAAGGGCGCCTGAGAAAGAAACCGAAAGGCTCCCGCCGACAGGTAGGTTGCTCACGGGTCCACGCCGGGGCGAGGGCTGGGTCAGAATAGAGGAATACGATCCCACCCTCAGAGGCCAAATCGAGGCAATAGCACGTGAAGAAGGACTTGAAGTCTCTTCCGAACCCAGCGGCCGCATGCTCATCCGCGGTGACGGCAAAACCATCCGGGAAGCGATGAAGAGGATAAGGGAGAAAACTCGAAGGAGACAGTTGAACCGATCCGTGTAGGGGGCCGAAGGACCGATCTGCAGCGTTTGGCTCCGGTCAGTCGCCTGTTGGAGCCTGAGAATCGATCGCCTAGGTCAACGCTTATAAAATTGCGAGAAATCTCACGGCTCGATGTCTCCTCTTAGGCAGACGAAGCTTGAGGATGAAGAGAAGCTCGCCTTGGAGCGGGCTATGTACATGAGGAGACATGCCATCGTGGTTTCAAAGGGCCTCTGCACTGGGTGTGGCATCTGTAAGGTGGCTTGCCCCAAGGAAGCCATAGAGCTTGTGCCTCGGGAGAACAGGGAAGGCACAAGGGAAGCTGTACCCCCCTTCGTCGACGTGGATCCTCAGAAATGCAATTTCTGTGGAGTATGCGACCTTCTTTGCCCGTTTGGAGCCGTAAAGGTCACCGTGGACGGCAGACATGCCCTGTCCGTCGTGGACTCACAGAGCTTCCCGAGAATCATCAGGGACATACGGATCAGGGCGGACAAGTGCGATCCGGGCTGTACCCTGTGCGTAGATGCCTGCCCTCTCGGCATAGTGGAGGTGAAGCACCCGAAGCCGGGAGCCACGAGGCTTGAGTTAGTGGTTGATGAGGAGAGATGCGACCTCTGCGGGCTGTGCACCGAGCTCTCGGACTCCCTCAAGATAGTGGACAAGAGGCTTCAGCGCAACCGAGACTACGACGAGTATGACCTGTGCGTCGAGGTCTGCCCTCAAGGGGCCCTCAGCGCTAGGGAGGTGCCAGAGGAACCTTCCATTAGGGTTGTTGAGGAACAATGTCCCACCTGCAGATGGTGCGATGTGGCCTGCCCCACCGGAGCCATACAAGTAAGGAAAGCATTCTCGGGAACGATAGAGATACATCAGGACAAGTGCCCCGAGGGCTGCAAGCTCTGTTTGGAAGCGTGCCCCGTGGACGCGATCTACATGAGGGAAGACGGCAGGGTGGATGTCGACGAGAACTTCTGCGTCTACTGCGGTGCATGCTTGAAGGTCTGCCCGGAGGAAGAGGCTCTGAGAGTCAAGATGAGAGGGATACTTCACACACCTGTGAAGTCCGGGGCATGGAACAAGGCTCTTGAGAAGCTCACTTCCACCACTGTGTTGACGCAGGAGCTGAGAGCCAAGAGCGCAGCCAAGCTGTGGGAGGCAGTGCAGAACAGGACGCCATAGCATGTTTGGGAAGTGAAGCAGATGTCTGC
>CAYRUY010000156.1:0-2555 GCA_964427455.1 uncultured Candidatus Bathyarchaeia archaeon | reverse complement strand
GCCATGAGGTCGCTCATCCGATTTGGCGACTTGATCTCAACAGAAACCCTAGTCGCTGTGACGAGAGAGGAAGCCCTCAAGCTCCTCGAGTAGCCATCCAACGTCAGGTCTAGGAAGACGTCAGGAGTTTTATGAGCCCAAGCGGTTGGGCTCCCCTATCCCTTTTTCCCACACGCCAGCAGATTCAGTGCATCGCATCGTTCTAACCCCTAGAACAGTCCAACGCTTTGCCGCCGGAGATGGGACGAAGCTCCCTACCGTGGAGGAGTCTCTGGAAGGCTCCTGTTCGAATCTCTAGTATTATAGTCGTACTCAGAGCCTAGGTGGAATGCTCTTAGTCCCACGTGGAGTGGGCAGCAGGCAGGACTGGCGATAGTTGAAGCTTCGCGTGCGTAGAAGAACCCTGTTCGTAGCGTGTCTTCTGGCGATCCTGACGTTCATGGGCGCAAACCTGGTCGTCTTCAACCTTGAACTGTTCGTTCTCAACCCGCAGAACCTGGTCGTCTACGGCTCAGACACGTTGTATGTCGGCAGCAAAGGCTCGATCAGGACCCTTGTTCTAAGCAAGCTGGACAACACGCCGGTTGAGAATGCCCAGTTGACGTTGAAGCTGCGAAACGCCAGCCGGGAGTTCGCCTTAGGCTCAGGCAGCACGAACAAGCTAGGGACGAACGAGCTCCAGTTCCAAGTGCCCAGCCTCCCGCCGGGCGAGTATACGCTGGTGGTTGAGTCCCATTCCAGCCTCGGCTTCGACAGGGTTGAGAGCAGAGTCAAGCTTGCAACCGACGTTAAGGCCCTGCTTTCCACGGATAAGCCCATCTACAAGCCGGGCGAGGAGGCCCAGATCCGCGTCCTCGTCCTGAGGCTTAGCGACCTCACGCCTTACAGCGGCAACGTCACCTTGGAGCTGGAGGACCCTAAGGGGAACAAGGTCTTCAAGAAGACCTTGGAGACAAGTCGGTTCGGCGTCGCGAACGCCACGTTCCACTTCGCAGACGAGCTGATCCTAGGCCGTTACACGGTCCGCGCCCAGGTAGGCGACGAACAGTTCGAGAGGAAGGTCGAGGTCAAGAAGTACGTTCTGCCCAAGTTCAAGGTAGACCTCGTCACGGATCGCGACTATTACCTGCCCGGTGAGACGGTGAAGGGCACCGTAAACGGTCGTTACTTCTTCGGCAAACCGGTTGAGGGAAGCATGGTCGTAACGGCGTTCACGTACGAGGTCTCGTCGAAGACGATCGCATCGATCAGCGGCAGAACCGATGCGGAAGGGAGTTTCAGCTTCGAGCTTGACTTGCCATCGTACTTCGTAGGGTTGCCTATCGAGCAGGGGAAGGGCGTCCTCTTCCTGAACATCACCGTCACCGACACGGCTGAGCATTCGGAGACCGTTACGCGCAGCCTCCCTATCGCCGCATCCGCCCTGATGGTTGAGGTTATCCCGGAGCACCGCGCCGTAAAACAGGGCGTTGAGAACAACCTCTTCGTCCTCACGTACTACCCGGACGGCACATCAGCCCAGAGCACCATCACCGTCAACGGGAAGAGGTCGAGAACAGATGAGGCAGGCTTCGCCACCGTTAGGATCGTGCCACCAGCCCAGGAGAGCTTCAAGGTAACCGTCACAGCTGAAGATGCCAAGGGCAACCGTGTCCATGTCTCGAAGGAGTTGGCGGTTGAAGCCGGCCCAGAGCAGATCAGGCTGGTCTCAGACCGGTCGGTCTTCAAGGTAGGCGAGGTCGGAAGGCTTGAGATCCTCTACTCGGGCGCGGGAACTGGCGGAAACGTCTACGTCGACGTCATCAAGGGAAAGCAGACGATCCTGACGAAGGCCTTAGAGCTGACGGGCAACTCGGGCGTCTTCGAGCTACCGTTCACCCAGGATATGACGGGCGTGGTGGAGGTTCACGCCTACAAGATACTGGCAAGCGAGGACGTTGTGAGGGATTCGAAGAAGCTCCTTGTCAATCCAGCCGACGACCTGAAGCTTCACGTGACGCTGAACCAGACCGTCTATAGGCCGGGGGACGAGGCTAGGATCGACTTCGAAGTCACCGGCGCCTCAGGCACCGCAGGGCCAGCTGTCATAGGCGTAGACGTAGTCGACGAGTCTGTCTTCGCCTTAGAGGAGCTCCAGCCAGGCCTCGAGAAGGTCTATCTGCTCCTCGAATCGGAGCTGATGAAGCCCAGATACGAGATTCACGGCTACACGCTCCCGGAGACCTACGAGGCGCTCCAGAAAGAGAACCGCACGAACAGGGAGGAGGCCCGAGTCCAGTCTGTTGGCAACCTCCTTATGGCCGGAGGCGGAGACGCCTCCTATGACCTGAAGCTGTTCTCGTACACGATGAAGGAGCAGAGCATCGCCGAGACGAAGACAGCCTACCTCAAGGCTGTCACAGGAGCCCTCTGGACGGCCACAACGACACCCCTCATCGCCTTCTTCCTCCCCCTAATCCTCTTCGTCATGGCTCTATCGACGCTCCAGATCCCTGTCGCAGCAATAGCCCTAATCCCATACCTGCTCCTTGCTCTCTTCGCTGTCTACGTCAAGA
>CAYRUY010000155.1:0-2556 GCA_964427455.1 uncultured Candidatus Bathyarchaeia archaeon | reverse complement strand
TATAGGAAGGTGGGGCACACAATCGTGGAGGGAGTGAAGAGATGCAGCGCAGGCAGCAGCTACAGCCCGCGCTTCAACAGCTACCTCCGCCGGGTGGCCGCGAGGCTGAGTCTCGGCCTTCCGCTCTTTGATGCGGCAAAAGCGGCTAGGAGCTGGCTGACTAGAATCACGTTCTTCTTGCTGCACAATATCGATGAGTCTGGAGGCGGCAGCACAGTTCTCCTGGAGAAGGTCATGGAGCTCCTGAGGAAGCATGACCTCAACCGACTGAAAGCAACGGCAAGGCTCAGGCTCTACACCTTGCTAGCCGTCATCTCTCCACCGATGATCGTGGCCACCTGTGCCTTGATCTCTGCAATGACGACGGGCCTGGGCTTCGAGAACCTTCAGCTGGCCGGTCTCAGGCTGGCATCGGAGGGACAGATGAGGGACATCACGGCCGTGGCGATGACGGCCGCAGTGGAGTCAGGGGTAGGCATGGCTTTTCTGTCCACTAGAGCGAGCGAGGGTCATCCGTATCGACCCAGAATGGTCATGATGGCATGCCTCTCCTTTCTCTTGGCCTGGCTTTCATACCCTGCGGCCACGAGGGCGCTCGAAGTCTGGTTCGCCGGAGGGACACACCGGTGAAGACCTTGACCCCGGGTCTGACAGCGGTCCTGGTCGTGGTGGCTCTGATGATGCTGCAGCTGGCTCTTTCCCCAGGCTTCTCGTTTAGAGGGGCCCTGCCGGAGACGATCGCCGGCTTCCTGATGAATCCTTTGGTTGGTGACATTTCTTTCTCCACCTTTCTAGCCTTGGTCGTCGCCTTCCTTGCAGCTCTCTGGGTCGTGAGGATCAAAAGGACTTCATCTGGTAGGCTGACTGTGCGCAACGAGGTGGAGGAGGGCTACCACTACGCGAGCCCCGAAGCCTTCGAGTGGAGGCGTTTCTGGCGGGCCCGCATCGAGAACGCGCAAGACCAAGACCGAGCGGCGGTGGTCTCTCAGGTCGGCGCGAGCAAAACGAACAGCGATGGAGCCAGGCAACCCACGGATCCCTCGATCAAGCTGGAGGTCAATGCTTCTCAGCTTTCGGGAAGCGGCGTTGCGGCTCTGGCAATTCCCACGGAAACAAGGCTGCAAGACCTGAAGACTCGACCAGCCCCCGAAAGCCTTCTTGAAGATGTATCGCTCGTTCCAATGCCTGAGCCGCTAGATCGGGGCAAGGAGCTCGATGACGTCGCCCTGAGGACTCATCGACACGAGGCATTGGAAGAACCTGCGGCGTGGGACTACGATACCCGCGTCTCAGACGTGGAGCAGGAGGTTGTGGTGACCGATGACTCGATGCAAGGAGAGCTCTCGAAAGAGACGGGGTACCCCAGCATCTCGCCTAGAGACCTTGAGGAAGCCAGCTCGGTGGCTCAGACACCCGATCTCCTCCGTCAAGTGCTCACCGCCGGAAGGCTTGTCTACGTCCTGCCCCCGGATGCGTCGCCGCCCCTCGTCAGGGCTGAGTCTTCAATAGCGGCTGTCACCACTCTTCTAGAGGACACGAGGAGCTTCTGCCTGGTCGGCCCCCAGGGCGCCGGAAAGATGACTGTGCTCAACGCAGCGCTCGTCAGGGGCGCGGTCAAGCATCTCGCAGTCCAAACGGAAGAGGGATCGACGAGCCTGCTGCTGAGCCTGCTTCCGGAGCGATCCGCGCGCGGTGCTGAGGCGAAGAGGCACCTCCAGGACCTTCTGACAATGATCCCTCGCCTGGCGGGCCTCGGGTACAGGTACGTCGTGGTCTACGACGTCCACCGTCTTCCTCCCGAGGACGTCCAAAAACTTGTGCGGGCCTGCTTCGCAACGGGGTCTCTAAGAATCGCGGCCACCAGCGTTCCAGAGATAAGCCTGGACGGTGTTGAGATCCTCAGCCGCGCCTACAGCATGCATGACCTGAGGTGGATCGCCTTCAGCGATGCCTTGCACAGGGGACTCATACTGGAGCAGGCAGCAGAGGTTCATCTCGCAGAGTACGCCGCCGCCAGAAACCAGGCTGACACGGTGGAAGAGATCGTCAGAAGGCTTCCAAGCGGGAGTATGGACGACGTGGTCAATACCATTCAACTGACCGAGTGCGACGTTCGAAAGAGCACGCTCGAGGCCTTTACAAGACCGGAGAGCACAACCTACCAATGGTTCATTGGCCAAGGGCACGGGGTTACAGTGGCGGAACTCAGGCAACACTTCTTCGACGCCAGCAAACAAATAGATCAGCCCGGGACAGACTGGACCTTCCGACAATTCATGCGCAAACTCAGGACGCTCGGATTTGAGATGCGGCAGGCTCCGGATCCCGCCGAAGCGATCGATGGATCACTTGGCGGTGGCCAAACATATGAGAGACGAACCGGGTCACCGCGGCTTCGCACAGATTTCACCCAGTGATCCACCGTCAGTGCCTCAGCAGATCCTGCCTACTCGATCGATCGACCGCACCGACAGTTTGGTGGAGAACTGCTCTCATCAGCCACGTTCACAACGCTTATAGCCTCGGGGGCGGCGACCCGACTCATTTGGGTGTATG
>CAYRUY010000154.1:0-2563 GCA_964427455.1 uncultured Candidatus Bathyarchaeia archaeon | reverse complement strand
GAGCCACCTACGCGGTCATGGCTAGGCTCTTCGGCCTCATCTCCGACAGGTTCTCGAAGAGGCTTCTAGCCATAGTCGCTTTAAGCATGCAAACAGTGGCATGCCTACTCTTCACCCTCATCCAGGTTCCAGAGCTTTTGGCGCTCGCAAGGCTTCTGCAAGCAACAGGCTCAGCGTTATTCTGGCCGATCATCGAGGCGCACGTCGCAGACCTAGCCCCCTCAGGGCGGCTTGACAAGAGCCTGAAGGGGTACAACCTCGGCTGGGGAACAGGGTCTATCATCGGCCCCCAGATAGGAGGCCTCCTCATAAGCCTCTTCACGGTCTTAACGCCCTTCTACTTCTCCGCCGTCACCTGCCTGGCGATGATCCCCCTACTTGCGTCCATCCGAACGTCGCGACGACCCATGCCCGACATACGGCTCCGGGATCGGACGGAGGAGAAGTTGAACGTGAAGACTTCAAGGCGTGCATATGTGGCTCTCGTCTCGGGGACGCTCTTCTCCTTCAGCGGCGGCATCGTATCCACGCTCTTCCCAGCCTTCGCAACGAGGCTTGGGCTTCAACCGTACGAGATAGGGATGCTCTTTCTGCTCTCAGGGTTAACCCAGACCATCGTGTTCTCCCAAGCCGACAAGATCGAGTCTAGGCTTGGGCTAACGGTCTCGCTCCTAGCCGGGTCGGGCATCCTCTTTCTCTCTCTGCTAGCCATACCTTTCACCTCAAGTCTGGTCGTGTACATGGTCTCCTTCTCCGGTCAAGGAGTCGCCTCAGGGCTACTCTACGCGGTGTCGCTATCGCTCTTGCTTAAGGAGAGCGGCCCAAGGCATGGAAGAGCAACAGGCCTATGGGAGAGCACGATAGGCTCAGGGTTCTTCGCCGGCCCCCTCATCGGCGGCGCCATCGCCGGCATCTTGCCAACCGCGCCTTACTTCCTAGGCGCCTCAGCCAGCGCCCTAACAGCGGCCGTCCAGCTCAGGCTCCTTCAACAAGGCCAAGAGAGGCAGGAGCCCTCCGAGGGGATTACGCCTCCACGCACGTAGAAGCAGAAGAGCTACCTCCTACGGCTAAGAGGTACGTTCACTCTCTAGCCGCGCTCCACAGCTTGTGAAGAGAGCTTTTCAGTCAGAGCCCTTCCGCGCTAGGTTTCCGTTGAATCATGGCCTCCGCCGCGGTGCTTTGGTACGAATAAACGCACGGTAAAGCATGGTGAAGAGGACGATTAACGCACGTCGTGTAGACGCACACGGAGGAGCCGGGAGATCTCCCGCGTAGAAGCTTCGCTCCATGAGCTGCGCGACGGCCATCTTCCGGAGTAGTGTTAAAGAAGATCCAAGAGCGTATAGAGGTAGCCTTGTGGGGAGTCGGCGTGAACGTGAACGTTAGGATGTTTGGGAAGCTCAGGGAGCTCCTCGGACCCGAGCTGAAGGTGACGCTTGAAGCCGATGCGACGGTTGCGGACTTGATGGAGGCATTAAGCCAGAGAGCTGGCGGCGTCGAGCTTGCCGAGGCGGCTGCCACCCCGATCATGGGCCCACGCCTCATCATCCTCGTCAACGGGCTTAACGCCGAGGCGCTCAAAGGCCCAACAACCCAGCTGAAAGAGGGCGACCTCGTCTCGCTCCTTCCACCTGAGATCGGCGGCTAGGCCTAGAGCCTAGCTGAGGTCTGGGTTTGCTGAGATGACTGTGAGAGGCCTCTTGCTAGCTTTGCCTTACGATCTCTAGGGCTCTGTCAACGTCGTCAAGCCCTAACGCCTTGAGGACCTCGGGCTTCGGTATTCCGCGTTCGTCCCAGCCGATTGCGTTGTAGTACTGCTTCTTCAGCTCTTCGACTGTGGCTCTGCCCGTCTCCTTCCCGGTGAAAGGCCCGGAGGGAAGGGGCTCGTAGAACCTCGGTGGGTTGTCGTCGTCCTTGACGGGGTCCCAGACGATGTCGGGGCCTCCGAGAAGCAGGGCGGCTCGTTGAATGTGCGTGATCCTGTGGCCTAAGACCTTGCACCATTCGTCCCGCGTCGTCCCCAGGCCCGTCACGGCTCTGTAATACCTGAAGACAAGGTCGTAGCCAGGCCTCCAAGCGTTCATGCTGCAGATGACCGCGGAATCAGCGAAGACCATGGTCATCTCGTCGTAAGCATCGTAGACAGTCGAGGTGTGGTCTCCGCCCTGGACCGCGCACGCGTAAGAGGCAGGCTTAACGTCTAAGCCGCTCCTCGTGCCGTGAGCGCCTACCTCGACGCCCTTCACGTGCACCGCGTACTTCATCACGTCAACTCCCTTCATCTCGGAGATCTTCTTCGCAGCCCGGTACGTTCCCTCTGCTAGGACCTCGCCGATGCCCTCTCTTCGACATATCTTCTCCGCGAGCTCGGCAAAGGCCTTGGCGTCGCCCCACTTCAAGTCCATGCCTACGTCCTCCCTTGTCAGGATTCCGCGCTGGTAGAGCTCCGCGGCGAACGCGAGCAAGTTGCCGCCGTTGATGCCTGACAGCCCCAGCTCGTCGCAGACGACGGACATGTAGATGCAGCCGCCGGGGTCGTAGATGCCGAGGTTCGGCCCCTCGT
>CAYRUY010000153.1:0-2632 GCA_964427455.1 uncultured Candidatus Bathyarchaeia archaeon | reverse complement strand
CGTCCAAGAGAGTCGTGTCCACTAGGTCCTCAACTGAGACGCTGGGCGCTGAGCCTAGATTCTTATGGGACGAGTTCTGGCAGAAGAGGCAGTCGAAGTTGCAGGCGTAGAAGAAGATGGCTAGGTTCCGGTAGCCCAGCTCAGGGCCTGGCCTATAGGCGTATCTCGGGAAGCCTGCGCCGGTTCCGGCGGGGCAGAACCAAGCGGAGCAGCAGTTCGTCACCTGAGGGTCAAGGTAGTGGTAAAGAAGCCCCGTCGCCGGTTTCGCGTAAGATACCAACCTGCCCTCTCTGTTCTCCCTCAGGCCGCAGTAACCCCTCTGTCCAACGCCGATCCTACACTCGTTGGCGCAGAGGTTGCAGGGAATGCCGTCTGAGCTCCTAGGCGGCTCAGGCGGAAGCGCGAGGGCCCGTCGTGCGTTCACATGGGCCTCCCTTACGAGTGGAGTAGCCTCCCCCGGATGCTCCCTTATGCAGGGGCCGCAGACACCTAGGCTCGCAGCTACAAGGGCAGACTTTCTCCCACAGGCTCGGCATTCTGTCTCGCCCGAAGTTTGATGGAAGAGTCGGAGCAAAGCAGGGCTCTCCTCGTTCGGTTTGGCCATTCAGGTCGCGATCGGCTACCGTCACTCTTAATGACCCCGGCCTGATCTGCTTCTTAAAGCTCTCCACAACCTACTCTAGCAGCGCGGAGGCCCTCTCCCGCCCAGAGAAGAGCGATACCTCCTTGTAGCCTATGCTTCTCAGCGTCGATAAGGCCACCTCGAAGCCTCCGCCTACCTCGTCGGGGTGATGGGCGTCCGAGCCCAGAGTTACCGGGAGCCTTTCCTGGAAGCATAGGTTCAGGAAGGCCTTGCATGGGTATATCTCGCGGGCAGGCTTCCTCAGCCCTGCGGTGTTGACCTCGACGCAGACGCCTGCTTCCTTGAAGGCGTCGACGGTCTCAGCGTAGAGGCGGCTCGGGTCTCTTTTTGGCCTATACCCGAACTTCTTGACCAAATCCGGATGCGCCATGACATCGAAGAGCCCCGTTAGAGCTGCCTCTTGGACCAGCCTGAAGTACTCGTCCCAGAGGCTGTCGATGTCCTCGCTCTGATACCGGGCTATGTAGCGCTCGTCGTCGAAGACCCATCCCCGGACTGTGTGCACTGAGCCTAAGACGTAGTCTAGCTTCGTCTCGCCGAGCGTCTGGTCGATCGCCTCAACCACGCCAGGCGCGTAGTCAACCTCGACGCCCACCTTGACTCGGGGCTCCGGGAAGCGTGCCTGAAGATCACGGATAGCGTCGATGTATTCAGGCAGCCGGCCTAACGGCATAGAGTAGTTGCGGTTATCGAGGTGAAAGATCACGTGGTCGGAGAAACCGATCTCCTTCAAGCCTATCCTCGCCGCGGCTCTAACGTACTCCTGCAGGTCTCCTTCCGCATGGCCACAGAGGGCGGTGTGAACGTGGTAGTCGACGAGCATCTCCTTCGCCTTTCCCGGGAACATCCTAGAGGCGTCGGGCCGCCCCTATCTGCCTCCTCTCCGCGCTCGCGCCGTAGGTTCCTAACGGCCTCCGGCTACCCCGAGGAGAACTGGTTGAGCTTCCTCTGCATAACTCTGTCGAGGACATCTCTTCTCGTCTCCCATTCAAGCCTGACAAACTCTGGGAAGAACCTGTGAGCCCTGTAGTAGTTCTCCAAGAAGGAGACGGTGACCTCGTCCGAGGGATAACCTGAGCCTAAGTCGCCGTAGGCCTCGTTATAGCCTTGCACGACCTCGTCTCTTCTCGTCTTGGCTAGGATGGAGGCGGCGCCTACTATGGGATATCTCTCATCTGCGTAGTTCTCAGCCACTATCCTCGCGTCTGTGGCCAAGAAGCGTCTGAGCAGCCTGAGGTAGCCTCGAGCGTTGACACTGGGAGCATCCACGTAGGCGAGGTCGGGCTTCAGCTCGTCGATGATCTCTGCCATCTTCCTAGCCTCCAGCCAGTTCAGCTTCCTCCGCTTCACGGCATGGTCGATCTCTCTGGGCGACAGCTCTAGAAGCAGATGAGCTTGGGCCACGCGGATGATGCCGTCCCGAAGCCGCAGCCTCCTGTTAGGGGTAAGCCGCTTCGAATCCTTCACGCCTAGCGACACTAGGCTGGGGATACATGTTTCATCAGCGAGGACGCCGCAGATAACCATGGGGCCTATGACTGGCCCGCGCCCCGCCTCATCGAGGCCAAGAATCTTCAACCTACCTTCAGGGCCCCCTTATGCCCAGCCCAATGCATATGCTCGCGGAGTGGTTCTCGCCAGGGGATGTCTATGTGGAAGCTCTCGACCCGCGTGATCTTCAAGGCCCGTCAGCCTCGGCGAGTCAGTAGGCGAGGCGTGGATATAAGCGGACGAGGCTCAGCACCTTCGTCCCTGGTCGGACGGCTTTCTCTCAGCATGGAAAAGCTTAAGCATAAATTGACCTGACTATCATGATTTGGATGCGGGAATGCCAAACATTGCTCCGTCGTTGAAGGACGAGGAGCTTGAGCGCTATGCTGACAGGCTTAAAGCCCTAGGGAGCCCGGTCAGGCTTCGGATACTTCTGATGCTTATCGGGACGAAGAGGCCGCTCCACATCAAAGCGGTGGCTGAGAACCTAGGGATGGA
>CAYRUY010000152.1:0-2835 GCA_964427455.1 uncultured Candidatus Bathyarchaeia archaeon | reverse complement strand
TTGAGGCTGACGTTCTTCGGCGGTGTGGGCGAGATAGGCGGGAACAAGGTGCTGGTTGAAGACCGAGGGACAAAGGTCTTCTTGGACTTCGGCCAGAGCTTCACGCGTGGCAGCGACTACTTCCTGGGCTTCCTGCAGCCTCGGGCGGTAAACGGCGCCGGGGACTACTTCGAGTTCGGCCTTCTCCCGGAGATCCCTGGGCTTTACGCGGAGCCGATGCTTCAGAACACGAGGCTGCGGTATGTGGAGCCTGAGGTCCACGGCATAGTCGTCAGCCACGCTCACGTGGACCATGTCGGGCACCTCGCGTTCGTCGACCCCCAGATACCGGTCTACGTAGGCGAGACCGCGAAGATGGTTCTCGACGCGATGCGCGAGACAAGCCCCAGCTGGAACCTAGGCGAACATGGATATCGCACGTTCAGAACAGGTGACCGCATTCGAATAGACGCTTTAGAGATAGAGCCCATTCACGTCGACCATAGTATCCCCGGAGCGTACGGTTTCCTCATCCACGCCGCAGACCACGAGCTCGTCTACACGGGCGACCTGAGGCGTCACGGCCCTATGGCCGCTATGACCGACGAGTTCACGGAGAAGGCTTCAGAGACCAAGCCTCACGTGATGATATGCGAAGGCACGAGGATTGAAGGCGAGGACCAGTTCAGGTCCAATTCCGAAGAGCAGGTTTTCGAGGCGAGCAAGGCGGTGATCTCGCGGACGAAAGGGCTGGGCCTCACCTCGTTCTACGGCAGGGACATCGACAGGATAAGGACGTTTCACGCCGTCGCCAGGGAGACGGGCAGAACCTTCGTCGTCTCGGCTAAGGTGGCGTCTATCCTGAAGGCGTTGGCATCAGACCCAAAGCTGAACACTGCCAGCTTACTGAAGGACGCGTTGGTCTATCTGCGAAGGAAGGCTACCTATTATCGGTACGAGACGGAGTTCGAGGACGCCTCCGTGGACTACGAGTATGTTCGGAAGCATCAGGTAGAGCTGGTGCTGAACCTAGACTGGGCTAACTTGGCGGAGTTGATCGACATAAAGCCGCGCCGCGGCGGATGCTACATCCACTCCCTAAGCGAGCCGTTCAACGAAGAAGGCGAAGCAGAACTCCGCGTCTTGAGGAACTGGCTCCAACACTTCGGGCTGAGGCTGTGTCAATGCCACGCTTCGGGACACGCGCCCCTCAAGGACCTCGAGAAGATAGCCTTGAGAATACGGGCAGAGACCGTGATCCCCGTCCACACCGAGAAGCCACGGCGGTTCAAGGCCGTGCTTGGCGAAAGCAGTAAGCTGAGACTGCCACGGTACGGGAGACCTTTCACGCTGCCCGACTAGGCGAAGGTATCACCTGGCGGCGTGATGATGATAAGGGCTGTGATACCAGAACAGTTGTGATAGTTCCCGGTTCTACCGGCCGGGTGTTGCTCGGACACCCGTGTGTATCACGTCTCCTTCTTCTCGCCTTCCTCTAGCTCAGTCTCGTCCGCGACTGCTGGACCTTGCCAAAGATAGCCCCAGAAATCATCTATCATCCACCAAGAGACAAACAATATCCATAGGGCTAGGAAGACTATGATGACGCAGAAACCCATGGCTATTCCTGGGTCAGTCTGGGGGGCTGCTACTACGACCACGCTCATCACGTTTCGTTCTTCGCGTCTTCGTCGTCAGGGATCTCGCATAGAGGCTTCAAGGAAACGATCGTTTCCTTGAGGTATCCTCCCTTGGACCACCAGAGGGCAAACGCCACGGCAAGCCCACCGATGAACAAGACTACTACGGCGGTGAGGAACTCGTCAGCAGCTTCAGATGTGACCGTGGGGAAGTCGAATCGACGCTCTTGGCGCTGCGGGAGAGCGGGAACGCCCATCACGTTTCTGTCAGCGATGGCCGCGTCTACGAGCAATACGGCCGCTAGCGCACAGGCTAGCTTGAGAATGTCCAAGCCCCTCGTGGCCTCCACCCGGGAGACAGACAGGTAGGTCGAACTCTGCTGCAAATCTAGGTTGTTTCCTCTCGCTTATATCAGTTCCTTCCGAGGGGAGGGGACAGCCGAATACCCGCCATGCTTGGAGAGAGTGGTCGGGGGCCCGGAGCTACGGCAGCAGCCCACAAGCGGCTCCTTCTTAGGGCGAGGTCATACGTTGAGAAAGACAGTTCCCGATCAGAGCCTTTCCGCACTAGGCTTCGGTTGAATCAGGGCCTCCCTAGCGCTCCTTTGGTGGCATGAAACCACCCTAGAGCATGGTAAAAGGCGCTATGAACGCACCTACCCCGGCGAGGTTATATGGAGAAGAATGCTTCTCGCGATATCCCGGGTCTGTGGGCTATCTCACGGTGGCGTTCCCGAAGCGAACGGCTTAGCTAGGCGTAGAGCTTCTTGATGACCCAGGCCATGTTCGACGCGAAGTTCCGGATCGTCCTGAGGCCCTCCTCGTCTTCGACCACGTCACCCCTCTTCCGGCCGAACGCGACGTTCCAGTACGTCGAGCCGGGCACAATCATGCCGGTTATCAGGAAGAAGTAGTTGAGTTGGGCGAAGGTGAAGTTGTGGCCGGCCCTCCGCGCGACTGCTATGGAGCCTCCGACCTTCCGCTCGAAGGGGCGGCCTCCCGCCCTCGCCTGATAGCCGGCCCGGTCGATCAACGCCATGATCTGCGGCGTCGCGGAGCCAAAGTAGACCGGCGAGGCGAGAATTATGCCATGAGCCTTCAACATCTTCTCATAGATCGCTGGCATGTCATCGTCCGTTATGTGGCATCGAAGGTGCTGCTTACAGTACTCGCAGGCGTCGCAGGGCTTGATCGTCTTATCGTGAAGCGTTATCAG
>CAYRUY010000151.1:0-2872 GCA_964427455.1 uncultured Candidatus Bathyarchaeia archaeon | reverse complement strand
GAGTGAAGTGGAGCAGTTCTGCGCCCATTCCAAGGTTTATGAGCAAGAAGTATGAGGGGTCTAGCTTCATGACCAGCCACTTTCCTCTGCTTACAACATCATTAACGATCTTTCCTCTAGCCGTCTCCGTGAATTCCTGGATTGGCATGTTCAGGATCTTTGGTTGTTTTACCTCGATGTCTGCGACGCGCTTTCCCCCGACCTCTTTGCTCATCTGCCCGGCAATTACAGTTATCTCTGGTAGCTCCGGCATAGCCCTTCGCAGCTCCACTCAGCCACTCTTACCCCTTAAATAAGTGACGGCGCTGCGTCTGAAACTGATCAGGCGCTCCTCAACCCATGTCTTTGAGTCCGTAGATAGTGCTAAGAAAGAGGCTACTTTTCCTTCCTCGTCTCCGCTAGGTATCCGGTGTAGCTTGTATAGGGCGGCGTAGCGTTAATCTGCCACATGAGGCATAGGAGTTCGCCTCTGTGGTGTATCTCCTCTTCCACGACGTGCATCAGCACGTCTTCGACGCGGAACCTGTTTGTGCTTCCGCCTCTGCCCGGCCACGAGAAGACCTTGTCTAGGTCCCCCGGCCCGAGCTTATCAAGGTAGGCTCGGCTCTCAGCCTCAACCTCGCCCATGTACTTTCCCATCGCTTCCACGTCCTTGAAGTCCCGGTCGTAGTCGTGGCTCGGCCACTCGCCCATCCTTCCACGGGCCAGATGCCTCAACCAGCCCTGCTCCGCCTCGAGGCTGTGGAGGAAGATGTTCCGCATAGAGTTGAAGCTCGCCTCACGGTTCTCAACGAGCTTCTCCCACGGAAGCTTCCCCATGCTTTCAAGGAACTTGCGCCTACAGTACCAGTTGTACTCGAAGAGCGCCTTAACGTCCATCACAGGTCACCGGCTAGACTACGCGGGACGGGATGATAAAGCTAACGGGTAAGGCTAGGCGTGAACCCATCGAGAAGGCTTAATTCCACCTCTGGCTCAGTGCAACTAGGGCGCGTCCCATGAGCTCTTCCGCCGCGTTGAAAGTGATCGTCGTCCTCAGCCTCGCGTTGAACGTCGCCTTCGTTCCCTTCCTCATCTCCCTGCAGGAGCAGGCGAGGAGCCTTGACGCGCAAGTTGAAGCCTTGAAGACCCAGGTTCAAACCTTCGGCGACGAGAACCGGAACCTGAGCAGGCAACTCGCTTCATTGCAGGGGGAGCACGAAGTAGCGTTAAGCCAACTCGCCTACTATAAGGCTCAGCTCGAGTATTATGCGCAGAGGCCTGGGGTCGGAAACGCCTCTGGGCTTCTGGGAAACGCGACCGTCAACATCGTGGCCGTGAAGGCTGTTGAGCAGCCGACAGGCGAGGTCACGTATGAAGGCGTGACGATGCTCGCAGAGGTCGACCTTAAGCCAGGTGATGGACGCATCTTGATCGATACGGAGCCTAGGGTTGGCATTGAGCTCCAATCGAGCATGCGGTCAGCGGCCTCAGTCGCGGAGAACCTTACCGGCGTCTCCTTGGCGAGCACAGACATAATCCTAAGCGTCAGGGCAGAGAGGGAGGTGGACGTAGTAGACGGCCCCAGCGCCGGCGTGGCCGTCACGATCGCGCTCATCGCAGCTGTCAGGCATCAAGCCGTCCCTAAGGATGTCTACATGACCGGCACCGTCAGTCCTGACGGAAGCATCGGTCCCGTCGGGGCGGTCGCAGAGAAGGCGCTCGCAGCGGCTCAGAGGGGCGCGAAGACCTTCATCGTGCCCCAAGGCGAAGCAGATGTTGTCATCGCGAGGCCTCAGGTAATCCACCCGATCCCCGGGTTCACGTTCACCATATACCGCCAGTTCTGGGTCAACCTGGCAAGCTACCTGAAGGACCAGGGATACACGGTCACGGTGATCGAGGCCTCGACCGTCAACGAAGCCTACAAGACCACCTTAGGAACCCCACCTTAACACGGCCCTCAAACAGCGCCCACTTAGAGGAGGGTCTTGAGACGGAGGTTGTCCGTTCTTTCTCTGCGGCCTCCGCCCCGCGACACCGTGCGTTCATAGCGCCTTTCACCATGCATAAGGGGAATAGCGAGTCCAGTTTTGACCAATCTCTCTTCTTACGAGACTAGGAAAACGCTACCCGTGAGCGGCGACCTCTCATTCTTAGCGTTCGACCTCTCATTAGTCAAAGCTTGACTTAATCGCCTTCATCCTCATTAGGGTCGAAAGTCACGGTGGTATGGGTATTATTCTCTTGAGTTCGATTGATTGGTTGACGACATATTTTCAGGCTTCTCTCTAGGCCTCCGCCATACGGTCTTGTTTAAATCGCAGCACAGCTCGAAGCGTCCTTGAGACGTGAATATGGAGGCTTTGCAGAAGTATCTCTGTATTCAGGAACAGGCCGGTTTGAAGGCTCTATCCTGCCATGTTCAATCCGTGGTCTTTCTCCATGGCTCTGGGCTATGCCTTCCTCTCACCGAGCTTCTCGCGGTTTACGCCCAGCTTCCTTTGGGGCAAGGGAGCTTAGGCTCCAACGTGCTCTTCATCGATGGCGGAAACAACTTCAACCCGTACTTCGTAACCTCCGTGGCTAAGGCTTGGAGCCTCAACCCTCAGGAGGTTTTGAAAAAGATCTGGGTATCTCGGGCCTTCATATGCCACCAGTTGCTCTCCCTTATCTTCGAAAAGCTTCCAGAGGCTTTAAACAGGTTTTATTCAAGGCTTGTGGTGGTCTCCAATCTACCTGAGCCCTTCTGCGATCCCGATGTCCCTAGAAGCGAAGCGCTGGGAAGCTTTAACGCCGCGATGACTTTCCTCTCCGAGCTGGCGTGGAAAAGAAGCCTCTTGCTCCTCATCTCTTCGCCGCGCCCCTCAAACTCGTGGCATAGGGCCACGCT
>CAYRUY010000150.1:0-2889 GCA_964427455.1 uncultured Candidatus Bathyarchaeia archaeon | reverse complement strand
TCGATGCTCTGTAGGATGATCTCCTTAGGCTCTTCCCCTGTCACTACGGCCTTGCGGAACGGTCTATAAGGATGGGCCAGTACGACGGTACTTATCTTAAGCGTCAGTAGCCTCTTCATTGACCGGACATACTCCTCCTTGGTCGCTGTGAGAAACACCTGGCCTTCCTCTACACCGCGCCCCTGTACGGAGTCTCCAGTTAACAGCGTTTGGCTCTTCTCGTCGTAGAGGCATATGCTCCCGGCTGTGTGTCCTGGTGTATGCACGATTCGAAATAATCTTTCGCCCAGCTTGATAGCGTCGCCGTCTTTCAGCTTCAGATCAACCATTCCAACCGCCTCAGCGTCGAGTTCATGAACGGCGATCTTGGCGTTCGTCTTTTCCTTAAGTAACCTGTTGCCCAAGATATGGTCATCATGGCTGTGGGTATTCACCGCCCAGTCTATCTTCCCCGGTTCATGTCCCAACTCCGAGAGCAAGGGAAGAATATACTCTGTGGGTGTAGTCTCCAAGCCGGTGTCGACAACCCCGACCGACTTCCCACCAATGATAACGGTCACGCCGGTGAAGATGTCCTCTAGGGGTTGCTTGATCAAATACAAGTCCTCAGCAACTTTCTCTACATTCTTCATCATTATTTCATCACTCCTTTAACCATTATACTGCAAGGGAGAAGCTTATTCTCTGGGTTCTTCAGCCCTCTTCAAGGCCGCTTTGGCCAAGGCTGCTCCTAGGCTTCTGCACTTGTCAAGGTCAGACTTGCTGGGCTCACTTGAGGAGACGATGCCTTCACACGCCTTCTGAAGTCTGAAGGAATCTATCATCCTCTCAAGGCTTCTAAGCGCAGAGTCGCTAGAGCCCCCGCCGGAGGTAAAGGCAGCCGCAGGCTTACCGGCAACCCTCTCCCTGATGCTGAGGGCCCTGTCAAAGAAGTCCTTCATCAAACCAGCCATGTAGCTGAAGTAGTTAGGCGAACCGAAGGCCACGGCGTCGCATGAAATGAAGTCCTCTACCGTGGCATAGTCAACTCTCTTCACCACCGCGGATACCCCCTCGACTCCTCCGACACCCTCCGCGACCGCCTTGGCCAATGCCTCAGTGCGACCGCCCCTGGAATAGTACAGAACCAAAACCCGAACCAATCTCCCACCTCGACGTAACTGAACGCGTACGCGCACGCTGCCTTGTTGAGGAGCATGATTTAGGTTTTCCCCTCTTAGCGGGTGGTGCTTTAACCTTGCAGGACCCTTGGAAACAGCAAGGCTTAAGAAGCCTAAGCTTGATGGAAGCATCGCGATTTATGATGTCTGCCCCGCCTGTTTTGCAACCGTGGATTGCAAGGGATTTTCCCCGCTGCACTGGCTGTCGGCGATGTGAGGTCGCGTGTTCACTCCGGCATGAGGGAACGATGTGGCCTGAAGCCTCGCGAATAAGGGTTTTCATGCTTGTCCCCGGCGTGGAGATACCTCACCTCTGCGCCCAGTGCGACGATTACCCGTGCGTCAAGGCCTGCCCTGCGGACGCGTTGTCCGTGGACGAGAAGACGGGCGCTGTCCTCGTGTCGCGAGAGAAGTGTACGGCGTGCGGCTCTTGCATCGACGCCTGCCCCGGCAAGGTGCCGTTCCTTCATCCGCGAGACAACTACGCCGTTATCTGCGACCTCTGCGGCGGCGACCCCGAGTGCGTCAAGGAGTGTATGGCCGCGAGATTCGACGCGATACGACTGGTTCAGGAGTCGGTGTCGGTTTCAAGGAGGCTCTTCGCTAGGCCGCCTGAGGAGTTCACGGAGGATGTGGCCACCAACATGTATGGCGAGTACGCCGAGGAGCTGGTCTAGATGGTCAAGGGCTACGCGGGCAGGTTCCTCGATGTGGACCTGTCTAGGGGCGCGGTTAAGGATGTCACGTTCCCTGAGAGCGTCCTCGTTAACTACGTGGGTGGCAGAGGCCTCGCCGCGAAGATCCTCTGGGACAGGCTTGGAGAACGCTGGCGAGACGTAGACCCCCTTGGGCCAGAGAACCTCTTACTCGCCCTGACGGGGCCGCTTACGAACTGGTATCCTGGGACCCGGGTCTCTGTCTCAGGCAAGTCACCTCAAAGCAACGGCATCATAGGCTCTACCGCAAGCGGAGAGTTCTCCTCAGAGCTGAGAGCTGCCGGATACGACGGGCTCGTCGTGTCCGGAGAGTCAGACAGCCCGGTTTACGTCCTTGTCACTGATGATAGAGGCGAGATTAGGGACGCTAAGCATCTCTGGGGCAAGAAAGGCAAGGAGACCGTCAGGCTCATCAATAAGGAGGTAAGGGCTGAGCTTGCAGGCCGTCAGCCGGGTAGGGGGCTGTGGCGTGAGCCAGGCATCCTCTACATAGGGCCTGCGGGCGAGTCTAAGGTCCGCGTCGCCGCGGTGATGCAGAAATGGTCTCACGCCGCGGGGTACGGCGGCTACGGGGCTGTGATGGGCTCTAAGAACCTGAAGGCCCTAGTGGCGAAAGGCACAGGTCCCCAGCCTGCTGTGGCTGACATCGATGAGGTGAGGAGGCTCTGGGCTGAGGTTACACAGGTGATGTTCAGCAACGACCGGTTGAGGCGTTGGGGGACCGGCTACGGCGGATACGAGGTCGGCGCTAGGAGTAGCTCTGAGCCCGTCAGGAACTGGCAGGAGGAGTGGCATGACGAGAGGGGCTTCGGCGGATCAAAGTTCGACTTCAGGTACTGGATAAAGCGTTACTGGAGCGACTTCGGCTGCCCGTCGGCCTGCATGAAGATCGCGATGGTCAAGACTGGCCCGTTCAAAGGAGCCATAGGCGACAACCCTGACTACGAGCTAGAAGCCTACGAGGGGCCGAACCTCGGCATCTACGACCCCGGCGGCTGCATCTACATGTCCGT
>CAYRUY010000149.1:0-2890 GCA_964427455.1 uncultured Candidatus Bathyarchaeia archaeon | reverse complement strand
GCAACTACACCTCTGAAGCCCACCTCTTCGCCGCAGAGGAGACGACGCTCGTGCTTGACGACATGACTATGAAACTGCCGCAGGACGAGATAGTGCCCATTAAGCCAGGCCTGCACAAGTTCTCCACCACGGGGAACATCGTCGTCCAAGTCGCCTCTTGGTGGGCGGCCTCCGACATCGCCTACTCATGGAGCGGCCGCATCCCCAGCTTCAATAGGCTCTCAGACTTCTTCGCCTGCATACCCTCCGCAGAGTCGATGAGCATCAAGCACGAAGACTTGGGGCTTACCTCGCTCTTCGGAGGCGAGCTGCCCTACGTCTACATCGCCGCTGCGGCGATCGTAGTCATCCTAGCCGCTGTAGCGGTGTGGCGGCTGCGGAGAAAGCCTCAAGTCTAGGCCCCTCGCCTCTACGACCTTCCTCATCTTGACGAAGACCTGTCTCAGCCCTTCAAGGTCGTCCTTGCAGTGTTCTACGATCATCTTCATCGCCTCCTTCTCATGGGTGAGGGCTCGCATGTAGAGCGGCGGCATATCGTAGCCCTTCAACTCCACCCGCTTCGGTATGCCGAAGAACTTGCAGACGTTGTCCAGGTCGTAGTGTTGCAGCTTAAGCAGGCTCTTCGCATACTGCCACAAGTCCAAGTGCCGCTTCGTGAGCAGCGGGGAGGCGTCCAAGCCCGCCCTCAACGCTCTGCTGATCAAGAGGGGAAAGTCGAAGCCCGCCCCGTACCAGGTCACAATCGTATCGTATCGCTCGAGGTGTTTGAGAAGTGCTCGGATCATCCTCGTTTCACTCTCAGCCACCGTACCCTTCGCGAAGAAATGTCGGAAGTCTCCGTCGAGGTCCATCAAGCCGAAGCCGACGATGAAGCTGGATTCAGCGTCGAGCCCCGTGGACTCCACGTCTAAGAAGACTATTCGGCCAAGCTCCGACAAGCATATCAGCTTCGCGTATGTTGCGTCTAAGCGGGATAAAAGACCGTTCTTGGCGCTTCACGGCTTAGCCGTTCGGCTCCTCAAGCTTTCCCATAACTGATTGGCAGTTTCATGCTTCGGCCAGTCTTCGACGAGAGATACGCTGCGAGGACTAGCTCTAGGGCTCTCCTCCCGTCTTCGCCTGAAACCCTCGGCCTGCCACCCTTGAGAATGCAGGTGACGAAGTCGCGGACCTGGGCGATGTGAGGCTCCCCAGGCGGCGTGAATGGGGCTATCCAGCCTCTGAGGCCTCTGCCCGACCTGAGTTTCTCGGAGTGAACCTGGAGCCTTCTGGGCGAGCTGCTGGCGAGGATCGTGCCTGAGCTTCCGAAGATGTGAACGTAGTTCTCGAACTGGTCGCCTCTGTAGGTCCAGCTTGCATCCACCTCGCCTAAGGCGCCATTCTCGAAGCGGAGAAGCGCGATCCCGTTGTCTTCAACCTTGACATCGTGATAGACCGCGCCCACGTAGGCTGAGACGCTCTCCACATCGCCTACAAGCCATCTTAAGAGGTCGAACAGGTGGCAGCCGTTGTCGAGTAACGTGCCGCCTCCCGCCCATTCGGGCTGTGTGAACCAGCCCTTAGGCTTCCATTTAGCCCAGCCCCAGCCGTGAGCCTGCCTAGCCTTGACCATACAGACCTTGCCTAGGAGGCCGCGATCGATCATCCCCTTTGACATTTCGAATATGGGGTCAAAGCGGTTGTGGTGGCCGATCTGAAGTATGACCCTGTTCTTGTCCGCAGCCTCGATCATCTGGTCTGCCTGCTCAAGGTTGACGGCTATCGGCTTCTCGCACAGCACATGCTTGCCCTCGTCCATAGCCGCGACCGAGATCTCGGCGTGCGTCGAGTTGGGCGTACAGACGCTCACCGCGTCTATGTCCCCCCTTCGCAGCAGCTCCTTATAGTCGAGGTACCAGGCTTCAGCATGCCACTTTCTGGCCTTCCGCACGGCGGTTTTCTTCACGACATCCGCGACCGCCACGACCCTTGCTTCCCTAGGCACATTAAGGTATCCAGCTGCATGCGCTTCGGAAATGCCGCCTGCCCCGATAATGCCGATGGCTAACGGCTTCTTCAACCCTAGTTCCTCCGAAAGAGACGGCGGCCGGATCATCCAAAGAGGGAATTAAGGCTGAGCCAAGTTCTCCGCAACATGGGTCTGGACCTCAGTCGCCTTGCAGCCGCTTGGAGGCAGCCCACCCCGTCCTTCAGACTGACGCGGGAGAGGATGCCTCCTCCTAGGGAGTGCCCCTCAGAGCCGTGCTTCCTGCCTGAACTCTTTCATCGAGCGGAGGCCGACGATATGGAGGTTTCCTACATGGACGTTGTTGAGGTGCTTCGTGGCAGCTCGGTACGCTTCGACCGCCGCATTCACAGGCGTGCGGGGCAGGTCGCTCATCAAGTAGTCTGGGTGGAAAAGCAGCAGACTGTAAGGGACCTCTGGGCTGAGCTTCGCTATGAAGCCTGCGATCTGCTCAACCTCGTATTCATCCACGTACCCTGGAACCAATAGCGTCGTGGCTGTCAAGACGGGCACATCAACGCGCCGAGCATAGAACTCTCGGTACACAAGCTCGAAGTTCTCGTAGGCTCTACGGTTTGGGACACCGCTTAAAGCCACGCTAAGCGCCGGGCTGAAACATTTGAGGTCGAACTTTATGTTGCCGCCGCTTGTCAGCGACAGCATCGCCGCTTGCCTGACCAGCTTAGGGTGGCCAGCGCCGTTCCATTCGAAGCAGACCCTGAGGATCCTCTTCGAACCCGTGGCTTCTAACGCCTTCCTTGAGGCGTTCAGAGCGAAAGGGAGCTGAGGCTCAGGAGAGCCGCCGAAGAAACACCAGCAGCTGATCCTGTCGTCCAAGAGAGTCGTGTCCACTAGGTCCTCAACTGAGACGCTGGGCGCTGAGCC
>CAYRUY010000148.1:0-2965 GCA_964427455.1 uncultured Candidatus Bathyarchaeia archaeon | reverse complement strand
GGGCTCTTCTTCTTCTGACAACCTCTCGCTTAGATAGGCAAGGCTGGAGCTATCCGCCAGAATCCTTTCGACCTGAGGCTTCACGGTATGCCTCGTTGAGGCGGAGGACCTTCAACCCCTTCCTTGCCATGACCTCTTGGACTTCTCCCTTCAATAGGTGTCTGTCCTCTGTTACGAGGTCTGAGGAGTTTACGACCGCTGTGGCGAGGCTGAGCGCATCAGCTACGCACAGGTTCAGCTCCACGATCAGCTGCTTGGCCTCATCCCTCAATACCACCGTTGGAACAGACTTCAGGAAGCCGAATTCACCCATCTCACTCAACGTAGCATAGGCTTCCGCCACCTTCCCCGTTGGGTATCCGACCTTCACCAGGGCTCGGCAGACCTCAAGCGGCACCAACTCCGACGCTGATACGCTGACTGTTGACGATAACACGTCACGCCTGAGCCTCAACGCCTCCTCCTCAAACTCCTCCCCCTTCTTGAACCACTTCACCACCACGGAGGAGTCTAGGGCGAGGGCCCTCGCCATCAGCCCTCCTCCTCTTCATGAGACTCGATCACGGCCTCGGTTACGCTCGGCATCGCCTCCGTCCCCTCCCGTACCTTGTCGATTCTCCCCGCGAGCTCCAAGGCCTTATGAGACTTTATCAGGAGCTGGAGAGCCCTCTCAAACGCCTCCTTCTTCGTCTTCACATGTCCCTTCTCCACCAGCTTCTCCACCTCGCGGAGAAGCCTCTCATCGAGCTTCACATTCACCTGGACCACCAAATCTGTCCCCCAAAGATACCTCATAGGGCTATATTATAAAGCTTGCCCAGACTGATAGCCTAACCGCGCCGTCCACTGGGTCTCAGTGAAGAAGGCAGCGAACCAGCGCGCGCTTGCGGGGGCTCAGAGCGGCTCGAGGGCCACGGCCCTGACCCAAGACGAGTCTAGGCCGGCGATCCTGATCGGGAATGCGACGAAGAAGAAGCGTTCCTTCTCTAGGGCTTCTAGGTTCGTCAAGCCCTCGATCACCGGTATCCCGTTTCCCAAGAGGTTCTCGTGCGTAGCGAAGCAGCCCGGAGCCTCAACCCCTACCCGACTCATGTCGAAGCCCACCAGCTTTACCCGCTTCTCGAAGAGCGCCCTAGCCGCCTCCGGGGAGACGTAAGGCTTATCGGCGCCCTCGTAGGGGCTCCACATGAGTACAATATCGCCGCCCCGAACCCTTTCTAGGTGCTCAGGCTTGATCGGTTGCCCCACGCCGTTCACAGGCCTAGGCTCAACAAACCTCAAGAGCACAGCCTCACCCATGAACGTCTCTAGAGGCATCTCGCCCACCGCCTGTAGCTCCTCCTTGAAGTGAGATGGGCCCTCCACATGGGTCCCAATGTGGCTCTCCGCGTCGATCCAATGCATCGACGCCATGGCACCGGCCTGCTCCCGATAAAGAAACTGCCTAATCTCCAGCCGCCGCGTCAACTCCCCGTGACGGTACTCCCCACTCACCTTACGGACGCCCGGAACCATCCTTATGGAAAGGTCTATCACCTTGAACTGCCTCAAGTCGATCAACTCCACCAAACCTCAGACGAACATTCCTTATGGTCAGAGTTAAGGCTGTCGCGCCAGATGTGATACTTGACCGCGCCATGCTCAAGAAGGCTTGGAGAGGGCCGCCTAGCTGAGTCTTAGGTGGAAATCCTACGACGAGCCTTAATTCGTCTGCGGAAAAAGCCCTATATCCTGCGCGGGCCTGAGGTCAAGTCGGCGGCGGTAGTGCGCTCCAAGAGCTTTCACGGCTACCTGAACGAGGCTAAGAAGGCGGTAGCTGCAGCCTCCGAAGAGTATGAGGAGAGCCTCCAGAAGGGCGACGTTATGAAGCTTAGGGATGCCTGTGAAAAAGCGTGGCTCGCCGCCCTAAAGGCGACGGACGCACTCCTCGAAGCCTACGGGCTCGGCCCCGGCGAGACCTGCAGGGACCGTAGGAACAAGCTCTGGAAGCTGAAGGGAAAGGAGAGAGCGGTTGAGGGCCTCGGCTTACACGACAGGTTCCACGCAAGGATGATGCTCCTACACCTTCAAGGCTTCTACGACGGCGACATCTCCCCCTGAGGCATTCAGGGAGGAGGCCGAGAAGGTCCAAAGATACATAGCAGATGTCGAAGCCCTAGCCAAGCAAGCCCTCGAGAAGCCCTAAAGCCGAAACCCTACAGAGCAGGCCCTCAGAACCCCCAGAACAGACCTGGCAAACGCAGGGCTGGGAGACCACTCCGAGCCACGGGTTGAGACCGCTAGGACGAGGACACAACCTAGCTGAGCTTCAGGCACCATCTGACAGCGTTCCTGAGCAGCCTCTGGTAGTCAGGCACCCGGAGAGCGTCGAGTGTATGCCCGTTCGCTAGGAAGCAGACCCTGCCCTTCCCATACTCGTAAGCCCAACCGGCCGGGGACTCCCCATGCCCCGAGCTGCTACGAAGCAACAGCGTAACCCTGTCAGCATCATACTCGACGAAGTGCTGTTCATCCGTAACCTCGTAGTCGTTCACGCCCGCCGTGACTGGGTGCGTCCTATTCACGACATGAACCCTGAACGTCTCCATAGGGGGATGCATAGTAAACCGGCCCGCCACAACCCTCCGGTAGAGCCCATCCTTCGGATAGACGGCCGTCGCGTTGTGAAGCGGCATGAAGCCGCCCCCGGCCTCAACGAACTCGGCGAGAGCCCTCTCCTGCTCCGGTGTCATCCAGACCACGTAAGGCCTATCGTAGCCCTCTGGCCAGAGCATCCCGTCGCGAAGAATCACAAGCAGGTCGACGCCTGAAAGCCGTTCAGCTCCGAGCGCCTCCACATCGGCTGCAAACTCGACTGAGACGCCTTGAGAGGCGAAAATAGGCGCAAGGCCCTCCTTGATGTAGCCCGGCTCATGGTAACGGTCCCCGATGAGCGCGAAAGCCTTCCTCAACGCCGCTCCTCCCG
>CAYRUY010000147.1:0-2971 GCA_964427455.1 uncultured Candidatus Bathyarchaeia archaeon | reverse complement strand
CCTAGGCCAGGCCTTCCTTGCTGGGAGCTTAAGAGGGATGTCAAAGAGTCTATGACGATCCTGGTTCCCTCTGCTCCCTTTATCCTCTCCAGAGCCTCGCTCAACCTCAGGTTTAAGGTGTTGAAGTCCGGCTGGTTTGCCGAAGAACCGCCGATGAAGACAAGCCGGTCTTTCTCCTCGTAGCCCTGAGCCTCATGGCCGAAGCATGCCATCGATGAGCGAACATCCTCCGGCGTGTCATCGAAAGCCGCGTATATGCCGCATCCGCCGGTCCTAAGCCCGTTCGCTACGATCTGCTGGCACAGGATGCTCTTTCCTGAGCCTGGGTCTCCCAGAACCAGCACGGTTGAGGCTTCAGGTATCCCGTCTGGGACGAGGTCGTCGAGTATGGAGACCCCGAGCTTCGTCCTAACCCACACCCAGGGGCCACCGATGCCATACGGCGGCAAACATGCTTATATGTTTTGCTGCCTTACGTGCGTAAAGCAAAGCCCTTATATATTAGTACACGCAAGTATCTGCAGGCAGACGGAGACAGGTATGCGCATAGGAGCCGGAGGCAGGGCTTCCCAGCTCGTCGCGTTGCAGGGACCACACAGGTTCAAGACAGGCATCGCTGAGCTGGATAAGGCCTTGAGAGGCGGCGTTCCAGCGAGGCTGACGGTCGCGTTGTTCAACGACCCAGAGAACGACGCCTCCACGTTCTGCCAACAGTTCATCTGGGAGGGCCTCAAGTCCGGCGATGTCTGCGTCTACTTCTGCTACGACCATCACCCAGAGACCATCAGAGGAAACATGGCCAGGTTCGGTTGGAACACCAAGCCCTACGAGGATCGGCTGGACCTCATGCTGGTCGACTGTTACTCGGCGAGGTCAGGAGAGAGAGGCAAAGAGAAATACTGGCTAGAGAGGCCTTTCGAGCTACAGAGGCTCCTAGAGATGTTCCGAACCATCGAGAGAGAGGTCAGCGTCCTCAAGCCTAACAGACCGGCGAGGGTCGTCCTAGAATCCTTCTCAGCCCTGATCCAGGTTCTCAGCTACCTAGACATCCACAGGCTGGTGCTGAAGCTTCAGGGGCTCTGCAAGAAGAGCAACTACGTTGGGATGGGAGTAGTGCACAAGGGGATACATGGCCAGATGAATGAGTTCGTCGCCAAACACACCTCGGAGGGCGTCATCGAGCTCTACTCCAGGATCGAGAGGAAGAAGCTCCGGCAGTTCATGAGGGTTTCGAAGATGGGCCTAACCAACTTCGATTCAACTGAGCTTCCATACGCCATAACAGAGCATGGAATCACGGTGCTCACAAGGCGTGAGCCAAGCCTAGACTAGGCGTAACGCCGAACCGCGACGTAAGACAGCTCGGTCAGCGCGTCCTTGGGTCTGCTCGGCCTGAGACAAGAGAGGAGCGCTCGCCCCTCGTCAGCTAACCTGGTGGCAAGTTCACGAGCAAAGACCGAAGAGCCCAGCCTACGGAAGATGGCCCTGGCCCTACTCGCCTCATCCCTAGAGATGCTCCTCTTCCTCGCAAGCCCCCTCAGGAACACTGTCTCAGACCTGCTTCCGTTCGCCAACGCGTGAACCATCACGATGTTTGCCTTCCCGCTCGGGTCCATAGAGGCGGGACTGCCCACCTTCTCCTCGTCCCCCATAACATCGAGCACATCGTCTTGGACCTGGTAGGCGCACCCTATCCTTTCGGCGAAGTCGTAGAGGGCCTCAACCTGCTCCGTGGAGGCTCCGCCAACTATCGCGCCCGCAGCCGCAGGCGCGGCTAGGAGTGTCCCCGTCTTGAGCCTAACCATCTCGAGGTAGTCCTCAACCGTCACGGTTCTCTTCCGTCTCAGCGCAACGTCTAGGAATTCTCCGTGGGCCGCGTCCTTCGCAGAGTCCCTTATGAGCCTCAGCAGCTGGTAGAGCGGCCTCTGCGGAAGGCTTAGCCGCTCATACTCGGAGAGGAGGCTGAAGATCTCGAAGATCAGGAGGTCTGAGACCAGGATGGCGCCTTCGATCCCCCAGAGCGTCCATACGGACGGTTGGCCTCGCCGTCTCTCCGACCGGTCTATGATATCGTCCTGTATGAACGAGGCCGTGTGGGCGAGTTCGTAGGCGACTGCGACGGGGATCGCCGGTCTAGCGTCGCCGCAGACAGCTTCACAGGCTATGACGGCGAGGAGGGGCCTCACCCTCTTCCCCCCGCCTGCGAGAGCATACCTCGCCGCGACCTCAATCCCGTGAGACTGCTCGCCTGCGACCTCGTCAAGCCTAGAGTTTATCAGGTCCACGTAGTTCCTGATCTCTGCGCTCTCGAGGAAGGACTCTAGGTCTCTAGCTGCCTGTATCATAAGTCGGGCCAGTGTGGGAGGTTTTGCCCCTTCTACTTAAGATTTCCGTCTCTCTGGCGAAAAAAACCCCTATTCATACCTTTTCAACAGAATAGACTAGGCTCATGCAAGCGAATTCGGATCTGAGCCAGATCAAACAGAATACAGCATCCGGCCGTGAGCGCTCAGAGTTGAATCGCCTCGATCGGGTCTATTCAGGAGGCGGGTATGATCCTAAAGAGCTGCACGTCTATCTTCATCCTTATCGCTTCGAGCTTAGCCCCTAGGACCGTCTCGATATAGGCCCTCATCATCTCAGACGGCATAGCCGGGGCGAGGACCTGTATGAACTCCTTGCCATTCATGAAGAACTGACCTAGGCCACTATCGGACATAATCTGGAGAGCCAGCTCCCACTGCTTCGCCGTGTCGATGTGGCTTTGGAAGAGGGCAATAGACCGCGTGATCTCCGCCACCTCCCTGCCCACATCCTCGTAGTCATCCGGTGGGATACGCTCTACCAGTAGGTCGAAGCCCCTCTTTGGGATGAAGACCATTCTCACGGGGCCCACATTGAAGATACCAGGCTGCCACCTGTCGAGTGTATAGCGGCGGCCAAACTTGACGCAGCGCTCGACGAACTCCTT
>CAYRUY010000146.1:0-3015 GCA_964427455.1 uncultured Candidatus Bathyarchaeia archaeon | reverse complement strand
CCGTTGACGACGTCGTGGAGGAGAGGGAGTTCCCTGATGCCATCGCCAGGTGCGCTTACGGGGTGGATATCCACGACCCCAAGGGAGGAGGAGCGATAGAGGAAGGACTGGGGCCGAAGACGGGAGGCTCCTACGGCATCCCCTACGGCATTCTTCTCCCGAAGAGAATCGACAATCTGCTTGTGGCAGGCCGCCCCGTCTCGACAGACTTCAAGGCGCATGGATCGATTCGTGTAATGCCATACTGCATGGCTACAGGACAAGCAGCGGGAACCGCCGCCGCCCTTTCCATCGAAGCGGGCGTAACCCCGAGGAGGCTGGACGTTGACCAGCTCAGGAAGGTGCTTCGAAGGCAGCAGGTAATCCTGTAAGACGGAGAAGGTTTGGCTCGATTAGCATAGAAATGCCTGAGAGCTTGGATCGACTAGATCTCCTCGAGGCTTCAAGGCGCGACTTTGCTGCTAAGGTAGTAGTCGAACAGTATCTCTACACGCTCGCGTCAACGGTTCTTGCGGTATCCGCTCATATGGGTAGCGAGTATGCTAAGCAGATGGGTAGGGGTCTCTTGCCGAGCACCGTTGATCGCGCCCTGGACAGCAAGTCTTAAGGCTTAAGGATGGACCGTAGATGCTTTCAACCGAGGGGTTTGAACGGATTGGAGCCTAGGGAGAGGGTGTTCAAGGCCCTGGAGCACGTAGAGCCCGACATGATTCCTTTCTGGGGAGGCTTCAGCTCTATAGAGGCTCAGGCTCGCTTCTTTGGCGAACGGTATCACGAGGCGAACGCGGTTGAGAAGACGGTCTTCACCAGTCGTCTCTTCAACTCGGACATAGCGAATCTACCGACAGCCGGCTTCCCCGGCGGCCCAGGAATCTTCGAGCAGGTCGTCCTGGATGAAGTGGACCATATCATCGCTAGGAACCCCTTCGGAGGCCTCCAGTACTGGCGGAAGAGCCCTTACTTCGCGAAGCCCCTCTATAGCCCCGTCAAGCGGAAGACGGACCTAGCCTACTTGGAGCCCGTGGACCTAGAGGCGTTCAAGCCGAAGATTCGACAGCTTGCGAGGGACGCAGCGGCTCTCAAGGAGCTGGGCTACTTCATGATGACCGAGATCAAGGGAGCCTTCGAGACCCCATGGATGTACCTCCGCGGACTAGAGCAGTACCTTAAGGACGTAGCGTCCGACCCAGGGTTCGCGTCGAAGCTCACGGAGGCAGCTTTCAAACCCTTGATGGAGCTTACAGAGATGGTTCTCGACGAGGCCCCGTTCGACGCGGTCTGGATGACCGAAGACCTAGGCGAGGCCCGAAGCCCCCTCTTCAAGCCAGAGAAGTACAGGACGCTCTACAAGCCCTGGCACGAAGAGGTCGCGCGGCGAATCCACAGGAAGCATGCGAAAGCGTTTCTCCACTCGCATGGAAACGTGATGCCGCTCTTCAAAGACCTCGTCGATGCGGGATTCGACTCCATAGACCCGCTCGACCCAGCGGACAACATGGACCTAGCCCGTCTTAAGACAGGCTTCGGCGAGAAGGTTACATTGATGGGAGGCATCACGCGAGACATAGGAGTTATGTCCGCGGAGCAACTTCAGAAGCACATAGAGGACCGAGCCCGAATAGGGCAGCCGGGCGGCGGCTACATTCTCATGTGCGCCGGAGGCGTCCCACCTGAGATGAGCCTCGGAAACTTCAACCTCTACCTACGCTCCATAGAGAAGTACCGGAGGTTGAAGGCCTGTGGTGAGCCCGCCGTCAGGGCCTAAAGCCGAACATTCAATGCAAGGGCAACCCTTATGTCTCTACCCGGCCTACGTTCAGGCAACGGGCAAAGCAAGCCCACATCGGAGCCGCCCTGAGATGTCTGACCAAAACGTTTGGGTAGAAGAACTCAACGCAGAGAACTTCCTCTCCCTTGAGAAAGTAAACATCCCGCTTGGACAGCTCATAGTTCTAGTCGGGTTGAACGCGAGCGGAAAAAGCAACGTAGTTAGAGCCCTCACCCTCTTGAGTAAGTTGGGACAGCCGAAAGATGTCAGAGACACGTCCAAGTCAGACCTGAAGATGGAGTCGATTGAACAGCTCTTTCATAGATCAAACACAGACCTAAAGTTAGGAATACGCATGAAAATCGATGGCCATAGTTTGTCGTACGAGATATCGATTAGCCCCAAGGCAATCATATCTACGGAAAAGGTCATGCTTGAAAAAGAGACTCTCTTGAACAGAAACATAGAAGGTAGCGTGAAATACTTTACGGATTCTGAGAAGGATGGTGTACATCATGCACCTGACAGTTACCGTTCAATCCTCGCGTTCCTTCCCGATCAGTCTCATCGCCTGATAAAAGAGGTGAAAGATATCATAGATGGGATTAAGACATACTCATTTACCCCGGACGAGGTTAGGTCTATCGCGTCCTCTGGCTTCAGTCTGGAGCTAAGGCGAAACGGGTCAAACTTGGCTCAAGTCCTTCACACACTGCTAACTTTTGATAGAAAAAAGTTTCTGGTTGTTGAGGGCATTATAAGGGATTTGATCCCTGAGATTGAAGAGATAAACGTGCCACCAGTAGGATCGGGTGAAAATGTTTGTTTAGCCGTGAGGGAACAGTCGATCCCACAGCCTCTCAGATACTCAAACATTTCAGATGGAACCTTAAGAGTCCTAGCGTTTACAACGGCGCTCTACGTCGGAGGCACGGTGATAGCCTTCGAAGAACCTGAGAACTGTGTTCACCCCTACCTCTTCGAAACCATCGTTGACCTTTGCAGGAAGGCCCCATGCCAGGTCATCTTAACAACCCATTCGCCGTACCTCGTAAACAGGGTTCCACCTGAAGAACTCCGTTTGGTCACGAAAACGGGTGGCGCTACTAGAATAAGCACAGTGAAAGATAAGAAAAAAGTCGAGAGAATGCTTGAAGAAGGCTTGCCGCTTGGAGAGGTCTGGTATTCGGGCGAGTTGGAGGAGTCCCATGACGAAAGTGCTGGTGCTAGCTGAGGGCGTAACCGAA
>CAYRUY010000145.1:0-3022 GCA_964427455.1 uncultured Candidatus Bathyarchaeia archaeon | reverse complement strand
TCAGCCCGGCTACGGTTGCCGCTATGACACGGAACCAGATCATAGGGATGAGGTCTATCCCGGAAGAGGTCAGGCTTTCGAACGGCTGGGGCTTCGGATGGCACCTGAAAAACCCGACTGAGTGGCCTATCTTCGGGAACCTCACGTCTCCGAGGGCTTACGGGCACGCAGGGGCGACGGGCACAGCGGTCTGGGCTGACCCTGAATGGGAGGTCACGTACGTGCTCTTCACAACGCAGCCCTCTCCGCCCGATAGGCTGTTGACGCTATGCGCTAACGCGGTGATGGGCGCACTCACGTAGAGACCGAGCAGGGCGACATTGGCAAGAGGAGGGCTCTCGATCAGAGCATGTCCGCGCTAGGTTTCCGCGGCAGCCCTTAGTCTCTTGGATAGCTCTAAGCTCTGTGATCTCCCTAGTCAGGAGTTGTCCGAAAGACTTTTATTGAGACGAAAGAGACACGTCTTTTGTCGAACGCGAGAGAGCGGGGTTTCGTATGACGAAAACAGACGTTATGTGCATAAAGATGATAGGAGAGAATCTGGAGCGTTTTGCTGGAGAAACGGTAAGGGGGAAGGTTATGGAGGGTAGTGGACAGATAACGGCTGGTACTAGCAAGAGTAAGGTGGCTAAATGGGTGAAGGATGCGATGGACAGACTGGACGCGCTGGCGGATGAGAGGACAAAGGGTCAAATCATGGAGAATTGCGGTTACATATGCGCCTCGCGGAACACGAAGGTGATACGAGACGCTAAATCCAGGCGCAGAAAGCACAAGAGCATAGATGATTTCCTGGCCGCGGAGCAGCGGAATCCCGTCCCAGGTACTAGGCTTGAGAGAGAAGGGGACGTGATTTCTCAGTATTATACGCCGCGTTCGCCGCCGTATTCGATAAGGTGTTATTGCGGTCTGTTCAGGTCAACTGACGATAGCCTAGTGGTTTCGCCGACCTATTGTCATTGCTCGAAGGGATTCGTTAAGAAATGGTGGGAGACCGTTCTCGAAAGACCTTTGAGGGTTGAGCTTCTACAGTCAGCTATATCCGGAGCGCAGGAGTGCAAGTTTGCGATCTATCTGTAATCTTAGCTAGGACCTGGGGATCGAACACAGCGGCTATTGCGAGATGAAGGTATCCGTCCGCGGATTGGAGCGCGCACGAAAGAGCTTCCCGTATAGCCTGTATGAGTCCGGTCTTCCACGGCGGGTTACCTTGATGGCTTCTCGGTGATCCGGTCAAGCCAGTCTCTGTGGGGCGGTTCAACGTCGATCTGCCACATGAGGCAGAGGAGTTCGCCTCTGTGGTGTATCTCCTCTTCGACCACGTGCATCAGTACGTCTTCGACGCGGTACCGTTTTGTGCGTAGCCATCCGGGAGGCTTCTGGAGGTCCTTTGGCCCGAGCTTCGCGAGGTAGGCTCGGCTTTCGGCTTCGACCTCGTCCATGTGTTTTCTCATCGCTTCGATGTTTGGGAACTCTCGGTCGTAGTTGCGCCTGAGCGCTTCGCCTATCTTTCTGCCGGCGAGGCGCCTCAGCCAGTACTGCTCCGCGTCGAGGCTGTGGAGGAAGATGTTCCGCATAGAGTTGAAGCTCGCTTCACGGTTCTCGACGACCCTCTCCCACGGAAGCTTCTCGATGCTCTCAAGGAACTTACGTCGACAGTACCAGTTGTACTCGAAGAGCGCCTTAATATCCATCCTAGATCATCGTCCAGACCCCGCGCCATCTGATTATAAGACTGATGCACAAGATCAGATGCACACCGCCACCGGCAAGGCCCGAGATCAGGCGCCAACGAGTCACTACGCAGAGGCCAAAGCTGGTGACAGCTAGTCGTGCGGCTCGTTGAACGGAAAGCTACAGTCGGGTATATCCTCACGCACGGTAAAGCATGGTGAAACGAAACTCTATTCATTCCAGCTCAAGCCAAGCCCTACTTTGCGGCTAGAAAACGCGAAGTCGAACTTGCGAAGTCATAGTCAAGCAACACTAGCGTGTTAAGGGCTTCCAGATCGAAAGACCTTTACCAGACTGGCCAATCCCACGGCGGGAACGGAGGTGAGGTTGAGGTGAAAGAATGGAAATGCGTGCAAGTAGACGACCATAAGGATGTCGGTAAGACGATTGAGGAATGGCAGAAGAATGGCTGGGGGCTCCACACCTATCAAGCGGCTGGCATGGGTGCGGGACCAATGGCATACCGTGTCAACCATTACTTGCTGTTTGAGAGGGGCGAGTGAATGGGACAAGCTGACTCTTACGTTTTTCTTGCTCAAGCAACTGCCTTTATTGAACGCGGGCACCTTCTCCCGTAGTACGCATGCCACTTCCAGGGGGAAACGGACAAAGCTAAGACTCGGTAAGCTGGCGAAAGAGACCGAACCTTTGAATATGGCATGGCAGGGTCTCGTACTCCTCCTGCGCGGCCTGTTCATCCTCTCCGCTGCCGAAGGTAACCTTCTTGTAATACTGGTAGGCGGCCTTGTAGCCGTTATCGGGCTACTTCTATGTATGGCAGGGGTATTCTCCAAAAGGGCGAGTCGTTCTCGCTGACTTAAGGACATCCCCGGCCTCGGTCTGAAGCTGGCATGAACAGAACTTAAGGTAACGGTGTCTTCGGTCTTGATGTCAAGCCTTAAATCTCATGTTGGCCGCCATACGGCTTTCGGAGTTGATCTCCGTTGAAGATCACCGGGCTTGAGACTATCTTGGCCGGTGGCTGGGTCTATGTAAAGGTTCACACGGACGAGGATATTACAGGGCTTGGGGAGGCGGGGCTTTCAGGGAAGAGCAAGACCCTGGAAGCCGCCATAAGGGAGCTGGAGCGATACCTGAAGGGGAAGGATCCTCTCGCCATAGAGCATCACTGGCAGGCGATGTACCGGAACGCTTTCTTCCGCGGCGGCCCGGTCCTGAACGGTGCGATAAGCGCCGTGGACATAGCCCTCTGGGACATAGCCGGGAAGCACCTTGAGGCTCCGGTCTACAAGCTTCTCGGAGGCCCCTGCAGGAGCAAGGTTCGGGT
>CAYRUY010000144.1:0-3033 GCA_964427455.1 uncultured Candidatus Bathyarchaeia archaeon | reverse complement strand
TGAACCGCCAAGGCTGAGCGTTCATAGCCGAGGGTGCCAGTCTCGCAGCCTCAAGTAGCTTCCGTACGACCTCGTCTGGCACAGGGTCTGGCCGATAGGCTCTTACGCTTCGCCTAGCCCGAATCGCGTCGAACGTGTCCATTACAGAACCCTCAGAGCCTCGATAACCCGCGCGGCTAAGCTCTTAGACCTAACGGTTCAGTGGGCGGTCGGTGCTGTCGCCATGTTTTTAACATCCAGAGGCCTCCGGAAGGCAGGCTTCGGCGGCGCGGCGCAACGGATGCTGATGAGATGGACTCTATCTGCCAATACTGCAGCGCGAACTGCTACGTTTCAACGCCCCTCTGCAGGCTTGGCGCAACTCAGGCCGAGACCTTCCACGTGGATAGACTGAAGCATCACCTGATCAGGAAGCACGGAGCCTATCAACCCGTACCTTTCGGAGAGGCCGTGGAGGCGGCTGCGGAGAACATCGCGAACGTCGTTCGCAGATACGGTCCAGGGGCGGTCAAGGTCGTCTACGGCGGCGATGTGTTCCTGGAACCCGCGTACCTGTTGACGAAGCTGGTGAAGCTCCTAGGCCTATCCCTCGACACCTGCATAAGGCTATGTCACTACCAGTCCTACGTCGCAAGCCGGAGACAGTTCGGCGACCCTACCTCCGGCCCCTACGAGGACTTCCTCAGGAACGCAGACCTAGTCTTGATAGCGGGCAGCAACCCCTCAACGCACCACGCCAAGTTCTGGCGAGAACTCACAATAGCGAAGCAAACCTACGGAACGAGGCTTGTCACCATCGACCCTAGAAGAACCAGGACGGCTCAAGGATCAGATGTCCACGTCGCGATCGACCTGCGGGAGTACGTGCTCATCTTCAACGCGATCGCCCACGAGATCCTTGAGAGAGGGCTTGAGAAGAGCCGCTTCGTACGGGAACGGACTAAAGGCTTCGAATCTTACAGCGCGGTCGTGGAAGCCTACACGGGTGAGTACGTGAAGAGGCACACTAGGGTTGATGAACGACTCCTAGACGAGGTGGCCGGGCTCCTCGGCAAAGCTCATGAGCCGAGGCTTATCGGCGGGGTCGCCTTGACCCAGACAATCGACGGCGTGGATGTGGCCTATGCCTTCAACAACCTAGGGCTTCTCTGCGGCACAACGCCTCGATACCTGAGAGGTAAGATGAACGTTCAAGGCGTCCACGAGGTGATACAGATCCCTGCCTACGTCTTCGAAGATCGAAGCCTAACACCGGACAGGGTCAGGGAGTGCTTCAGGCTCATACCCGAGGACTGCATAGCTGAGAGATACAGCGAGGAGTTCAAACTCCTCTACGTGGTGAAAGAGGACCCAGCGGTCTCCCATCCTGGCTTGGCTGAGTTCTGGAAGCGTACGGAGAACGCTCAGGTTATCGTCCAAGATTCGACGACTAGAAACAACGCGATCAGGATGAGGCAGGGCTCAGTGAGGAGGGAGCTGGCCAGCATCGTCTTCGCCTCTGCGACCGTCCACGAGTCTGAAGGCACGGTTGTAGGAGACGAGCGGGTTCTTCGCAGAAGCGCGCGGACTGGGAAGCCTTTCGGCGACTCGCTGGAAGACTGGCAGATCATAGCTGAGCTTGCAAGAAGGGTGTTGGAGAAGCTCGGCTCCAACCCCGACGAGTTCTGCTACGGCTCCGTGGCAGAGGTGTTCAATGAGCTCTCTCAGCGGCATCCAAGGTTCTTCGACCTCACGTACGAGAGCGTGAGGACGGAGGGGGTCAGGCTTCCATCGTTTCCCGACGAGGTCTACAGGTTTATCCCCGTTCACTTCCACCCTTTGCCTCCAGAGTTTCTACCTGACGCAGCGTATCCTTACTGGGCTACGGTGCACAGGCTGGATGGCCACTACAACACCGGCACGATGTCGCGTAGATCGAAGACCCTAGACCGAGACTGCCCTGAAGCCTTCGCGGAGATAAACCCTAGAGATGCAGAGAGGCTGAGCGTCTGGGAGGGCGACCTCGTCGAGTTGGAGTCGAAGCTGACGAAGCGCTCGATCAGGCTTCGTTGCAGGATATCTGAAGATTCAACGGAGGGCATAATCGCGGTTCCTCTCCACTTCTCCGAGGCTCCCGTCAACCTGCTGACATTGCCGAGGCTATCTCCGGAACTGAAGGATATACCTGTCAAAGTGGTCAAGCTGCAGCCTTGATGAGCAAAGGATATATCTGTCGATCAACCAGCCGATCCTTAGCCTATGACTCAAACAACGAGTCTCAGCATGATAGAAGACCGTTTGAAGCCGGGAGAGCATCTCTGCTCCTTCTACGAGAACAAGATGGAGCAGTTCCAGATCGTCCTGCCGTTCCTCAAGGAGGGCCTCGATAGGGGGGAGAAGTGCCTCTACGTCGCGGATGAGAACACGGTTGCGGAGATCAAGGCGGGCCTTCTCATGCATGGCGTGGACGTTGGGAGATATCTGATGTCAGGCCAGCTCAGCATCATCACGAAGAAGCAGGCCTATCTTCGAGAAGGGGAATTCGACGCGGCCGCGATGATCACGTTTCTCACCTCGGCTGTAGACGAGGCCTTGAAAGAAGGCTATACAGGGTTTAGGGGTACAGGCGAGATGACTTGGATACTGCAGGACATAAGGAACATGGATGCCTTCTGGGAGTATGAGGCTAGGTTGAGCACAGCGTTCAGGAACCGACCTGCGAGGATCTTATGCCAATATGATACGAAGAGGTTCTTAGGCAACATAGTCGTTGAGGTACTGAAGACTCATCCTCGCGTCCTGCTAGGCCTAGACCTCTACGAGAACCCGTTCTACGAGCGGAAAGTGCCGCCGCTAGGAATGGTCAGCCCTTAAGGTAATCCTTCGCGGCTTCATGGAAGCGCGCTGCTGCTGCAAGACGACCCAGCATAATCTGGAACCAGACCCTTGGTCCAGAACCCCTACGTTTCGTTCTCAGCCGTGGTCAGTTGCGCTGCGGTGTGGGCCGAGCGCTGCAACGGATAGCGGGCGAACGCCTCGATGGCGTGGTACTCC
>CAYRUY010000143.1:0-3041 GCA_964427455.1 uncultured Candidatus Bathyarchaeia archaeon | reverse complement strand
TCGCAGCCGTTCAATGAAGGGAGGGTCAACCCAAGCATGGGACAGGCCTCGGCAAAGGCCGGAAGAGGGCCTCACAGCACGGACGAAGCGAAGCCTTTTATTGCCTCCTCTCGGACACTTGAGCGGTGGGCGTCAACTCTCCCATATGAGAGAGTGCTAGCTGAGAAGGACGCAGCGTCCATCCATGAAGCCGAGTTGTTAGTCGTATGCGGACACACGCCCACCAAGATGGCCCACCGATCCTGATCGCAAGACGGTGGGGGTGCTTGCACAACGGCTGGAAGACGGTTGGCCGGTAGAATCCCTAAGCAGAGTCACTGCGTCAACCAAATCGACAGGGTGGGCTCTCTTGGCTAGAACGCGCCCATCTTCTCTGAGGGTTCGACGGAGCCGCGGGCGAGGCCGCTATGCCCAGGAAAGCGATCGCCAACCAGTATTCCGAAGGACCTTGGACGAGGATAGGCTTGAGCGCGTTTCCGAGTTGATCCAGAGGCTGAATGCTGAGGCGGCTGGGGGTGCTGCCTTGGTGGTGGAGGGAAGGAGAGACTTGGAAGCCCTAAGGGCTCTCGGTGTTCGCGGCGCCATCCTATGTGCCAAGTCTTCGAGTTCTCGCCTCCTTGATTTCGTTGAGGGAATCGACACGAGACTGAAGGTGATCGTCCTGACGGACTTCGATGCAGCGGGAGAGCGCCTAGCCAGGTTTCTTCGCGAAACGTTGGAGCGTCAAGGAGTGAAAGTTGACCTTGCGTATAGGGAGCGCCTGTCGGCTCTGATGCGGGGCGAGGTCAAGGATATCCAGGGCCTCGGCGAACACCTGGAAAGGGCCGCGACAGGAGAACATGGCTGAGTGTTCGCCGAACGTTCCTTGACTTGCCCTGCTGTCCCTAAGGTGTCATGCGCTCTATGCGGAACATGACTGTCAAGTGAAAGGTTAATTAGCACCGCAGCCCTATAGACGGCGAATCAGGTAAGGTTCGTCATATCACCCTTACAGCTCGCTTCGGGTTCAACGGAAGGTGTAGAATTGGATCGTTCTCCGAGTGTGGTGACTAAATATGTCGTCAGGGCCGGGTATGATGTCGAAGGCGTGGTTGAGAAGACTGACGTGGTTGGCGCCATCTTCGGCCAGACGGAGGGTCTCTTCGGCCCAGAGCTCGACCTCAGAGAGCTTCAAAAGAACGGGAGGATAGGTAGGATTGAGGTTGACCTTCACACCAGACAAGACAGGACCACGGGAAAGATCTCGATCCCGACGACGCTGGACCGCGTCTCCGTGGCCCTGATCGCAGCAGGTGTGGAGAGCATCGACAGGATAGGTCCATGCGCCGCCAAGGTCTCGCTGGACAGGATAGAGGATGTCAGGGAGACAAAGCGGAAAGCCATCATAGAACGTGCCCGTGCGATCCTCAGGGACTGGAACATCGAGTCGATAACCAGCGTCGAGAACATAATGAGGGAGCTCTCCGAAGGAAGCCGGGCCCTCGGCGTTGAGGAGTTCGGCCCCGATGAACTGCCCGCCGGGCCTGAGGTGGGCTCCTCAAGCAGCATAATCGTGGTGGAGGGCCGAGCTGACGTCATTAACCTACTCCGCTGTGGGGTAAAGAACGTCATCGCGATCGAGGGCGTTAAGATACCTGAGAGTATCATCAAGCTGACAAAGGAGAAGAGAGAGGTGACCGCGTTCTTGGACGGCGACAGGGGCGGCGACCTAATCATGAAAGAGCTCCTGCAAGTGGCGAAGGTTGACTACGTTGCGAGAGCCCCCTCGGGCAAGGAGGTCGAAGAACTTACGCCGAGGGACGTTCTTAAGGCCCTAAGGGACAAGGTGCCAGTGAAGGCCTCAACAGGGGCCCCGCCCGCCCTTCCGCAACCCGTCATCGACGCTTTTCACGAGCTGAAAGACACGCTCGAAGCTGTCCTTTTCAACGAGAAGGGCGAGGCGATCGCTCGCATCCCTGTCAGTGAGTTGGCTGAGAAGCTGCCAAGTTTCGAGCAGCCCCACGCGGTCGTCTTCGACGGAATCATCACACAGCGGCTTGTGGACATCGCAGGAGAGAAAGGCCTCAAGGTCCTGTTGGGCGTCAGAATGTCAGAGATAACGAAGAAACCTCCTCAGCTTCAGCTGATGACAGCTGCTGACCTAGGCAGCTCCTAGTCTGAGGAACAGTAAAGGAGCGTGCGGCGCCCTCAGGTTGGCTCTGCTGCCTACGCGCCTCCTATCGCTGGAGCCCTTAGCTTGCCCTGATCCCTCGCCCACTTGATCGTGTCTGGGTCAGCGCGTTTAAGCTCGCCCTCAGGCAGGATCGAGAGGAGCTCCCATGCTAGGTCCAGGGTTTCCTCTATGCTTCTCTCCTCATACAGGCCCTGGTTCACAAAGCGTCTCTCAAAGCTGTCCGCAAACTTGAGGTAAAGCTTGTCTCTCGGCGTCAGGCTCTCTTCGCCTACCACTGCGACGAGGTCCCTCAATGCCTTCCCCTCCGCATATGCGTAGTAGCAGCAATCTGAGACCTCTCGATGGTCGAAACGGGTATGTCCTTTCCCGATGCCCGTCCTCATCAGCCTTGAGAGGCTCGGCAACACATCCATCGGGGGATATATGCCCTTCCTATGCATGCCTCTGTCCAAAATGAGTTGGCCCTCAGTGATGTACGCGGAGAGGTCGGGCAGTGGGTGCGTGATATCGTCGTGGGGCATCGTAATGATCGGGAAGACGGTATGCGAGCCCTTCCCTCCGTGCAGCCTGCCACACCGCTCGTACAGCGAGGCGAGGTCCGTGTAGAGATACCCTGGATAGCCTCTCCTGCCTGGAACCTCTTCCCGAGCGGCGCTGATCTCACGAAGGGACTCAGCGTAGTTCGTCATGTCTATCAGGATGGTCAGGACGTGCGCACCCTCGTGGAAAGCAAAGTATTCGGCGCAGGTCAAGGCCATGCGAGGTGTGATCAGCCGCTCGATGGCAGGGTCGTCGGCAAGGTTCACGAACATGGTCAGGTGGTCTAGGGCTCCTCGTCTCTCAAACTCATCCCTGAAGTATCTGAACT
>CAYRUY010000142.1:0-3118 GCA_964427455.1 uncultured Candidatus Bathyarchaeia archaeon | reverse complement strand
GGGCCGATGAAGAGAGTCATCTCACGCGATCGATGAGCTGAACCGGGGTACCGGAGGCCTATCTCTGGGCAGACAGGGGTCGTGTGCTGAACCATGCCTGTCGCTCGTATTCGTTGTGGCTAGGTGTGGCCGAGTACCGGATGCGGCTTGTACAGCTCCTCTAGCCGTCGCGTCTCCTCAACGGTAAGGTGTACGTCCAGCGCCGCCACAGCCTCCTCGACGTGTTGAACCTTTGTGGCGCCTATGATCGGCGCGGTGACGCCCTTCGCGAGCAGCCACGCAAGGGCGACCTGAGCCATGCTCACGCCCTTCTCCTTCGCAAGCTCCTCTACGCGTTCGACGACATCGAAGTCTTCAGGTCGGAAGAAGCGCTCCTTCAACCATCGGTCAGACCTGAGCCGCGGGCTGTCAGGCGCCTCGTTTCGCTTGTACCTGCCTGTGAGGAAGCCTCTGGCGAGGGGGCTCCAAGGGATCAACGCCACCCCTTGGTCCCTGCAGAGCGGGATCATCTCTCGCTCCTCCTCGCGGTAGCAGAGGTTGTAATGGTTCTGCATGCTGACGAACCTCTCTAGGCCTAGCCTATCGCTCGTCCACAGAGCCTTCGCGAACTGCCACGCGTACATGCTTGACGCCCCAATGTACCGTACCTTTCCCAGCCTGACTAGGTCGTTCAACGCCCTCAACGTCTCCTCGACCGGCGTCTCGTAGTCCCACCGATGTGTCTGGTAAAGGTCGGCGTAGTCTGTTCCGAGGCGTTTCAGCGACCCGGCGATCTGCTGAAAGATGTGAAGCCTTGAAAGCCCACGGTCGTTCGGGTCCTCACCCATGGCGCCGTGGACCTTCGTCGCGACCACAACCTCGTCGCGGCGGCCCTTCAGGAGCTCGCCTAGGATCTCTTCTGAGCGGCCCCGCGAGTAGACGTTCGCGGTGTCGATGAAGTTGACGCCTAGGTCTAGGGCGCGCTCAACGATCGGCCTCGCTTCGTCAACCTCGATCATCCATTCAGCCGCGTTCCCGAACGACATGCAGCCCAGACAGATTCGAGAAACCTTCACGCCTGCTCGGCCTAGGTTCACGTACTCCATGACCGCCTATCGGCTTGCAGCCTGCTATAAGCGTTCATCAACCGTCTCTCACGGAAGCCGCTGAAGGTCAGGCCCTACCTTAACCAACGACAGCTTGTCAGAGCCCTTCATCAACGATATGGCTAAATCACGCGACGCCTCTCTGAGGTAAAGGGCTGCCAATGGCGAACGAGATCAGGAAAGATTACCTCCTCGACCGTTGGGTGGTCTTCGCGTCTGAGAGGGCGAAGAGGCCTACTGACTTCGCGCGGAAATGGGCTGAGAGACCCGGTTCGACGGCCTGCCCCTTCTGCCCGGGAAACGAGGCCAAGACGCCTCCAGCCACGCTCCTGTACCTGCCTGCGAACGGAGGGGTAAGGAAGACCTCTGACCCCACGGAGGGCCCTCGCGAGACCGGTTGGCTTGTGAGGTGTTTCCCAAACCTCTACCCGGCTCTGAGGTCACGCGAAGCCGTGATCCTTCCAAGCGAGGAGTTCGCTGTGAGGCGGGACGGCGTCGGCGCCCACGAGGTCGTCATAGAGTCCCCTAGGCATAATGAACATCCTGCGGCGGCAAGGCTTTCGCAGCTGCGCTTGGTGATCGATGCCTACATGGACAGAATCACAAGCTTCTCCAGGTGGGCCTACGTGGCGGTGTTCAGAAACCACGGCGAAGAAGCCGGGGCCTCTCTGTCTCATGCTCACAGCCAGACGATCGCCATGCCGATGGTCCCTAGGCTCGTCGCTGAAGAGCTTGAAGCGTCTAGGGCCTACTGGGAGGAGAACGGCAGGTGCCCCCACTGTATGATCGTCGAGCTGGAAAGGGGCGGAGACCGCTCCATCTACGAGAACGCCGACTTCTTCGCCCTTGCTCCCTGGGCCTCGGTCTACCCGTTCGAGTTCTGGGTTCTCCCAAAGAGGCATCAGAGCAGCCCGCTAGAGCTTCAAGCCGGAGAGAAGGCCAGCTTAGCGAACGCGATTAAGGTCTGCCTCGGCTCCCTCGCGGAGGTCCTGAACGACCCACCTTATAGCTACGGGCTTCACATAGCCCCCTCCGCGGGAGGCTACAACCTCTACCACTGGCATATGGAGGTCTATCCTAAGTTGACGATCCAGGCGGGCTTCGAGAACAGCACAGGTATGTTCATCAACGTCACACCGCCGGAGGATGCTGCCCAAAGCCTAAGGCTCGCGGCTCAAACCGTCGAACAGGCACTGCGAGAGAGCGGCGAAAGCTGACAATGAGGGGCTTCAGTTGGTCTGGAGCTAGCACCGGCTTTGTCAGCGTCCTCGTCCTCGGACCCTCTTCACCGACACACGATCATGGAAGGGGGAAGAAGAGGTTTCGATCAGAGCCTTTCCGCTCCAAGCTTCGGTTGAACCGGCGCTTTCCCCACAGTCCTTTGGTGCAGATAAACGCACGGTGAAGCATGGAGAAAGGCGCTTTGAACGCACGGCCAACGCCCCGCGTTCCTCCCCATCACCGAGCTGCTCCAATCTTCAAGGAAAGGGATATAAGCCGACCGTCTCCTGAGTAGCCCCACACGTTTCAAGGTGGAACCTGTTGAAGGTCGGTTTCCTCGTTGGCGGCCAGCTGGGCGATCTGGCCAAGACCGCGGCTTGGGCTTCCAAGCAAGGCTTCCAAGCCTTAGAGATCGGCTCCGGTCCCGGCAGCCCACTGATCGACGCTGAGAAGGTCCTGAAGGAGGGGCCTGGCAGCACCAAGAAGGCCCTCGCCAACAGCGATGTCATCATCAGCTGCCTGACTTGGTGTCCGAACAACATGGACCCCGACCTAGCAGTTCGGAGGCGGAACAACGAGTACGTGAAGAAGATGATTGAAGCGGCGGCTCAGCTCGAGGTGCCCGTCGTCAGCACGTGGGTCGGGAGGCTCGCGGCCAGCGTGGAGGAGAACATGAAGGTTTACGCTCAGGTCTGGCCGCCGATCGTGGAGCACGCTGAGAAGCACGGCGTGAAGATCGCGATCGAGAACTGCTGCGGCAACATCGCGCATAGGCCTGACGTGTGGGATCGAATGTTCGAGATAACGCCTTC
>CAYRUY010000141.1:0-3190 GCA_964427455.1 uncultured Candidatus Bathyarchaeia archaeon | reverse complement strand
TTGAGGCTCCGGTCTACAAGCTTCTCGGAGGCCCCTGCAGGAGCAAGGTTCGGGTCTACGTTCACCTTGGCGACAGGGAGCCCGAAGAGCTAGCTGAGAGAGCTAAGGCCGCGGTTAGGGAAGGCTACACGGCCGTGAGGTGGGCTCCGTTCGTGGAGGGCTTTGAGAGGATGCGGTACCCGAGGCTTATGGCTACGGCTGTGGCGCAGGTGAAGGCTGTTAGAGAAGCGGTTGGGGACGATGTCGATATCTGCCTGGACGCCCACGGTAGGCTCAGCCCCTTCGAAGCCATAACGATGGCTAGAGAGCTTGAAAAGTACAGGCCCTTCTTCTTCGAGGACCCTATCCTCCCTGAGAACATCGAGGCTATGGCCGAGGTGGCAAGACACATCCATATTCCTATCGCGACGGGCGAACGCCTCTACACGATATACGAGTTCAGAGCGCTCCTGGCCGCGAACGCATGCCACATGGTCAGGCCTGACCTATGCCTAGCCGGAGGCATCTCTAGCTGCCGTAAGATCGCGGCTCTCGCGGAGGCCAGCTACGTCGGAGTGGTGCCCCATAACCCTCTCAGCCCCGTTGCCACAGCCGCCTGCGTCCAACTAGACGCAGCCATCCACAACTTTACGCTCCAGGAGTACACGCGAGAAGATAGGCCGCCTAAGAGCGAGGTCGTTAAGGAACCGGTTAAGCTTGAGAACGGCTACCTAAAGGTGCCTGACAGACCAGGACTGGGCATCGAGCTGAACGAGAAAGCCCTGGAAAAGTATCCCTACAAGGCTCGGGATCTCCCCGGGCTACTGCACGAGGACGGCTCCGTAGCAGACTGGTAGAACCCAGACTCTTGCTGTAGAACCCGGGCTAGCAGAAGTAGTCGGGTCTTAGGCTCCCCTCAGAGGCTTCAGAAGCTCCCTGCGAGGCTCAGGCCTCCTAAGCTTCGATGTCGTCGAGGAAGTTGAAGAGCTCAGAGAGCCACGGCACCCTCTCGACGAGGAGCCTGCCCTTACCTACGGGGGTTATGAGGAGCTCAGCCCCAGTCCGGTAACCGTACTTATCCCTTACCTCACGAGGGATCACGACGCGGCCTTTGGACGAGATCCGTGCCCTATACTTGGCCTGCCCCATACCTGAGCATCCGGTTTTTACACGCGGACAGGACTCTTTAAACCTTATCCTTTCGCTCAAGAATTCTTCACTTCCATGAGGGGGACGCTCTCGATCCATGGAGTTCCCAAGCCGGAGCCCGCCTCTTCTAAGGAACGTATGATGTCGAGAGCACTTCTCTGAGCGCCTTCGCCTTCTTAGGCCCGATCAGGTCTACCTGTTCAAGCTCTTGCTCGCTTGCCGCGAAGACCTTCTCCACGGTTCCGAAGCGTTGAAGGAGCGCCGTTGAAAGCTTGGGGCCTACCCCCGGAAGAGCCTCCACGATGTACTCCTGTCGTTCACTTAGGCTCGGGGCCTTCCGTTTCGGCCTTAGAGAGATGCCCCTGACTCCGACTTGCTCCTGTCTAGCCATGACCGCGAGGAGCGCAGCGGTCTCATCAGGCGTCCTCGTCTGGAGAACCGAGATGCCGAAGTTAAGAGCCATAGCGCAGAGGGCGCCCTTCACCGCGTTCGGATGGAACCCACTGCTACTATACAGACGGCCGCCTTCAACGATGAGGACGCGTTTCTCGAACTTCTCAGCCATCTCAAGGGCTTGGTTGAACAACCGCTTGTCAGCGATAGACCGGAGGAAGTCTAAAGCTGACTTCCGCTCCACGATCAACCTGTCACTTAACTGGTAGTCGCCAACCTGAAGCCTCTCCATCTTAACCTCCACACCCAGCTTCAAAAGGCGGCTGACAACTCGGCTGCCAGCCTCGCTCGAGTCAACCACTATGCCCAGCCTAGGCTTTCCCTTCAAGGCTATCCGGCCTCTCTTCACCGAACCAGAATACCTCTCTCAGATAGAGGAGAGCCACCTTAAAGCTGATGGTAAGGCTGGAAACCAAGATGGATACACACGGGTAGTAGTTGGATGTAGCGTCGTTCGTAGCAAGGGCCCCCTAGGACAGAACTTATGGAAGTTGAGAAGCACGACCCACAGAACGACTGGGGCCTTAGATAGTCATCAAACACGCAAAGGTTAAGAGTCGTCCTCGGTCGAGCTGAGCATGTTGGAACAATACTACGGTCGTCTCGCGCAGGAGTATGAGCGCGTCTACCATCGAGACGATCCGGTTCGTCAAAGCGAGTTGGCGTCTATCACTTCAGCTGTGAAAGACGCCCTTTTCGGGCGTCGAGTCCTCGAACTTGCCTGTGGCACAGGCTTCTGGACAGAGGTCGTGGCGGAAACTGCTCGGTGTATCGTCGCTATTGACATCTCGCCTGAGATGCTTGCAATCGCTCGCGGAAAAGGGCTGGCACCTGACCGCGTAGAATTCCGCTTAGGCGATGCTTACACGCTTGAACCCGTACCGGGCACGTTTGACACAGGGCTTGCCAACTTCTGGCTTTCCCACGTTCCAAAGAGACGAATCGATGAATTTCTTCGCGGATTCCACAGACGGCTAGGCACCGGTGCCATCGTCTTTATGGCCGACAATGTCTACGTACCGGGAATCGGAGGAGAGCTAGTGACCCGAGTGGGAATCGAAGATACCTTCAAGCTGCGAGAGCTCCCTGATGGATCAAAGCATGAGGTGCTTAAGAACTACTACGACGCCGACCAGCCACGTTCCATCTTGGCGCCACGAGCAACTGACCTGCAAGTTCATGTAGGCAAGTGTTTCTGGTGGGTCGGCTACGTGGTCATCTAAACCTATCAGGGACCGCGCCTGACGCCGCTTTACCGGCTTCACTTTGCTCTGCCCAAACGCAACTCGCTACGCTCGCAAATGAACGGTGACCGATGCCTGGGCAAACCTTAATGAGGGGCAGGAAGCCTTACGGTTCCAAGCCTTCACGGACTAGAACGGAGATTCTTCACACGCGGAGAGCCAGAGAGCCTGATGTTGAAGGTTGATCTCCACGTTCACACCAGCTGGTCAGATTCCAAGAGTAGCGTTAAGCAGGTTGTGAAAGCCGCCTCTGCGAAGCGATTGGACGGTCTAGCTATCACGGACCATAACACCTTGGAGGGCGCCCGAGAAGCCCTCAGGGAGGCTCAGGAGTTGCTCATCATCCCCGGCGAAGAGGTGGAGAC
>CAYRUY010000140.1:0-3314 GCA_964427455.1 uncultured Candidatus Bathyarchaeia archaeon | reverse complement strand
CTTCTTTAGCAACTCGACAGCTCTTTCCTTCGCGTCCATTTGACCGACACAAGCCTATCTGATACAGACATTTGGATATAAGCTTTTCCCTGGACTAGACATATGTCTCCATATTCACACCCGGGGTAAACGAATGCCGGTCATCCGTTCAGCGTTAAGGTAAGCTTCTCGGCGCGGCCTTCCGCTTCAAGTGCCGGACATACTCCTGGAACGCTACCTTGAAGCCAGGTGCATACGGCCTCCGTCCATACGCTAGGTCTCCGGCGATCTCCTCGACTGGCACGAAGCGGGTCTCGGTGACCTCCCTGGGGTCGGGTTGAACCTCGCCTTCGTACCTACACACGTATAGCGTTGAGACCTCCCTTTCGACGTCGGAGAACGACTTGAACTTGCATACTTTCTCTAGGGGCGCTTCGACGCCTAGCTCCTCGAGAAGCTCACGCTTCGCGGCCTCATCGTAGGTTTCGCCGTGGTCCACATGGCCCGTCGCCGAGCCCGTGAAGAAGCCCGGGTAGAGGTCCTTTGACATCGAGCGTCTCTGGATGAGGAGCTCACCCCTCGAGTTGACGAGGACGATGTAGACCGACCTGTGAATAAGCCGGGCTCGATGGCATTCGTCCCGAGAAGCCGTGCCTACGATGCTGTCCGCCTCGTCGACGATGTCGAAGAACTCGCTCAAGCCTAGACCCGGCTTCGCTCAATGCCTAGCCTCTACGTGAAGTTAAGCCCATACTCCAAAGCCGGCAGTGGGAAGGCCCTCTCTATGGCGGCGGCCAGTCTGCTATCGGGCTTCGGCTTAGGTGCTTCCACCAAGTAGTTCCCATTCCCAGGGTTGATCGTGTCCGGTGTTCCAAAGAGAAGCCGCGTCAGGTCCACCTAGCTCTTCAAGGGCAAAGTCTCACCGTCCATCCTCAACTCCAGCATCCCAGCTCTCTCGACGAGGCCGAGCTACTCACTCGTACGCTTGTCCAGCCGCTCTCGGAGATAAGGCCTGAGGGCTTTGAGAAAGCTTCGCGGCTGAAGGAGCTTCACCATGCCGCCGAAACCTTCGGCTTTCGGCAGAGCTAACCCTGCGAGCTTGAGGAGACTGAGCAGCTCCCTGTCCTGCCATGGCACCCAGACATTCAGCTTCCTGAGCCCGCGTTGACAGATGAGAAGCCCGATCCCAGCGGCCACGGCGGTCCTTGAGCCCCCGTACTCGACGATGTGCGAGTCTCCGAGGCTTCCGTCGCGTGGCATTCGAGCGACCAAGTAGGCGAGGGGCGTTGAGCCGAACTGGACGAAGAAGACATCCCTGGGATGAACCTGGCGTAAGGAGTCTCTCTCCGGCCTCTGCAACCGAGCCAAGAGCTCCTCGGGCGTGTTCAGGAACCTGACCGGTTCTCGTTGGCGAAGCCGCACTATCTCCGAGAGAGCTGCCTCATGGAAGGGCTTGAGTTCGAAGCCCTCGTGGGGCAGGCTCTCAGCGTCCCGAGGCGTAAGCCCGAAATGGCACTCTCTTCCAACTATGGCGCAGCCTGCTCGGTCATAGAGGCTTCTCAGGTCGGAGATCAGGATTAGGCTTGCACCGTCGTGCTTCATCTTCTCGAACGCGTCCGCCAAGGCTAGGCTGGCGAGGCCCTTGCCACGATACTGCGGATGAGTGCATACGGAACCTATCATCCCGACAAGCATACAGCAGCCGTAGATCGAGACCTCAGACTCCCTTATGCCGACCAGCGTCACCGTGCTCCCGTCCTCGAGGATTACGCGGAGGTTCTCCACGTTCTCCTCGCTGTAGAGGAGTGGGAACTCAAAATGCATCGTCCAGGCGAATCCTTCTCCTGCCTGAAGACTAGGTTGGCCAGGTCGGCTACTTGCGGAAGCTCAGCCTTTCGTGTCGCTCTCGGGCCCTCCAAACCGGAACGCACTGCCAACATACGGCCTAGAGAAGCCTTATTAGGTCACCTTTGTTGTTCGGTCTCGTCGAGGGACACGGGGATGCGAAGAACCATCCTCGTAGCGTTCATCCTCCCGATCTTCGTGCTATCTTCAACCCCGCTCGTCTTCCCATCTGATGCGCCGGGCGTAGGCATCACCCTCGCCCATGCCCAGGAGGAGTACGTCTACTACGGCTACATCCCAAGGGAGATGTGGGGGGTTGCTTGGCTGAGCGGCCTCGAAGAGTTCAGGTTCGACCCGGGAACCGTTGCCGATCGTGGTCTCGTCGTGGTCATCGGGAACCAAGACGGAACACAGGTCAGGGTCTATACACTGCCCGACGGTAGATTGGTTGAAGACAAGAGGTTGAACAAGCTCGAGAGGGTGACGGTGACACTGCCGAATGGCACGTTCTTCAAGGTTTCGACGAGCCAGCCCGCCACAGTCGTTCTGATGGCCGGAAGAGGAATGGAACGCGGCGAGTCAGGCTCCAACATGTTCTTCACCAGCGTTGACGGCCGCTACGTCGGCAAGGATTTCATCTTCATCGCGGTTCAGGCTAAGACGGGCGGCCTACCGTACAGGGTCTACGCCCTAGAGGACAGTGACGTCACGATCGCTGATGTGAACGGCACGAAGGTGCAGGAGTTCAGGCTTTCGGCCAACGGGTTCAAGGAGCTCTCGTTCGAATCGCTGCAGACTTACAGGCTGACCTCGACGGGCAATGTCATGCTTCAGTCTTGGCCAGGGCTGGGAACGTGCTTCTACCCTGCGGTCGAAGGAGGCTTCGTCGGTAAGCTTTTCTATGGAAGCTCTGGGCTGAATGAGGCATGGCCGCGCTACGCTCCTCCTCAATTCGTCATGACTGGATTGGAGGCTTCGAAGATCACCATCATCGATACGGAGTACAAGAGGAAGTACAGCGAGGCTGACCTAGCCGCGGGTGGGAACGTCTCGACACAGGTTAGGATGTCACATATGCTGGTGGAAAGCCAGCAGCCTATAGTTCTGTTGATGGAGGCGACAGGTGTCGGCTTCATGGGGCTCAAGGCTGGACAGGAGGCCTACCTGGGTGTTCCCACGAATGAACCATACCCGGACAAACCCCCGCACGGGTCACAAGTGGGCTCCAAGGGCGAAGCCTACCTCTTTGCCTACAAGGAGACAACCGTGTCCATAGACGACGTAAGGGTCAAGCTCTCCGCAGACCAATTCGAGCCTCTGACGCCAGGATACCACAGGGTCTCCGCTACCGAGAACGTTCTGATACAGCTTGTCAACTGGCCTGCAGAGGTCTACTCGCCTCTCACACACTCCGAGACGAGGCTTCCGAACCTCGCCGCATGCATACCGTGTGTACAAGCCGTAGGGCTGTCTAACACAGGTCTCAACCT
>CAYRUY010000139.1:0-3427 GCA_964427455.1 uncultured Candidatus Bathyarchaeia archaeon | reverse complement strand
TTTCGAAGAGCGCTGTTAGGGGGACGATGTCGGGGCGTAGTGTCGCTGACGCCCTCGTCGGAGATGAAACCGGATGCATATACCTAACCCTATGGGACGACAACATTGGGAAGGTCAAGGAGGGGGATACGATAACCATCAAGAACGGCTATGTCTCCTTGTTCAGAGGGTCTATGCGGCTGAACATCGGTAGGTATGGCAGCTTTGGTCCCGCCGAAGCCCCGATCTCCGAGGTGAAGACCGGTAACAACCTTTCAGATAAGCGGTTCGAAGAACAGACACGTTACCGAGGCAGCGGTTACAGGCCGCGATCCTAGACAAACTCCTAACATGATTAGGAAAGGAAAGAGGTTGAGAAGACATGTCCAAGAGCCGCCATCGTAATCATGGACGAAAAGTGGGGCACTGTCAAAAACACTAGATCTGACACTGGAGAGAACCCGTGGCTCAGTTGGACGGAGCAAGCGGGCGGGCTGCAGTAAAACTCATACCTGCCGTCTGGGCTATTAGTGCACCTACATCCTATCTCCCAGACTCCAATCAAGTGTAGCATAACTCCTTCTGGCGCGGCATCCTCAGGGCTCATCTTCTCTCTCCTCTCCTTTGACGTCCTCTCCCCTTCTTCCTCCCGTCCCATCTTACCTTCTTTCCTATCTCACTCCCCCCGACTAGGAATCACATAAGTTGCCTCGCGCTCAGGCTCCCCTCTCGCCTTTTCAGTCACGCACAAAGACTTATTCCTTCCGCAGGCTTCCTACCTGTAAGGATTAGGATGCAGGCTCCCGTCCCCTTGAACCTCGGATCGTGTGGCCCGACAACATGGGCCTCGTACAAGCGGGCTATCCTGAAGGGAGACAGGAACAGCGAATAGGCCCACCAGCACGACGATCACCATCAGGGCTAAAGAGATCAAAATTACGCACTGAGCGTGGCCAGAGGAAACATAAACCTCTTCCACAAACGCTTCATGACGCGGACGCAAACGTTCTAACCGAGATCATAACCCCGACCGTGATAAACGAGACCCGCAAGAAGCGTGGGGAATGGTAATGGCGGGAGCTGGTCAACCTGACGATGCGCCAGAAACCCGTCAACAAGGGAATAGCGCTTAAACAAGAAAGCTGGAATGAATATGGACCTCTAGATTATCCCGTACCGTCGAGGACTCTACATCACTACCGGGTCCTCCAGAACATGGGTGGGCAGAAAGAAAGGAGTGCCGCAAAAAGCGGCCGTATGCCAGGCCTAGACGACCTCGGCTGACGCGAACCTGTCGCGAACGTTGGTTATCCTGACCTTGACCTGGTCGCCTCTCTTCGTGCCGGGCACGGAGATGACGAAGCCCTGTATCTTCGCCACGCCATCCCCTCGACGACTCGTCTCAGTGATGGTGACGTCGTACTCTTTCCCGTTCTCAACAGGCGCTGGTCTTCCGTAACCTGTCTGGTAGAATCCCATTCTCTTCCTCACCTCGCTTTGTTTTCCTTTCGAGTTAGGACCTAGGATAGAAACGAGACAAAAGCGGAACGACCGGTTTTAGCTCGCCCATCCCTCTAGAGATAACTCAGCCCCCTAGGCCACCCCCCTCATATGAAGCTATCGTTTCTTTTGCGGTGCCCTAATGGTTAAGGTCACCTACTTCGACAGCTATAGTTCGACGGCGTTACCGTGAGACCAGGCCTGCATGACGGAATCCGGTGTCTGCCTCCAGTTCATCTACTCGGCCTGGGCGAGAGTGAGAGAGGCCCTCGGCCACGTGAGGGGCATAGTGCGGAAGATTAGGCGAGATTGCCCCGGGGAGCTGAAAACCTTCTCAAACCTGATCCATACGACCTCCCTGCAATCATGCTGCTCGCAGTGCTCCTCTCTAGCACCTCGATATGGCATCTGCCAAGCGAATTCATCATCTCAACCACCTCATACCTGACAGTCCTCTTCCTCCCCGTCTTCGCAGACATCTGAGCTATCGCACGTAACGACTCCAAGAAAGCAGCTCCCAAGAAACGTTGGAGAAGCGGGCGCGGCCTAGCAGAAGCGCAAGCCATGATCCTTCACCGCAGCCACTACGTCCAATCCCGATTCGGTCAGTCAGATACCTGATCTCAGGTAGATCTCACGGGTTTATAACTCACCATGGAGCTTATACTAGGTAAGGGACAGAGAACAGCGTCGAGGTGTATAAGTGAGATGAGTGTTTGGGTGAAAGGAGAACGGCTTACTGAGAAGGCACAGCTGGTCATGGCGGTGGGAGGTTACGGAAATGAGGAAAGAAAAAGGTGGGACGAAGGAATAGACTACGTTGCTTCACATGCCAAGTCAGGTGGCAGGATCTTGTTGCGCATCGTAACACAGCCAAAATCGGAATCTGGCATTGCAGGTCTATACGTTGTTAGGGAGATGAGTGAGACCATGAAACATGACGGCGTTGATAAAGGAGTCCTCATCTCCAAAAGCTTCACTGAAGCAGCAATGCAGGAGATGAGACGAGAAGGCATCGAGATGATCTCGGACAGATTGCCCCCACGGTTTGACCCACAGAGACTCTACCTCGCGATGCAGGGATACGTAGATGGTTTATGTCAAATCAAATGTGGCTATATTCCCGAGAAGGAGTCCGATTGTCGTGGTAAGAATGCCAAGGACTGCCACTCCTGCGAGATAAGAGTGATCAGTGATAACGCCTCATTTCACTTTGAACGCGGTTGGACAAAGCTCGTTAAAGACGACTTTGAGTCACTAATAGAGCTGCACAACTCTGTTCGCTCCTCCTGAGAGTTTCTCTTCGTTAAGGAGGCCAACAGTAGGCTTCACCCAGCCTTTCAGCCCCTGCTTGAAGCCCATGAATACGGAGGCAACGAGCAAGGCTTGCTTCCGAGGCCGAGACCTCACTCGAGGGGTCATTCAAAGGGTCCCCGCTACTAGGGAGGAAGGTCTTAGGATGAGCGACCGGGTGTCATCGCGGGGCTCTCGACCTTCGTGCTCCTCTTCCACACCTTTGGACCCGCCCTGCTCTGGCGCCTCTTGGTGAAGGCTTAGGGCAGGCATCGAGCGAAGGTTATGGGTCCGCCGATGCGCGCAGGTTCATGATGTCGAAGCTCAGCGATCAGGATTCTGGAGCTAGCCGTGAAAAGGAGCGTGCTCGCCATAAATGCGCTCTCAGATCGACGGAATGTGTAGGAGCCGACCGTAGCTGTGCTTCCAAACCCATTTGGGCATGAATTCCGCCCGGCCCCACTTCCTACCTGTAGCCTCGGCCATCATGGTGGGGATAAGCGACGATCTAGGACGGTACCCGCACTTATCAGGTGCGAACACCACCAGCTTCGAACTCGGTTCTTTCCGGTTCGAGATTTGCCAGTAAACTGAAGCTGGAATCCCACTCCCGGCGCCATTGCTTTCGGTGAAGCTTAAGCGGGTCCGCCCCCTT
>CAYRUY010000138.1:0-3476 GCA_964427455.1 uncultured Candidatus Bathyarchaeia archaeon | reverse complement strand
ATGCTCGGTCTGACAACCTTTCCTTTAAACATATAGCCCCTCCTTATCTCCTCTATCACAGTGCCTTCAGGCGCCTCCTCGGACGGCACCTTGAGCGCCGCCTCATGCAGCCCTGGGTCGAAGGGCTTTCGAACCGCCTCAATTGAGGAGAGCCCTTCCTGACGGAGAACCTCCTTGAGCTTCTTCAGAACCATCTCGACACCGGTGACGAGCGCTTCGTTGCCTGAGGCTTTCTGAGCTGATGTCACGGCGAGCTCCAACTCGTCCAGCGTCCCCAGGAGCTTGACGACGAGGCGTTGACCGCTCACCTCTGCTAGTTCGTCGAACTCTCGCCTAAGCCTCTTCTGGTAATTGTCGAAGTCCGCCCTGAGGTACTTAAGCTCGTTCAGGTACGTCTCGGCTCTCCGCTGCTCATCTGCAAGCGTCCCCTGCAAGGCTTCGACCTGTTCCCTGAGCTTAGCGACCTCGGCTTCACGGGCGTCGGCTATTGCAGGCGCAGGCTTCGGGAGCGCCGGCTTCGAAGGAGGCTCCTTAGGTAGACTCTGCGCGTCAGAAGCCATTTCCACCCCTTTTCCTGGGGTTTCCCTAGCGAACTGTTTCCTATATCTCTTTCTACCCTTCCGAAACACTGCTGCCATCTAGCAGTTTCAATGAACGGTCAACCGGCCCCTACCTTGCAACGCCCCCTCTCTTCCACAACGTCTCCAGCCGCCAAGCACTTAAGAGCGGTAAAGGTTCGGTTAGCAAGGAGAGTGCCAGATGAGCGCGAAGCTTGTGGCCTACGAATACGTTCCTTCAGGGTTTGAGATGGTAGTTGAAAACAAACAGGTTAAGGCGTGGAACCTCTGGTGGAACGTCAAGCTGACCGACGACCCTGAAGCCTGGGACAGCGAGATCAAATCGATCAACGAAATGCAAGGCAAGCTGGGAGAGCTAGCCTCCGACCAACGATTGATACGCGCTCAGATGGCTGAGTTCTGCCGCGAACACCCTCTTTTCCCGCAGAGTATCGACATCCTCTGCGAGGAGATAGGTGACGGCCGTTTCTCCCATCCTGTGAAGGTAGGGTGCGAGGGCCGCGGTTTGCTCGATTCTCTTGGACACCACGATCCTAAGACCCTAAGCGACCAATGGGAAGAGACCCTTGGAGCGTATGCTCGATCCCTGAGGAAATGGCTGGTACGAGGTCGCGTCGACTGGGAAAACCCGATTGAGTCCAAGGTCTTCCACTTCCTCGGTCAACCAGCAGACTCCAAGGAAGCTTTTGTCGAGAAGCTCATTTCCGTCCTTGACTCTGAAGGGCCTTCGATATCTTCTCTCAAGGAGCTGGTCGAAGACAAGTGCAGGGAGTCCCACGGCCAATCGGTATTCGTGACCCCTGGACATCCCTTAAGCTGCTTCAGCTGCCAAGATGGATGTCCGGAACGTCGCTGTATGATCCTCGACGCCGGCCTTCTTTGTGCTCAGATACCCGGTGAGAAAAGGTCGATAGTTGAGCAGTTCAGACGTTTTGTTGAAGAGAACGTACTGGCATACGCGGTCGCAATCAATTCCTGGTTGAACGAGGTTCCATCGAAGCACGTTACGTCGCTAATAACTGCGCGTTACATCGCTGAAGACAACGCGTTGGAGACTCCTAAGAGGGTCTACTCTTCTCTCGGTGAAAAGGACGAAGCCAAGGTATGGTTGACGGCCTGTCTTCTAAAGACGATTAAAGACAATCAGAGATGGCATAGGAGAACTGAGCTAATTGATGATTTCCCAGAGGCTACTTCTTGGTTCGTTCCCTCTGCGCAAGAAGGCCTTACGGGAAAGCAAGGAGGAGAGTAGGGAGATGATGAAGAGGAGGTTAGGCAAGACTGGGCTAGTCGTCTCCGTCATCGGTTTCGGGGCTATAAAGCTACCCTCAATCGACAGGGATACAGCCTACCAGGTTCTGAACAGGGCCCTTGATCTAGGGATCAACTTCTTCGACACCGCGAGGGGCTACGGGGATAGCGAGGAGAAGATAGGCTGGGCGATAGGTGGAAGGCGTGACGAGTTTTACATCTCGACGAAGAGCCCCGCCTTGACAGCTGAGGAGATCAGGAGAGATATAGAAGAGAGCCTTAAGGCTCTCAGGACGGAGCACATCGACGTCTACATGTGTCACAACTTGAGGCATCCAAGCGACTATGACAAGGTTATGGGGCCCGGCGGCGCTATGGAAGCCCTCCGGGAGGCGAAGGAGGAGGGCATCATCGGGCACATCGGCTCCAGCTGCCACCGCTTCCATGAAACGATGGAGCGCGGAATAACGTCAGGCATCTTTGAAGCCATAATGGTCTCGTATAATGTGCTCAACGACGAGTTGGTTGACGACAGGATACTGCCTCTAGCCAAGAAGCTCGACGTAGGAGTCATCGCGATGAAGCCCCTGGCTGGGGGAGCCTTAGCGTCGAGTCTAGCCTCTGGAGGAGGCTCTAAGATACCGGTAACAGCTGAACAGTCGCTTAGGTTTGTCTTAACCAACGACGCTGTAAGCGTTACTATCCCAGGTATGATGAGGGTCTGGGAGGTCGAAGAGAACGCGAGAGTGGGCGAAACCCTTTCTTCCATGACGGAAGATGAGAGAAAGAAGCTGGTTGAGGCGGCGGAGGCGCTGGGAAAGGAGTTCTGCCGCGGCTGCGGATACTGCCAACCGTGTCCTCAGGGCATACGCATCCCGATAATCCTGCGTCACTTAGCATACTACAAGAACTACGGGTTAGCCGAGTGGCGAAGGGACGATACAGGATGGTGGAGGTGAAGGCTGACGCTTGCTTGGAGTGCGGCCAATGTAGAGAGAAATGTCCTTACAGCCTCGACATACCTGAAATGCTGAAGGAAGCGCACGTTGCTATTAGTCTAAGGAGTCTTCCTCGACCATTTCTCGACGAAAGCCTCCCCTTCCTTCGCTAGGAAGTACCAGAGCTTCACGCCTAGCTCCTCCGTGGTGTAACCTTTGCTCTCGTACGTGGGCCTGGCATCCTCGACTTTGCCCGCGATGAAGTCTTCAAGCCATGAGGCCAGGCCTTCCACAGCTAGCCTTGTGAACGCCTCGCCCTTCTCGGCGGAAGCGAGGGTCGTTGCCTTGTCCTGATACTCCTTCATCTGGTCTTTCTGCACGAGTTCAGGGAACAATGCGAGGGCGAGGCTTGTTTCAAACTCGCCTCCGTGCGCCGGGATCGGATAGCCGGTCTCACTCGGCTGATAGGGCTGTTCGACCGGGCCTTCGATGAGCTTGATGCCCTCCTCGGGAGGGATGAAGTCCCAGTAGGAGGCCGGTACAACCGTCATGGCGAACTCCTTGGAAGCTCTCAGGGCTGCGCTCAGCACCGCGGGCCTGTTGCTTCCATGACCGTTCAATACGACGACCTTACTGATGCCATGGTGGTTCAAAGACTGACAGACGGCCACCATCATCTCGATGAAAACATGAGGCTCGACGGTGCAGC
>CAYRUY010000137.1:0-3592 GCA_964427455.1 uncultured Candidatus Bathyarchaeia archaeon | reverse complement strand
CGCGGCTCTATCGTGAGGTCTGTTATCGGCACCATCTTAGGCTGCTCTAGGCTGATCGCGGCAAGCATCCTCTCCCTACAGGACTTGACCAAGGACCGACCTACCCTCTCCTAGTCTATACGCTCGCGCTAGAAACATCTTTCCGTGCAGAGCGGTCTTTCAGCGCTAAGGATAACCGAGTTGCTCGACCAGAAGTTTGCGTAGAAAGGGTGCCGGTCATCAGGCAGTGGGGAGAGACTGAACCTCCCTTCTCCCCTCACTTCCTTTCGGTCGCTCAGGGCACCTTCGCAGCAGGATTTGCCAACCGTCAGTTCCCCAAGGATCAGGTCGACCGTTGGTTTCCCAATGATCAGCTTGACCCTCAGTTTCCCAAGGATCAGCCCGCCCTGCTCAATCTATCTACTCGGCCCTTTCTCCTCTTCTAGGAGAGCTCAGCCCTTCTTTGGAGAATCATCCTACCTCTTCGGGGACTCCACCGGTTGAGCCCCCTCCCGGGACGAGGTCAGACTTTCCCCCTAGGTCAGGCTTTGACCTCCCTTGAAGGAGTGAAGACCTTTCGACTGTAGACCACGCCGCCCTTTGACCGGCAACCACGACGCGGCCTCTCCCAGGATTTAAGGATCGCTGCGCAGTTTATTCGAGGTCTATGTCTAGATTTGTGAAGAAACACTGCGGTTTCCTCTCCGAGTCCCTTGTTCATTGATGACCGGTCAGGGAGGGTCTCACCGAAGCTGAGCAGAGGTCTCTTTTTCGAACGCCGCGGGCCTAAGGCGGGGCTTAGCTGAGAGGGGTCGGTCTGAACCTTCTCTCCCTCATCCACCTGAGGGCCTCAAGTGTTCTCTCTATGAGGGCCTCGTCCTTCTCCTGACGTACCGCTGAGCTGTCAAGGCCTGTCCAGTCGTAGTAGCCTCGGCCTGCCTCTAGGCCCAGCTCGCCGCTTCGAACCTTAGCTTCTAGGTAGCGAAGGGGTTTCTCCCAGCCGCTTAGGGTTCTCCACAAGTAGCTGGCAACCTGGAGATGCATGGCTAAACCGTTGATGTCGCGTTGCTCTAAGGGCCCCGCGGTGGTGAAGCGAGGCGCCAACCCCAGGGAGACAGCCAAGTCTATGTCCTCAGCGGTCGCAACGCCGTCGGCTAAGAGCGAAACGGCCTCCCTGACCAACGCATGTTGAAGCCTATTCACCACGAAGCCCGGAACATCCAGTTTCACAATCAGAGGCATCTTCCCCAATCGCCGCCAAACCTCAACGGAACGGCGCACAGTCTCCTCGGAGGTCTTCTCGCTCTTCGTGACCTCAACGATGGGCACGATGTGAGCGGGCTGGACAAAGTGAGAGCCGACCACTCTCTCAGGCCGTTTCAAGCCCTGCGCGATCCGGCTGATCGGGAGGCTTGATGTGTTTGTAGCCAAGACCGCGTCAAGAGGAGCCCAATGCTCCATCTCAACGAAGACTTTCCGCTTCGCCTCTAGGTCTTCGTAGACTGACTCGACGATAAACTCGGCGCTAGACGCTGCCTCTTCAACCGATGTGGTCGTAGATACCTTGGCAAGCGTTGCCTCAGGGCTTCCGCCGGGCAAGAGACCGTGCCTATTCAGGTCATCTGCGTACCGGCTAAGCCTCTCCAAGGCCCTGTTCAGGCTCTTTTCCGTACGGCTCATCAAGACAGTCTCACGGCTTCCCATCGCCAAGACGAGCCCGATCTGAGAGCCCATCAACCCAGCGCCTATCACCGCGGACCTGTCTAACACCGTTCTCGACGCCACCTCAGACACCTCTGCTAAAGGCGTGATGGTCTCCCCCTTATGTTCGACCTCATCTATGAACTGCCCTGCTTAAGTAGCATCGGTACGTTAGGCTCCAACCAGGTTCAAGGCGAAACCTCGAGGAGCAGTTAGCAACTCATGAGCGGACATTCGATGTGCAAGTAACGTGAAGCTTCCTCCGCGATGAAAAGCCACAAATCGGAGCTTAACGGAATCGCGAACGCCGGGCCGCTATGAGATATTCCATGTTGAACACGTATAGCATCATCTTCATCATCATCGGTCTCACGATGCTCATCTTCAGCGGAAGGGATTCAGTCCTAGCCTATTCAGGCCTCATCCTGACAGTGGCAGCTTACCTCTACCCGCTAGTGACAGGTTTATCTGCGAGGGTCTGGCCTATCAGCCGGGTTCAAGCCATGGGAACTGGTAGCTTGCTGAAGAAGCCTTCGGGAAATCCGCAGTCCGGTGAGGCTTCGCCAGACAAGCCCATCGAGGTTACAGACAGCAGCTTTGACGAGGTGGCTCAGAGGTACCCTTTTCTCGTAGTCGACTGCTGGGCGCCTTGGTGCCACCCATGCCGCATCATAGCCCCTATAATCGAAGCCCTGGCGAAGAGCTACGCAGGCAGAGCCGTCTTCGCGAAGCTGAACGTGGACGAGAACCCGAAGACAGCCCAGAGATTCGACATCATGAGCATACCGACGCTCCTGTTCGTCAAGGACGGCAAGGTCGTTGACAGGCTCATCGGAGCCGTACCTAGACCGAAGATAGAAGAGAAGCTTAAGAGCTACCTGTAGCCCTGCGGAAAGGCAGGCTCAGGTCTGTTCGACGCAGTTTCCAAGCATCGATGCTAAACCGAAGACCTACGTGCGGAAGCTTGCGAAATCATATAAGCGAACACAAGCCTCTTCGATACCCAGTAATCTGCTAGGTTGTGACTAAGCTTGTTGAGGGTAGGCGAACCCGAGGAAGCTGGGCTCTCAGGTCAGAGGCTTGAGAACGCATATAGGATGCTTGATGAATCCGTGACGAGAGGTGTTCTCCCTGCAGCCGGGCTTCTCGTCTCGAGGCATGGCGTTGCTGTCGAGCCTAGGGTCTTCGGCCGTGCATCCCTTGAGGCTGACGCGCCGCCGATAAGCCCGGAGACGATCTTCCTGATAGCCTCGGTCACCAAGCCTGTAACAGCTACGGCTGCTATGATGCTCGTTGAACGTGGAAAGATAGCCCTAGACGATTACGCGGCTTCCATAATCCCTGAGTTTGGGACCAAGGGAAAGGATAAGGTCAAGGTCCGGCATCTGCTTACGCATACCTCGGGGCTGCCCGACCAGCTGCCGGAGAACATTCAGCTGCGCAAACAGCATCAGGGGCTGGAAGTGTACGTCAGGCACATCTTCGACTGCGACCTCTTGTTCGCACCTGGGACGAACGTCAGCTACCAGAGCTGCGGCCTCGCCATGCTAGGCGAGATCGTTCAACGCGTCGAGGGGATTCCTCTCCCTGAGTTCCTAGACCGCGAGCTCTTCAAGCCTCTGGGCATGAAGGACAGCTCTCTTGGAGCTAGAAAGGACATGTACGACCGGATCGCGCGGGTTAACATCTCGAAGGTTGACCCCGAGTATGGTGGGCCGGGAACCGACTGGAACTGGAACACTGAGTACTGGTGGACCTTCGCGGCCCCTTGGGGTGGGATGTTCACTACGCTTCAAGACTACACGGTCTTTCTCCAAATGCTTCTGAACAACGGCTCCTTCCGAGGCAGACATCTGCTCAGCCCGGCTACGGTTGCCGCTATGACACGGAACCAGATCATAGGGATGAGGTC
>CAYRUY010000136.1:0-3621 GCA_964427455.1 uncultured Candidatus Bathyarchaeia archaeon | reverse complement strand
AGGATGCTGGTGGCGAAGCCTGCGCCACCGAGGAAGCCCTCAACCAACTCCCTCCGTAAGGGTTCATACGTGAAGTCAGCGTCGGTCAGGTTGACGCGTAGGATCCTGCCAGCGTAGCCGAGCATTCCTTCCACCAATCACAGCAAGCCTTTCCACCTATGCAGTTCGACTTCATATAAGATGAACGCCAACCTTCCGGTAGACGGGAACGCTACGAGAAGCAAGCTGATCGAGGAGAATCAGCCCAGTCTCAACCCGCGATCTGTGAAGCGACAAAGCATTCGCGTTGAGAGCTCTATGAGGCTTGCTTATGGTAGCGTTCCAGGGGGAGGCTGTTAGATGCCTCAGGTAGGACGAGGATACGAGGCTTCCCGCTAAGCTTGGTTACGGCCTCGTTAACCGCTTCTTCCACTGATTCCCTGTGCTCGGCGTTGAGGCTTCTGAGCGTCCTCTGGGAGACCTTGCCTCCCGCTAGGAGAACGCGGTGGTGGTAGTACCGTGCCTTTCCCGCCGCGGTTCGCATGATGTGAAGCCAGTCCTCAGGCGTCTTCCATTCCCGGCGCTCCATACGTCTTATGACCGCCTCCAGCGGGCTGTTGCCCAGCTCGTACAGCAGCGGCGTAGTCTTAGCCCGGACCTCTTCCTCGCTCTGAGGCTCCTCGTCCCCGCAGAGCAATACGATTGCTCCTCCGGGCTTCGTGCCTCTCCTAGCGTTCATCAACGCTCTGCCGTCGACGCCCATTGGCTTTGAGCTGCCCGCCCCTGGCGAGGCGATCGTCACGTCGGCTCTAAGCCCGGTCTCGGCACCCCAGACGTTCTCGTCGCCGTAAGCGACCGCCGCCCTATGAGCTTTCAGAAAGTGGCCTACGAAGCCCTTCACGGGCTCACCGTCACTGCCTATGACGAGGTTAAGGATGAAGTCTAAGCCCACCAGGCCGCCGATGTCATCCATATCCGCACGCCCCGGGTTCGACTCCAAGGTCCCTATACCGGCTTGAGGCGAGAGGAACATCGCATGGTTATGCATCACCGTTTCAAGAGACGCCACACCTGGCACGATCATCTTGGCGCCTCCCTCGTAGCCTGCGTCGCCGTGAGGCGCCACACGACCGACGCTAACCTTAACGTCTGCCTCCGCGACTGCCTTGTTGATCCAGATAGGGTTCCCTAGGCTTGAGAAGCCCATGAACGCATGCGCGGCCTTGTCATAGGCGTCATGGGCCAGAACCTTGAAGCTCGCGAGCACGTCGTCTCCAACCTTCTTCGCGAGTTCCTCCTCGTTCATCAAGTCATGGATACCCGTGCCCGTGATGATCGTTATATCCGTCTCCCGGAAGCCTCCCTTCCGAAGCTCGTCGAGCACCGTAGGCAACACCCTATACGCGGGGGTCGGCCTCCACTTATCATCGATCATCACGACGGCCCTCCCGCCCTCTCTACGGGCTAGGGTCGAGAGTCCCGGCGACCCGATAGGCTGAGCCAGAGCCTCCCTCGCCAGGTCCTCGTAGCTCTTGCCCGTCCGCAGGTTCCTTGAACGAACAACGTGAACGCGTTCCTCTGAGGCTGGGATGCGCAGTGGAATCTGTTCAGACCCGAGCGGCAGCGTCACTTGCATACTCCAAGCTGAACGGCTTCCGAAGCCTTAAGGCTACCTCTTGGTTCAGGTGAGCGGCTCAAAACGGATCAAGCCGTATTTATACCAACATTCCCCTAGCTCGGACCTGGATGAGTGACAGAGAGTTGGCCAAGACTCTTAAGTGCCCTGCCCCGATCGAGACTCGGCGAGTCTGATACGGACCTTACTGGCGAGTTCATGCTTGGATGCATCTCATTCATCATAGGATTCGTTACGGAGAAAGCTTGGGGCCTGAACCTGAATAAACTGATGGCGGATGTCTCACTCGTCTTTGTGCTGTTACCGTTCCTCTATCTGGCTGTTGTGGCACCTTTCATGCCGTTAGTCAGGTTCATTGACCTTTGGACGGCGTATCTGGTATCTTTCTTTGAAGGATTGCCCGCGATGCTCATTGGTGACGTAGGTGGAACAGTCGCCGCAGCAGCGTTACGAGGCCTAGACTAGCAGTCCGCTCGTCCTACCATGTACGTGACGGGAACCACCTGTAGGGCTTGATGGGGGACACACAAGAACCCGAACATATAAAAGGAGCAGGTCTTTCATCACATTGACCGTGTCTTCCTTTCGGGGAAACGCCTAAGCCGGAGGAGATTCACCTTGGACGGGATCGGGCAAGAGGCGGGTGAATACTTTGAACGAATCCTTGAACTCATCTTCAAGGCTGCCGGTTTCGCTACGGAAAGAGACAAGCACTTCCCCGGCGCACTCAGACACGAGGTAGACGTATGGGCGGTATCCAGCTTTGGGAACATAGCCGTGGAAGGTAAAGATTGGAGGTATGTTCCTCCCGCGACCTTGAAGAAGGAACTCGGCGAGTTCAGGTCCAAGGTCCGAGATACAGGAGCTATTACAGGTGTGTTTGCGGTGAATCTGCGGGACACAGGTCAGTTCCAGCGGCATCGAGACTACATGAGGCAAAGTGGTCTGTTCTTCTGGGACATCGGCGATCTGGAGAACTGGTACAACAAGATCGGCAGTCCCGGGTTTCAGAAAGCGCTGTGCGACTCTCTAGGGTTATCCTTCCAACCCCCAGCGAGGAGCGACAAGATAGTCGGGCTTCTGAAGAGCGAGAAGATGTCTGACTTCCTAAAGAAAGCGGGTAGACTAGCCTACAAGTCAGCGGTGGTTACAGCAGACATCGCGCAGCAACTTGGAATCGTTGAGGAAAGGCCGCGCCGTAGAAGATGTATGCGATCCTCAAAGGCAAAGAGATCGTCGCCAAAGAGGAAGAGAAGAGCGAGTTAGTGGCCGTCTCACACGCCGAGTATTCAGCAGTTGGTCTCCTGCTCTACGCCCACGCGCGCCTATATGGACTTATCTTCCCTAGCTCTGTTGCACTGCCCCAGAGCCAACCGTAAAGCCCCGACTTCGGCTAGCCTACGTAACGCTCATAGGAAGCTAGCTTCTATTGAGAGACTTGGAGAAAGCCGACTATCAAGCGTCGAATGAGCTACTCCGGCGAAAAGGGCATCGTCTAACCGATAAGCAAACCGTGTCCTTAAAAGCTTAACCAGCAGGACTTCGTTGCCTCTGACGATGGTTGCGCATACAATCAAGCCAACACACCCTGGGTTCGTGCTCCTCCGGCGATCAGCTCACCTCCCCAAAGCCCCCTGTTACCAAAACCGTTACCATTCCGGCAACAGCGCCAAGATCACCAGTTCACCAATCTGTGAAGGAACCATCCAGCCGTCTGAGCGTTGGCAGGTAGTCGCGTTTGTACGGGTACCTCGCCGCCTCCTCCTCGTTGATGTCGCATCCCAAGCCTGACACGTTCGGCGCGGTCAGGTAGCCGTCCTTGTACTCTGGGCCGCCTGTCACGACCTTCTTCACCTCAGCGCCGTGGAAGACCCATTCCTGTATGCCAAAGTTCGGAATCGACGTGTCGATGTGAACGTTCGCGGCGTGCACGATCGGCGATATGTCCCCAGGCCCATGGAAGGCCATGTCGATGTAGTAGGGCTCCGCGATCGCGGCGAGCTTCC
>CAYRUY010000135.1:0-3643 GCA_964427455.1 uncultured Candidatus Bathyarchaeia archaeon | reverse complement strand
GCTGTGCTAGGGGGCTTCTTGATAGGCTTCGCCGAAGTGCTAGGAACCAGCTACCTTGCCTCTTGGGCTGGGACATGGGTGATACCCTATCGACCTATGATCCCTCTAGTGGCGATAGCAGTCACGCTTCTCTTAGCTCCTAAAGGTCTCTTAGGTGTGGACTGGCTGAACCTAATGAAGGTTGTCAGAGGGGGAAGCAGAAGGCTCCATAGAGAGATTAGTAGAGATTCGTCGTCACACGACAAACGTCACCATAAGGATCTTGGCTGCACAAGCTCCTACTTCTTGGCATCTTCCTTTCCAGACGGTCCTACCATTTTCTCCAGTTTCTTAGAGCCTAGCGTAGACGTAGGCTTCTCCGGTACGATGCCGTCTGGCCTGTACATCTGTACTAATACTAGTGCTACTCCAAGGAGCAGGAAGTCGAGCCATACAACAGAGAAGGGAACGAATTGGGTTAGCCGGTCTTTATAAAACGTTATTAGCTTCCTAACAGTTACGAACGTAAAGGTCCCGAGCGTAGCGCCTATGTTGTTAGCTGCGCCTCCTAGGATAACCATGACCCAGGGCCAGAACGTCCAAGCAGCCCTACCATAAGCTATACTGATCACCCCGCCCGTGTAGAACGCATACAACGCGCCTCCTATCGCTGCGATGACAGAGGATACTATGATGGTTTTCATCCTGATGCGAGTTACGTTCTTTCCGAGAGACTCCGCCACATCCTCCTTATCTCTGATCGCTCTTAACATCCTACCCAACGGTGTCCTTACCAGGAGCTCAAGGTAGAAGAGTATTAGGATAGATACACCAAGCATGAATAACGATATTACCATATACCTGAGGTCTCCAGCCCACGTGAATGGGTCAGGCACCATGACGCCGAGGGTTCCTCCGATGATCGGAGGATAGTTGTAGCCGATAACTCGGATGCCCTCTCCCATCGCGAGCAACGTCATCCCCAGGTAGTCCTCACGAAGCCTGATGGCCGGATAGCAGGCGATGAAACCCAAGACTGCGCCAACGATCCCGGCGATAACCAAGGTGGCAGCAAATATCCCTAAAGCGAATGCGGTATCCTTCCCGAGCACCTGGTTTACGTGTGTAACTATTTCAGCATTATACGTGATGTAGTCTAGGCCAGGGCCTATGCCTAGAAGCCAAGCAGCTATCCTCCCTGGGAAAAACCCGACGGTGAAGGCCCCTCCCGCTACTGCCAGGAGTTTACCGAAGTTGGGAATCCCCGCATAGCCAGACTCCAGATTGAGGCTGAGCGATATGACAAGATACACCGCAAAGGTGGCGATGAGATCTATCGTGAATATAACTTCGACGGGCAGAGCCACTGACCTTCACCTGCCACCTCGCACAAGCTGCAAACTCTCACGGTGAAGATAGTGAGCTTGTTATAAAGCTATCCCCAAACGATAGATCGGCAGAGCTTAATGTGAGACGTACTTCTGTGCATCATGCTGGAGGAGAACCACATCGTCCCTTCCCTCCATTGACACGAGTCCTGAAACTAGGTCCCTTACCTTCGCTTGCTTCGGCAAGCCTCACGCTTGTGTCCGTCAGCCTTCCAAGCTTGTTCAAGTCCAACCTGTCGTTACCATAGGCCAATCACTAGAAGGGGTCTTCCCTATAGCAGAGTAGGGCTTTGAGAACGTTGCTTAAGGGCACGTTGAAGACCGCTGAGACCACCCGCTGTCTCTGCTCGATTCCTTATGCTCCAACAGCTGCGCCTCTATCCCTGCGCGTTCGATGAGTCTCTTACTCCTCTCAACCCAGTTCATGCACGCCACGCCCGAGGCTTTAGGCTCAGCCAACCCGACCGCGAACGGTTTCCTTTTTCTCCGCCTTCTTACTAGATGTCCCCTTCAGGGTTCTTAAGATGAGCGTTCACGACACTTCTCATCTCGAAGCCCGAGATACTGCGGCTAACGCCGTTGCGAAGAGGATTAAGAGGCCGCCTACCCATTGCGTTACGCTGAGGAGCTCGTGGAATATGATGGAGGCTGAAACAACGGACGTTATGAGCTCCGAAATGCTGAGGATAGAGGCCCGCGACGGCCCGACCAGCCTCAACCCTTGAAAGAAGGTTGTCACGGCAAAGGAGGTGCTGACCAAGGAAATTATCGAAGCCCATATCCATGCGTCAAGACCCCAGGCGACGTGAATCTGTCCCGTGAGCAAAGCCGACAGGCCGAAGCTTACGGCCGCGGCGCCCACGACGAAGAAGGAGGCCACCTCTCCGTTCACTCCTGTTAGCACTCGTGTGCTCACCAAGATGTAGGCAGTGTACGTGAGAGCCGCACCGAGCGCCATCAGAAGCCCGACGGCCGAGACGTTGAACACAGGGTTCGCTACGAGAACTAAACCGGCTAACGCCAAGACAAGGGAGGAAATCAGAGGAACAGTGGTCTTCTCCCAACCAAAAGCCAGCGAGAGCGCCGTGACAAAGGCCGGATACGTATAGAGCAGCAGAGCAACGACCGAGACTGGGATATAGAGAAGCGCCGTGAAATAGAGGGTAGACTGGAGGAAGTACCCGATCCCTCCGAGAGCGAATAGAACCGAGAGTTGCTTCCTCGACGTGAGACAGAGCTTTCCGGTCAACCCGAGGTAAAAACCCATTACAACAAAGGCCAACGTGAACCTGACGAAAAGAAGCGCCTGCACACCGGCGCCACTTCCATAGGCGAAACGTGCAAAGATTGGCATCAGCCCAAAGGAAACCGCCGAGACCAGGACGAGGATGTTTCCTCTCCATCGGTAGTTCATGCAGACCGACCGAAATCCTTGTCAGGCATTAGGGTCCACAAACTCGTTGACTGAACAACGACTGATACGGAAAATCAGGATACCTCGCGCGTTGATAAGCCTTAGGAAAGCGCTCGGTCAGCTTGGACCCTTGCTGCTCGGAAAGGTCGGCTACGGTCGCCTTGTTCAGACACACTAAATCATGCGGCTTCAACCTTATCCCTGCGTAAGGTGAGCCGGCGCTTCCAATCACGAAGCTCCTCTCGAGCACTCTCATGTCCACGAAGGTCCTCAGGCCCGAGCCAACGGCCGGTACACCCCCGACCCTAAAGCCAAGCTCACCGAGTTCCTTCGCCTTTCCCAGCCGTACGCTTACGTCTGTCAGCTTTCCGAGCTTCTTCAGGTCTAGCCTGTCGTCGCCGCAGATAACCGCTAGAAGAGGGCCCTCCCTCGAAAGGCAGACGATCGCCTTTAAGACATTCTTCAGGGGCACCTTCAAGAAGGCTGAGACCACCGTGCTGTCTTTGCCCCATTCCCTATGCTCGAGGAGTTCAGCCTCTATTCCTTCCCACTTGATAAGCCTCTTGGTGTTCTCAACCCAATCCATGGATACCTCACCTTGGGCTCAGTCGGCTTGGTTGTGAGGGGTCTACTTTTTCTCTTTGATCCCTTCTAGATGTGCGGAGAGGGTTCTTAAGATGAGGGGTTTCCTCGAAGCGAACGCGGACCGGATCAAGGCTGCGAAGGCCATTAAGGCGTCGGACGGCGTGCCCGTAGCGCTCTCTATGACCGGTCACTTCATCTCAGGCTACGTGGGGGTCGCGCAGGGCCAGCTCTACTTGGACGCGAAGACGATGTTCAACGCTCAGAGCATCGTGAAACG
>CAYRUY010000134.1:0-3726 GCA_964427455.1 uncultured Candidatus Bathyarchaeia archaeon | reverse complement strand
TAGTAGTGACGCTTCGGTACGTAAAGTATCCCGTAGCCCTGCGGGAGCTTCTGATATTCGGGATGAAGGATGTAGCTTACAATGGTGTCGATCTTGTTCGCGTATCTTTCATCGTAGGGCAGATCCGGAGAGTTGGCAAGACCGTTGAGGTCGTGAATCCAGGGGAGTTGCAGGTTGCCTTCCTCGTACAGTTTGGAGTTGATCAGAGGATGGTTGCGGAACGCCTTGGGAAAGCCGGGGTAGGTGTCCTGATCGACATATAGGTCGTAGCTTCCCCTGTGGGTGAGCTCGTAGAGTGTTTCTAGGCGGCGCGTCAACACCTTCTTGACGGCTTCATCCTCGCCGTAACCAGCCATGGCTAAGAGTGATGCTAGAAGCGTCCAGTAGAAAGGCCCGAAGAACTGTTTAGGCGTCTGAACTTCGTTCTGAAGCCAACGCCGGAAGGGAAGCGTTCTCTGATCGAAAGCAGACATTCGCATCGTGCAACCCAGCTGCGTGAGCTTGCCCATAGCATTCTCGTAGGCTGTGTTCTTGCTATGATGAAGCCCCGTTGGGCTCGTGTCGGGAACCAAGCGGCCAAGCCACAGTTCAACCAAGCGGCTTTCGAGGAGTTCCTTGCGCCGTCGATCAACGTCCACGCTATCAGGTTCGCTCAGCAGCTCCGTCGCGGCCCGGTAGCGAATCGCTGGGCCGCCCTTCTCAACCAGCCACGCGGCTAGTTCTCGGTCATTCATAGGCTCACTTCCTACGCTCTGTGGAATCTAAACGACAGCCTGCTCGGTCAGAAGCTTGTCGACGGAGCCGTTAGTCTTTTAGGCTTAGTCGAGTGCTTCATTCGCCGAGCTGTTTCGTATGTCAAAGGCGTATGTTATGGCAAAGGAGTACAGCAGCCTGCTCCCTGAGATCGAGGGATTCAAGGCTAAGCCAGGCTCGATCGCGCTCTGGTCGATAGGTGGGCCGGGCTTCGTCCTGAAGACGGCGAGGGCCTTGATCTACATCGACCCGTACTTCGGAGGAGACGCAGCCCCTGATTGGAGGAGGCTCATCCCCGTTCCGATAGATGTGAACGCGATCAGAAAAGTCGACCTGGTCGTCTCCACGCATGAACACGGTGACCACGCTGATCCCGGGACCTTCAAACCGATCATGAAGGACACGAAGGCGAAGGTGATCGGGCCAAGCAGCTCGGTGGACCTCCTCGCAGGTTCGGGCATCTCGAAGGATAAGCTGGTCGCGGTCAAGGCCGGTGAATCCTACCAGGTAGGCGATGTTAAGGTCACGGCTTTCGAGGCGAACGACCCGGGTGCGAAGGGCGCGTTGATGTTCCTCTACGAGGCCGGGGCCGTGAACTACTTCCACGCAGGCGACACGCTCTACACGACGAAGTTCGCCGAGTACGGTGCGAAGAACCGCATCGACATCGCATGCCTAAGCCTGGGCAGGAACCCGCCGCAGCACGAGATCTACATGAACCCCTGCCACGTCGTCCAAGCCGCGATGAGTCTCAACGCGAAGGTTACCATACCGATGCACTGGGACCTCTGGAGCTTCGTCCGTGAAGACCCTACGCTGGTGCATTTCATGGCGGAGAAATGGGGGTACAAGGGCACCGTGAAGATAATGAAGCTGGGCGAAAGACTCGACTACCGCGGAGTCTCCTAGTTGCCCTCGCGGACTGGTTGCCCACTGACTCAGCGAAGCCGCCTCGTCCTCACAGCGCCATTCCTCTGCTCAATCTGAGAACCCTGGGGTTCGGCAAGTGAGACTACTACAGGCTTGTTGGAATCCTAGACAACCCTAAGACCATAGAGCGCCTTGTTAATCGCGTGCAACCAGAGGGATCCTTACTGGTTCTGACTTCGAAGGAGTGGCATGATCTCCACGCCGCTGAATATGATGCTCTCTACGAAGGCAAGAGATGGGTTGAGATCTACGACCGTATCACCTGGGACAAGACCGTCAAACCCTATCTTCCGCATGACAAACGTGCACAGGTCTTAGATGCGGGAGGAGGCACTGGGAAGTGGACGATTCCTATTGCGGAACTCGGTTATCACGTGACCCTAACCGACATCTCAGGAAGGATGCTCCAGGTTGCAGAGTAGAAGTTGGCAAAGGCGAATCTACTCGCCAGAGTGAGGATAATTGTGGCCGATGTGACCGAGATGGACATGTTCGAGGAAGGCTCCTTCGATCTCGTTCTTTGTGAAGGTGACCCCCTTTCCTACTGCACCGACCCTCGGAAGGGGATCAAGGAGCTTGTTCGAGTCGCCAAGGAGGGCGTGGTAATCGTAGCCTCGGTAGACAATCTCTACTCCCGCATCATGTGGAGCATAAGGCAAGGCCCAGTAGATCAAGCAGCCAAGCTCCTTGAGAATCAATGGGCAACCGGTGAGTTCCCAATGTACTTCTTCAAGCCCAGTGAGTTGATAGAACGCTTCGAGGAAACGGGTTGCGAAGTCGTAAAGATTGTTGGAAAGAACGTATTCTCCGGAGGGCTGGGTGAAAATCGGCTGAAAGACCCAGAGGTCTTCAAGGAAGTTCTGAGGTTGGAACTTGATTATTGCGATGACCCATACCTCGTTGGATGTGCAGGCCACATCGCGGTGGTGTGTAGAAAGCAAGGCTCGATCATGCGAAGCTCCGTCTGAGTATGAGGCAACTAGGGGATGTCTGATGGGCGGCGAGGTTCGCGGGCTGAACGTAGGCCTCTTCGACCTGCTCTCAGACTCCTACGTTCGGGATTAAGCTCATGAATGAGAGCACCGTGGAACTCTTGAGGCTCCAAGCTGAGCCTGCAGCCTCTGGCGGGCGGCGAAGAGGAAGCGAAGCCTACCCGCGACCAGCTTGTGGGCCGTGACATTCCTTCGAAGAGCAAGGGGCTATTCTATGCCCCATTTCCTGGTGATCTTCACTAGAATGAAGATTACAAAGGCTACGATTACGAATGTTATTAGTGCACCGATGAAGTGGCCTATGCGGAAGGGCCCTAGTTGTATGGCTTCCCAGGCTATTCCGGGTGTGGCGAATTGGACTATCGGCATTACCAAGTCGTCTACTAATGCCTTGACTAGAGCACCGAGGTATAGGCCGAGGATGAAGGCCACAGCAAGCCCCATAACCCTGTATTTCGACATGAAGTCCTTGAACTCTGCCCACAAACCCTTAGGCGCCGGAGCAGGTGGTGGAGCAGGCGGAGGCGCAGGCTTAGGCTCAAGAAGCTCTCTTATACGCGTCAACTCCTCCAACATCTTGTCTTCCTTAGACATACTCGATCACACTAGGTACCGTTTGCTGGTTCCTCTTAAAGTCTTTCCATAAGAGCTGGAACTCTCTTAACAAGGGTATTGCCTCTCCATGCCTGACCGTGGATACCGAAGGCTTAAGCTAATGTAGGCGATTGATAGACGGCAAAGTCTATAAAGGCCGCGTCCGTAGCTACTCGGCTTGGAGGCCTAGCCTTGAGCAAACCGGTAGACATCGGCTCGGTGAAGGTAGGCACGACGATCCTGATAGGCGAGGAGCCCTGTCGCATCGTGGAGTACGAGAAGTCGAAGCCGGGCAAGCATGGCGCCATGAAGGCCAGGATCGTCGCGATCGGCATCTTCGACGGAGCGAAACGGAGCATCATCAGCCCCGTCGACGGGAAGGTCGACATACCGATCATCGACAAACGCAGCGGCCAACTCGTCTCGGTCTCAGGCAGCACGGTCCAACTCATGGACC
>CAYRUY010000133.1:0-3866 GCA_964427455.1 uncultured Candidatus Bathyarchaeia archaeon | reverse complement strand
AGCTTTGTAAGCAAGGTTTCCCTGTCGAAGCGTGAGGTGGCTACGCGGATCACGAGCGCGTCGACGAGTCCGAGCAGGAGGGTGGCGGCGAGAACGATGATCTCGTTGATGAAGAACAGGTTGAATAATTGTCCGAAGAGTAGGAGTATCACGGGTAGAATCACGATGCCTCCTATCTGGCTTGCGTCCCTAACGTTCGCGATCCTCGCTGACATGACGACCATGATGCCGATGCTGAAGACCGTAGCTAAGGGCGCGGTCAAGACCATCATCGCCACGTAGGCTAGGTTTGGAAAGATGATTCTCTTGAACGCCTCTAGAGCCGCAAAGGCTAGGATGATGGTTGCGCTCGCGAAGGTTACGAAGCACACGGCCATCGATGGGATGAACGACGTAAGAAGCTTCCCGAAGAAGAGCTCTAGGTCTGATGTAGGCGTCGCCAGTAAGGGCTCGACGGTCTTCCTCTCCCTTTCTCCAGCGAAGCTGTCAGCGGCGATGTAGATCGGCGTCATAAGAGGAACCATCAAGAGGAGAGGCGCAAGCACAAAATAAGTCTCGAAGTACGTAAGCTTCTGCTGGAAGGTCATCTCTCGGAAGCCCGGGATCAGCTTCTCAATGCCCGGGGGAAAGTTCGCGGACCCAGGCCCGGGGAGCGTCGTCAAGGGAATAATCGTTGTGATGAACGGAACTAGGATGCCGATGAGCACGATAGGTATGACAAGCGATGAGAGAATGTACTTGCTCCTCAGGATCTCCTTGATCTCCTTCCTAGCAATAATCCATGCCCTGTTCAACCGCTTTCACCGATTATCCTCAGGTATATGTCCTCTAAGCTCCTCTTCACCTCTGCAAGGCTCACTATGCGGCCGCCAGCCGATATTACGGCGTCTACGATCAACGGATTGTCACGCTCAGGGTCTGAAACGGTGAAGACGAGGCTGCTCCCTTTGGCCTCAAGCCTCTCGCAGAGCCCCGTCGCCTCCAAGGCTCGAGCGACACCCTCGTCCGGCCTCGCCAAGAGAAGCTCGAAGGTTCTCCGGCTCCAAAGCTCGTTTCTAAGGGTTTCAGCCCCACCTACGGCGACTATTCTTCCACGGTTGATGATCGCCACCCTGTCGCAGAGCTTCTCAGCCTCGGCCAGATTATGCGTGCAGAGAAGGATGGTCCGCTTCCTCTCCTTGCTTAAGGCGATGATGTCGTCATGTATCCGCTTTTGGGCCTCAGGGTCGAGCGCGCTCGTCGGCTCATCCAAGAACAGCACAGGAGGGTCGTGGATCAAGGCCCGCGCCACGGCTAGCTTCTGGCGCATACCCTTGCTGTAGACGCCGACCTTCTCGCCTCTCCTTTCCCAGAGACCCATCGTCTCAAGGAGGCCGTTCACACGCTTCGACAATTCGGCTCCGCTGACACCATAGAGCTGACCGTAGTACTCTAGGTTCTCGTACGCCGTCATCCGCTCGTAGTGGCCCTGAACCTCCGGCAGAAGCCCCACGTTTCGTCTAACCTCCTGCGGCTGACGGAGAACATCGTATCCCGCCACCGTCGCCGAACCTGACGTAGGCATAAGGAGACACGAGAGTATCCTCACTGTGGTCGTCTTGCCAGCTCCATTAGGGCCGAGGAAACCGAAGATCTCGCCCTCCTCCACTCCTAGGTTCAGGTGGTCGACGGCGACCGAGGAACCGAAGAGCTTCGTTAAGCCCTCTGCGTGAACCGCGAGAGGCATAGGAGCCACATTCCCATGGGAACGCTTGTTGGGTCTCTTAAAAGCCCTCCGCAACAGCGCGAGAACAACTGACCTCCTTGCTGAAACCTAGAGAGCTACCGACAGGCCGAGCAACATGCTGGCAGCCCCATGGAGCCCGAGGTTGTCAGGTGTCCTATTCTGCGTGTTCAAACGGATGTCCTCCTACTGAAATGGAGGTCGTTCTGTACAGGGAAACAGGATGGGGCTGAATGTTCTCGAGGGGGTGGAGAAGGCTTACCCCTTAATTAGGTCAGCTTAACCTGAGCCAGCCCATTCCTTCCGTAGGTTACCTGTTCGCCGAAAAGGCTTCTGATCCTGTAGGCTTCGTTTGGTGGGTGAGCGTTGGGATTGAAGAGGAACAGGGCGGTTAGGCTGGGCCCGGCCAATCTGTCTAGAGTGCCTCTTATGAAGTTGTAGGCAGGCTGAAACCCCATGAAGAAAACCAGGTCTGTTAGACTATCGCAGACTACGGCTAGAGGCTTCTCCTCATATGGTTCTAAGATGAGTGAGAATGTCATCTGATGGGTTAAAGTGATGAACTCCATGCCCTTGTCTGCTTGAAGGGTCTGCCGGATCACACTTGCCTTAGGCGTTAGGACGACCACTGCCTCCCCGTGAGCTTGGGCCTCCAATGCGAAGTCTCGGACAGCCCTATGGTATGGGGTAGCAGGATCAAACTCTAGTAGGATCTTCCGCCCCTTCAGTTGGGTGTGGTTTAGGCCCAGGGCCGTGGAAAACTTCTCAAGCCGCGCTTTCTCTAGGTGTTTTTCTGCCTCGGCGACTAACGCCTCTTGCGTGAAGGGCTTGACGATGTAGCCTTCAGCCCCCGCGTCCTTGCCCAGCTTTCTGTCCACCTCTCTTCCGAGGGCAGTGAACATGACCACAGGGATCGGTTTCGTCTTCGACTGCGTCTTCAGAGTTCTGCAGACCTCGAAACCACTCCTACCGGGCATGACCACGTCTAGAAGGATGAGGTCAGGCTCCTGGGAATCCGCCTTCTGGAGCGCCTCCTCTCCGTCAGAGGCAACGACCACTTGATATCCCTCCCCCTCTAGGATCATCTTCGCTAGGTCAAGGATGTCGGCTTCATCGTCAACAACCAGAATCTTATCAGGCAAAGCTAGTTCGCCCCCTTTCCTGCCGCTTTGGGCAAGGTGAAGGTGAATGTGGACCCCCTACCCTCGCCATCTGAGTGAGCCCAGAGTCTGCCTCCGTGGGCTTCCACCAAGCCCTTGGCGACGCTAAGGCCTAGGCCCGTGCCTTTGATGTAGGCGGGCTTCTTGATATCGGCGAAGGGCTGGAAGATCCTCACAAAGTCCTCTTTTCGAATGCCGATGCCTGTGTCGCATACCTGAATCTGGAGGGTGTCCTCCTTGTCTTCCACGCGGAGGGTTATGCTGCCGCCTTGAGGTGTGAACTTAGCGGCGTTGCTCAGAAGATTCATTACCACTTGACTGAGCCTGACGCGGTCTCCCTGGATCAGCAAGGGGCCCTCTGGGCCCTCTAGGTGAAAGCCCTGTTTCTTCTCATCGAGGAAGGGTTGAATCTCACTAGCGCAGTGGTCTACGACCTCTCGGAAGCGCAGGGGCTCAAGGTGAAGAGGGAGCCTTCCGAAAGCGAGGCGCTGAATGTCCAGTAGGTCGTCGGTTATCCGGAGGAGCTGATCCGTGTTCCGTTTCACCACCTCCAAGCCTGACCTGGCCTTCTCAGGCACTGGTCCCAGTTTGCCTGTTAGGATGTAGTCCACGTAGCCCTTAATGGAGACCAGGGGTGTTCGAAGCTCGTGGGTGGCGGCGGACATGAAACGATCCTTCATCTCCTCTACCTTCTTCCGCTCGGTGATATCCCGAGCAACAGCGAGGACAAGCTTGCTGCCACCTGTTTCAATAGTCCGGGCATGAACTTCGACTGGCATTATGGACTTGTCCTTACGAACATCAACACCTTCGAAGGTCGCTTCGCCTTTCTCGAATAGCTCTCTAATCCGCGCCTCCTCAAATCCCGCGGACTTATTCAGTTCATAAAGGTTCATCTTCAGCAACTCATCTTTACCATACCCGCGCGATCTGTAAGCTGCCTCGTTTACGTAGATAATATCTCCGTTCGAATCAGCCACACA
>CAYRUY010000132.1:0-3905 GCA_964427455.1 uncultured Candidatus Bathyarchaeia archaeon | reverse complement strand
GGGGCCGTAAATGGACTTGGAGAGTCACCAGTCTCCGCGAGGTGGCCTTTCTGCTGGCCGAGATTTACCCATACCTACCCAGCAAGCGGTCGAACGCTGAAAGGTCCTTAGATACTGCTGGGAACGTCTGAAGGCGAATGGGGTAACTTGGGATCAACAGTCTGGCCCATTCGGATTAAACATCCAAGGTCTGCTCTCCGCCGTCCCACTTTATCACAACCCGCCCCCCATCAGGAATAGGATTCAAGACCAACGAGAAGTCTTGAAACGAGCCAACGTTCCAGCCCACATCTCCCCTTGGATAAGAGACGTGCTCAATCGTTCCGTTCTCCCGCGTTGTAACCCACTCGATTCGCACGTTCTTTGCCGGTGCGCCTAGATTAAGGAATGCGGGGCCTGGGAAGAACGTTTTAGTAACCTTGAAGTATGGAGCGTCAAGGTGGTTAAGGTAGGTTGCGATATTGGAAAGGTAGGTTGGGATACGGAAGTAGTGAGAGATGGGTGCGACGGCTAGAACGGCCAGGACTGCGAGCAGCAGAATGACTTTGCCACGACCGAGACGCATGGATTCATGTATCTTCTGTCTGCCGTATAAGGGTAACCGAAAAGGGGGAACGTGGCAAGAGCGTTAGACCTCACTCTCTAGGTCTTCCTGCTCTCCCACCAAGTGTTTGTCTCTTTCTCTGAATAGATGCCGTGACCGGTGCCGATGGGTACGTGTAGGCTGTTCGACCAATCGTTCCATCCGCCTGTTGTGCGATACTTCAGTCCGTGATCCTCATGGACCAGTTCTAGGCTAGTGCCCGATATATCATCGGTGCACTCAATCGTACATTCTGCATATTTGTTTCCCTGGAGCCAGTTGCTATGTGTGTATGTGTAAGACTGCCATAGTGTTCCGTCAACATAGAAAGATGCTGTATTGCCGCTGCATGAGATCGTTAGATTGTAGTCGGTATCTGCACTACATCCTTGCGACCACTTCCGAGACCACTGATTTGCACCGTCTTTGATAGAGATGTAGAGAGAGTATTCTTTCCATCCTACCTGCTGATAGCAGCTTACCCCAATCTCCGCTATCTCCTCGTAGTCGTCTACATAGAAGAGACCTAGACCTGACCAGACCCATCGCCAGAGAGTCGGAGAGAAGCCGCTTCCTATTCTCTTTAGACTTTGCACGCCCGTGTACGCCCTGTAGCTACCACTATTTTCTTTAAGGGCTCCGTAGTTATCATCCGCAGCCCTTACCGGAACAACAAACATGGCACCCATCACGATCAACATCAGAACCATGCTCAGAGCTTTCATTCGGTTCATGCCTTATCACCTCCTTGATTCAGTGGTCGCTTTTGGAGTGGATAAGGAAGACGAACAGTTTGGTCAGTGAAAGTGAGTGAAAGTAATCTTGATATCGGGATTACTTTCACTTATCTCTGCTTTCAAAGTGTTCGCGATGCTCATTAAGCCAGAATATGCGAGATCAGGTTTAGGGTGCTGGATTCTGGATAGAGTCCTGACCTCTCTGGTCAGGCAGAGAATACTCCTAGCGCTTCAGGAGGGCGAACTCCACATCAACGAACTGGCCCGCAGGACGAACAGCACCTATACTCGGGTAAGCACTCTCAATGGAGAGACCCATCAGACGGGGATTGTCTACGCGGAGGACAGCAACCGTTGAAAGTGCTTGCCCGCCTTCCGAGGCCGGCTGGCTGTCGTGTGAGGCTGCGCGCCTCGTAACGCATCAGATGCCTAGGTGGCCTAGGGCTTGGGGAGCTTACGACGGGCTTCCCTCACTCGGCCGACCTTTCTCACGAGGGCGGCGCCGCACGCTTGGCAGGTAGCTGTTCTCACGGTGGGAGGGTAGACCCGTCTACAACTAGGGCATAAGAGGACCCAACTGTAATGGTACCTGATCCCGAGGTTGGCTAGGGACGCGTAGCGCATACCAAGCCCCTCTGCCACGTTCTGAACACCATAGTCATCGGTTACCAGCACGGGGTCTAGGCCTTCGCTCCTCAAGCTGAGCGCCAACGCGACCACCTCGCGGTCCGCTGTTGAAAGCTCTCTGCCAGTCTCTGAGAGCCCTTCTGAGGCCTCGAGTTCGGTGAGAAACTTCTGCGGAGGCCTCATGGAACTGAGCTTGCCAGCCGCCCTGGCCATCTCAAACCGCAGCCTGGGCCTGTCCCCAAGCCTGAGCTCCTCCTCAACTGAAGGGGTCGAGTATTGCTCGTCGCCGGAGTTCAGCGGGTTATAGCCCATTATGAAAGCCGAGGTGTCTAGTACCAGAACCCGCTGCTTGGGCGCCTCTGTCACAGCTCTTTCCTCGACTGTTCCGGAAGATCGCTGGGCCTCATCTTCCGCGTTTGAGACCCGCGCTTTGACTTCTCATACACCCAGTAGGATTCGCCTGTCGCCAAGGTTTCCTTCTTGAAGATCGGCACCTGCTTCTTATAACGTTCCACAGCCTCCCTTAGGGTTTGGAAGACCTCCTCCCGATGGGCGCCCGCTACGATCACGTAGACGAGGTCCTCGCCCGGCGCGAAGTCGCCTATGAGATGATGCAGCTGCACGTCAACGATGCCCCTGCGCGTTAGGAGGTCTCGCCGTATCTCGTCGAGAACCTCCTCAGCCTTCTCGGTGTACGCTTCCAGAGCAAGGCCTACGACCTTTCCTTGGACCTCGTCCACGCCTCGGACGACCCCGATGAAGGCGCCGATCGCCCCCGCCCTCGCAAAATCAGCCTGAGACCTGACTTTCTTCAAAGCGTCATCGAGCGAGTAGGATCCCTTCTTGTGAACCCATCTAGACGCGGGAAGCTTCAAGGCTTGATACGCCACCCGGCAAGCACTTAGGCTCCCCTACGAAGCGGTTGATAAAGTTCTTGGTCCTCGGTTAGGCGTTGACGGCTCGGCGTCAAACCTTATATGGTGCCGTGGAAGACGCGGTAAGTGCGCCGGGGTCACCTAGAGCGCCGAAGAGACGCGGGCAACCTGGTAGGGTGCAGGCCTGCTATCCTCCCAGGGTTGGGACGGAGAGTCTGTGGCGCAATGCGCCTCACGGGTTCAAAGGCTCGGCTTCAAGCCCGGGCGGAGAGTCCCGTCCCCGGCGCTTCGTCAAAGTAATAAGCTAGGCAGTCCCTATCGGCTTAGGGCCGGTCGTCTAGGTTGGCCAGGATGCCACCCTTACGGAGGCTCAAACGCCTTTAGTCAGGTGGCGGTCGGGAGTTCAAGTCTCCCCCGGCCCACTCCCAGAAACGGATTCAGCCAAGAAGAGAAGTAGTCCAAATCGGCTTCCAGAACGGCCTGAGAGATATGAAGAGGATCTTCGCCGAAGCTTCCCTTGGCTCCTCATGCTCACAAGTCCCATCAGACTAGGTGGAGCGGGGGCTTCGACAGCGAGGCTTCAGGAGCTCAAGGCTGTGTACAAAGGAGACAATCCCGCGGCAAGCTCTCCCCTCTAGACCCAGAGTGCAGGGTTCGGTGACTGCTTATGCGCAGCAGCGCTAGTTACCCTCGGTCTACGATCTCGCTGTGCCAAGGCATTGGGTTGCACGTCCGCCTGACGTCTTCAAGCCTCTCACCTACCAAGGCGATCTCGTTTAGGTCGTTTGTCCCCAGGCGCTTCTCTACTGCCAGGTTGAGGTGCACGATCCTCTTCGGGTTGAAGCCCATGACTGCGCATCCTACGGAGTCCACGGCAACCGGGTCATAGCCTGCGACCAACATGTTAAGCTCCTCTACCCTGTAGTTTTCAGCGTCTAGGAGGTCCTCGCTCTTCCTCTCGTCGGCGAAGTGCATGACGGTCAAGGCGTCTACCAGCCCTATGTTCACCCTGTTCACCGTGCATATGTCGACCACCATCCCCGCCTCTTGGATCGACTGGCCGAACATCAAGTCGCTCGGATC
>CAYRUY010000131.1:0-3971 GCA_964427455.1 uncultured Candidatus Bathyarchaeia archaeon | reverse complement strand
TGTCCTCATAGACGACCATGTGCCCCACTCACCAGACGACACACCGTGGAGCCACAGGGGCCGAGCCTACGCCTGTGGGTACATCAAGGCCCTCATCACGGCCGTAAACGCCCTAGGATGAAAAACCGCGAGGCTTCCATCTATCCTCAAGCAATACTCGGAAGCCCCATAGGCGAGCCCCAGCTCGCCTCCTAATCTATCGTGGCTTGCGACAGAGCCTCAAACGCAAGGCTAGCTGAACAGCCAACTCTTATTGAGGCGCAAGCCATGACTGAGGCGGCAAAGAGGAAAAAGGAGGATGGGAAGGCGGGTTCTGACCTACTCTGGGCGGCGTGAGCAGTAGAGGATCTCGAGCTGTTCGTCAGTCACGTTGACCATCGAGTGCTGTGCGCCGGGTTGAACCCAGACTACGGCCCCGGCGGGCTGATGCTGAAGCTCTTTGCCGACCCAGTGCCATCCATCCCCGCAGAGCACGTACCAGATCTCGTCCATACCTGGCGGGTGGGCGTGAGGCTCGAAGATACTCCTCGGAGGTATGTCCAACCTCAGGAAGCCCGCGGCTGCTCCCAGCGGGAGGTGGTTCCAATGCCAAGGCCCAAACTGGCCCACTTGCTCAGCCTCAGGCCTAGGCTCCTGCCAATGATAGACCAGGAACCTGTCGTCGTCCTTCCTAGGCGGGTTCCGGACCACGACCAGCTCGAGAGGGCATTCGGCCTCGTTTGCAATCGTGTGGCTAGCCCCTGCAGGCACCTGGATCATGTTCCCCGGCCGGATAGGCTGCTTCTCCCCTGAGACGTCTATGGCACCGCAGCCGTCGACGACGTAGAGGAACTCCGCCTGGCTCTCGTGGCTGCACCGCTCCGTCCGCAGCATCTCCCGTAGCAAGCAGCGGCTGTACGTGTCGAGGTTGAAGCAGACCTCTCCCGTATCCTTGTCCGGTTTATCCCCGACGCGCCGGGTCCAGACCGGCCACTCCCAGAGCCGTCCATGCGTCACCGTCGGCTGAACATCTCTCCAATCGCGGATGAACACCTGCATGCACCTTGAGGCTCGCAATGAAGCGCGCTAGTATTTATCCGCGCTGCCTTGAAGCCGAAGGCCTAAGCCCTGCTATGCGTGTACGTTCATGTCGGCAGAGGGAAAAGTTGGAGAAAGGAACGTCGAGAAGCCGCCGAGATAACTCCATCCCAGAACAGCGTTCTCCCACTTCGCCAAGTCAGCTAGGAAGGAAGAGTAGCTGAGCGCGAGCCCAACCCTGAAGAACAGGAAGACGAGGAGAACCTCTAAGACGGATACCCCGCGCATCTCTGTCAGCCCTCCCGTCTGAGAGGCAAGAGCTAGAAAGCCTGATATAGCAGCTTCGAGATGAGTCTTCCGGTGGTTCCGACGATTCTGGAGGTCCTGGTCGGCCGGAAGGGCGAGATATACACGCCGAAGGTGTTGAGGGATAGCCTCGGCCTGGAACCGGGGGATAGGCTCCTCGCAGAGGTGAGAGGTGACCAACTTATCCTTCGCAGACCGCCGAGGGTTCAGGAGGTTCTCCGCAGAAGGGTCAAAGCGGAGATAACCCTAGAGGAAGACTTGGCACTGAGAGAGGAGATATCGAGGAGACTCGAAGGTGAAGCTCCTCCTAGACACTAGCTACCTGCTGCCCTTCGTCGGCATCAGAGTTAAAGGCACAGCTGAAGACGACGTCAGGAAGGCGTTCGAAGAGCACCAAGTGCTCATCAGCGACGTTCAGATCTTTGAGCTCTACGCCAAAGGTCTCAAGTATCTCCTTCAAGGCAGGATAGACGCCGCGGGCCTCGTCGATGGAGTCGACGCAGTAGCCCATGGCCTCGAAGCTAAAGCATTATCTGATCCGCAAGTGATGCGTGTCACGATCAAGGCAAGACAAGTTTTAGACGATCTGCTCGATGCGATCGTGCTCTCGACAGCACTCATGTACACCGATGGATTGGCAACACTCGACAAGAGAATCGAAGATGCCTACAGAGCCGACTTCATAAAGACGCTGAATCCAGAGCTGAGAATAGGCCAGCTGGGGTCGTTCCTAGGCGAATAAGCGGGAACGACACGCTCCGCAGGTCCTCAGCCTCGCAGAGCCGCCTTCCTACGAGGTCGTCTATACGGACGTTTGGGTGAAGGTCGCGGGGCGCCGGGCACAGACTGGTTTCGCGGAATACAGCCGTGGAGGCAGTTAGAGCTACTTCTTAGTGGGCTTCTCGGGTATGACGGCTATGGCGTCTATCTCAACTGCTCCAGGGCCTAGCCCAACCTGGACCGTAGTGCGCGCCGGTGGGCTCTCGCTGAAGTATTTCTGCCAGATCGGGTTCAGGTATCGTTCCCTGTCGGCTATGTCCCTCAGGTAAACCGTGGTTTTCACAACGTTCCGCATGGAGCTGCCTGCGGCCTCAAGTGTCGCCTTGATGTTCTCGAGAACCTGAGTTATCTGCGTCGGAACGTCCGCGGAGATGTCACCCATCACGCCGCTCAGGAAGAACAGCGACCCCACCTTCACGTTGGCAAAGATGCCCTTTCGGGATACGATCTCCTTCGCCAAGGTTGATGCCTCTCCCAGTGCGAGACGCTTCTCGCGTTATTAAGCAAAGCGGCCTGAACGCGCGCCCCCGGCCTTCGAGCGCTACGTCACCACTCGTGGCGAAGTTGAGGTCTTGACGAACTGCGGAAAGGAGTTAGAGTGAGGCTACACTAGCTAGATTACCTGCATCCTCCCTCCGGCAGAGGTCTTTGGGGGAACGAGCTTCATCCTTACCGCTTCAATCGGTTCACCCCTAACCTCGATCCTCGAAAGGTCGACGGTTCCCAGCCCCCTCTCCTCTGCCATGCGCATGTGGATGAACTTCCTAGGGTCGAAACCCATGACTGCGTACGCTACGGCGTCTGTCGCTACTGGGTCGTAGCCAGCTATGATCAGGTCGGCTCTATGGACGTTGCCGTCACCGTTCATGACGAAGGTTCCGTCGATGACCGTCAACCCGCTCCGGTTCACGGTGCACACATCGACGATCTCGCCGGCAAGGCCGATGGACTGGTCGTTTTCGCTTCCCATCCTGAGGAACTGCTGTTGGTCATGGATCGGCTTGTCCAGTGCCTGCACGTAACTTCCGGCTCTATTCCAGCCGTAGTACTTCCCTGGGAGAGTGCCTATTCCTATGTTCTTCAGGGATAGAGAGAAAGCCTTCATGGCGGGCACCGATACCAAGAGGTCGGCCTCAAGTACGCTTCTAGGAACCCAGACGTAGTCTAGGATAACCCTCTTCTCGACCCTTATCTTTACGCTGTCCTCCCAGTTGAGGTCCACAACGTCGACGTCGAACTCTTTAGCTATCTCGTAGATTCCAAGGTGCTTGAAGTTGAGGTCTGTCTGGCAGCCTCCAGCCGCCTCGCCGATAACCAGATTCTCAAACCCAAGGTCGTGGAACGCCTTCAAGACGGCTCTAACCACCTCCGGGGTCGTCAGGGCGCCCTCACCCCTCTTGCCACACCCGGCGGGTGTCAACTCGTAGGCACCCTTGCTGTAGGCGTAGGGGCTCTCAACGGGAACCACCACGAAATTAGGCTTGATCAGTATCTTCGAGTCCTTCCTCAACCGCATACCTTCGATGTACTTTGCAGGTTTGTCGAAGAACACGGGAGGAACGTAGCTCATCCTGAGATCGCTCTCAACATCTATAAGGGACAAAGCCTTGGCTACACTCTCATCTAGGTTGCCACCTTTCACGACCGAAACGGGCACACTCATCGAGTCACTTCCCTTTCTCCCCAGTCATAGCCTCTCGTTTTAAAGATGACCTAAACGCCCTATGAGTGACATATCTCTCTTCTAGGCTAGGCTGAAGCCTGCGGCCTGCATGAGGCCTCGGACGTAGCCGAGCGCGTAGGCGCGTGACCTATGCATCCAGGGTGTGTCTCCCTCCACCTTGGGGTAGTGGTCAGGCCTCATAGGT
>CAYRUY010000130.1:0-3988 GCA_964427455.1 uncultured Candidatus Bathyarchaeia archaeon | reverse complement strand
TTTCCGTCACCCTAAGGCTCTCCTCCACCTTGGGGTTCCGTTCGCTGAATCCTGGCATTCAGGTGCTTTGCGGCGCGGTCGCGTGTCAGCCTCGTCGCTCTGCCGGGCGTTTGCCCTTCGTGGACAGCTCCAGCGCGTGCTCGACCCATAGGCCAACAAGGAAGGCGAAAATAGTGATAGCTATTGTTTCATGATGCAGTATTTGACCGATGTCAAACCAATCGCCGTAGAGAAGTCCTTGATGCGCAAGAGCGAATAATCCGGCGCCTATGCCTAAGATTGTGGCAAGTTTGGCGTCAAGATCCATCACCACTCGCCCCTCCTCTACTGCTACGGTCAACTAGTCTGTGATTGCAGGCGTGCGCCTTACGCCTGGTCGCTCGTTTGACGGCTCGGCTCCGCAGGCTTCACACCAAGGAGAGTAGTCTTCAGAGAGCCATCCGCAGAGCGTACAGAGCCTGTACCCTGCGAATTCTTCGACCGCTGACCCTGAGGCGGAAGTAGAGTTGTCAGCGTGACGGATGCCCCGACCCCTGCCCACACGCCATCCCCTGGCTGTAGGTTAACAGTCGAACATATAAGCAGAACGGACGCGGAGAACGCACTCCAGGTACGTGCCCACCGAGCATCCAAGGCCTCTTCACACGTCCGCGAAGCACCTTATGCAACCATACTTGAGGTGCTCACCTGAAACACAAGGCTTTTCAGGCGCGGCGTCGAATAGCCCCGCAAGGGAGAAGCTATGCCGTTATTCATAGCCGTGCACAAGTGGAAGCCTGAAGACGAGATAGCCATAATGAAGGAACTCGTAGCGGGGTTCACTGCCATCGTCGAGGGGAAGGGCCCGAAAGACGTAGAGCTATGCGCCACCTATAACACAGCTGCCCACGGAGCCTTCTGCGTCTGGCACGCCCCGAGCAAGGCAGCCCTTGAGAAAACATTCGACCAGTTCGCGCCCACCTTAAAGAAAGCCACCGAGTTTGTGCCCGTCGCACAGAGCTACCCACCAACCATGGAGTACGTCCTCGGCCTCTGGCAGGCTTGGATCAAAATGGTTTCGAAGTAGGCTTTAGGCTCCAAGCCTTGGAGCCACCCCTCCAGCTTTTTACTGATCCTTGAAGGCTCTCCTGACGTGCGTCAGCGTTAAATCTCTTCCAGTCGCCTATATAGACTGGTATATCTCCGTTCGGAGGTATACAGGAGCCTAGGGGAGAGGGCCACCGGACGCCTCCGGGCTGCCCAACCCACACCGGAAACCGTCCAACCCACCCCAAGGCTCCACAGGACTCATGGCAGCCCCTCTCCAACTATCTTGAGCGTACAGCATGCCTTGTATGACGGACTGCTTGTGATAACCCCGGCGAGACGATAGCTTCCCGGGCTTCCAGCTGCAATCCAGCTCGCCGTATAGACCTTTCTCTCGCCAGGATTCAATGTGAGCGAACCTATGGCCTGAGCAAACATCTTATCCTGCGACCACCGCCAAACCTCCCGATCGTCTTTGTAGACGATGAAGTCGTAGCGTTGAGCCGACGTAAAGTTGAGTCTTACAGGTGGGACCCCACCATTCAAGACTTTCAGCGTCATCCGCACCGGTTCACCGACTGCATACTGTTCCGAATCTGTTAGAGCCTCAACCATAATCTCCTCTCGCATTCCGCCCACATCATCACCTAACCTGGGCAAGCAGGGACAGAGAAGAAAAGTGTCTTTATGGTTACTGCGTCAGCGTTGCTGTTACAGCCTTGTATGCGTCTATCCTACCATAGCCGTAGGCTGAATCCCATCCCGTTGGACCCAAGTCTGCCGCCGTCGTCTGTAGTATACTTCTAACATCAGGGGGTGAAAGGTTAGGGCTCTTCGATAGGATGAGCGCTACGGTTCCAGTTACGTGGGGGCAGGCCATCGACGTGCCGCTCATCGTGGCGTAGGTGCTCCCCTTGTACGTGGAGTAGATGCTGACGCCCGGCGCTGCTACCGATAGTTCTGGACCTCTGCTGCTCCAAGAAGCCACGGTGTCCGTGCTGTCGATTGCGCCGACAGCTATCACTGAATCGTATTTAGCCGGGTAGTTCACCGTGTAGTCTTTGGGTCCGCTGTTCCCGGCAGCCGCCACCAGAACGATCCCGAAGTTGTAGGCTTTGTTGCACACTGCATGCAAGGATGAGGAGTCGGAGGTCGAGCCGAAGCTCATCGATATTATCTGCATTTTGTTCGTGATGCTCCATTCGATGCCTGCGATGATCCAGCTGATGTAGCCTGAACCATACCTGTTCAGCACTTTGACCGCGTACAACGCAGCCTCTGGCGCTACGCCAATTACCCCTATGTCATTGTCCAGTGCGGCCACGATCCCGGCCACGTGAGTGCCGTGACCGTTGTCATCGTTATAGCTCCGGGTGCCCCAAACATAGGTTACTCCTCCCACAACTCTGAGGTCTGGATGTGTGATGTCTATACCGGTGTCCAGAATAGCTACCTTAATTTCCGTGCCTCTACTAGTAGCCCACGCTTCAGGGGCTCTTATCTTAGAAATGCCCCAAGGAATTGTCTCAGATGGTTGTGGAGGTGGTTGCGGGGGTTTAGCTAGAGCCGGAGGTCTAGCTAGAGCGTAGACCTCGAAGTCGGGTTCAACGTAGGCCACCTTGGGGTTCTTCTCTAGGGCCTCCACAGCCTGGCTTGGCAGCATAGCCGCCACAGCCGCAATGTACTGGTACACGTACTTGACCTGCCCTCCGCTTGCAGCCACCAACGACGGGTCCGCAGCCTCCTTGAACCCGATGATCACGGCGACCCGTTCCACGGGTTGAGCTGCAACCACGCCGATGTAGAACGGCCCCACAAGGAGGAGCGCAAGGAAGACGAGCATCAACCCTCGACCGGCAACTCTCCTCGACAAGTCACACACCCATCGTTAGCTGCTTCCACTTCGCTTAAAACCTTTACGCACCTAGCGTGCGTGACTCCACAGCCCTCTGCTCCACTCCAGGGAGGCGATGCAGCCTCGGAGACGCGGCAGAGCGGGGGCCTGTACACCTCCAGTGAAGAGTGACAGAGCCCTAAGCGAGGGCCCTAGCCTGTGATGTTCTCGACGAGGTTCTCTATGAACCTGCCGTTGTCGCTCATACTGGAGAAGGGGTCCAGCAGAAACGTCAGGTCAGCTATGGCCGTAACGTTCCCAGATACCGCGATCGGCGTGTAGACGCCCTGAGCCTCTGTAAGCGAGAGGTAGGTTGAAGCCCCCGTTCTCGCCAGTGCCGTCGCGTTTCCATATATGTGGGTGGCCGTGAACATCGTCAGCTCCGTGAGGTTTGCGACGAGCGGCTGGTCCGCGAAGTCCCTCACGAAGATGTTCCTGTAGACGCCGTAGTTCTCCTCGACATCGTACAGGTAGCCGTCTGAGAAGTAGATGCCGAACTCCTCGGCGAGGTTGTTCATATACTTCGCCCACGCGGCTGATGTCTCGTATACGAGGAGAAGCCTCCCCCCTTCGCTCACGTAGTTCTTGACAGCCTCCACTTCGTCAGAGCCATACTCGACGGTAGGCGTTATGATGACGAAGGCCTTCGGCTTGGCCGCTAACAGCTCTGTAAGGTTCGCGCCCTCCTTGACCATAGAGACGATGTAGCCGCTCTTGACGACCTGGCCGAAGAAGACCCCGAGGAGTTCCCGAGTGAACCTGTTCCCATGAGCCTCGTCGATCAGAACCGTGTTGGTCAAGTTGAGCGGTGGCACGACCACCTCTCCCTCTTCCTCCGGCGGCGCGGAATCTACCGACGGCGTGGGCTGGGTCTCCAGCCCCCTGTAACCTTGAATGTAGTAGGGCGAGAGATAGTATGCGCCCAGGGGTTCGCGGTGGAGCGTCCGAAGCAGGCTGAGCGAGACCATCGAGCTGTTGCCCCAAAGCGTAGAGCCTAAGGGGCTTGAGAGGTTCGCTTCGACCACCTGGGTTATATCGACCAGCTCATAGGCGGTGACCTTTGCTTTC
>CAYRUY010000129.1:0-4050 GCA_964427455.1 uncultured Candidatus Bathyarchaeia archaeon | reverse complement strand
GGCCCATGGAAGGCCATGTCGATGTAGTAGGGCTCCGCGATCGCGGCGAGCTTCCGGGCATGGGTTATGCCACCGAAGTGGCAGATGTCAACTCTCAGGAAGTCAACGAGTTGCTCCGTGACAAGGGGCAGGCACTCCCAGATGTCGTGGTAGAGTTCACCCATCGCGATCGGCGTAGACGTATGCGCCCTGAGCAACCGGAAAGACTCCTTATGCTCAGGCCTCAACGGGTCCTCGAGGAAGAACATCCTTATGGGCTCAAGGTCTTTCGCGAGCTGGCATGCCTGAACTGGGTTGATGCGCTCATGCACGTCGTGCAGGAAGTCGACCTCGTCGCCCAGCTGCTCTCGGAGATACTTGAAGAGCCTCGGCGTCGTCCGCAGATAAGGCGCAGGCTCCCACTGGTTCTCGGCCAGCCCGGGGATATCGACGCTCGCTCTCAGAGCCGTACAGCCCATCCTCACAACGCGTTTACAGCTCTCCAGCGTCTCCTCGAAGGTCCGGCCGTGCGGATGCATGTAGACCCTCACCTTATCCCGTGTACGGCCGCCGAAGAGCTCGTAGAGCGGCATCCCAGCCTTCTTCCCCTTCACGTCCCAGAGCGCCAAGTCGACGCCTGCAAGAGCGGTCATGAGCACGGGGCCGCCACGCCAATACGTGCCGCGGAAGAGCTCCTGCCAGATATCCTCAATGCGGTCAGCCTCCTTCCCGATAAGCCAAGGCCCAATATACTCTCTGAGAGCCTCAGCGACCGCCAACTCACGCCCGTTCAGGGTCGCGTCGCCTACCCCATATAGACCCTCATCTGTCAGAATCTTCACGAGCACAAAGTTCCGGCCGGGGCACGTGACGATCGTCCGAACCTCCGTGACCTTCAAAGCGAAAACCCAGCCTATGCTCGTTGGTTCAAACTTAAGACTTACGATAACACACCTAAGGAAAACGTCTCTTGTCGAAGGACTAGTTATGAGCGAACCGAAGAGAAAGCCGTACGATCTCACCGCGGCCGCATACGTGGTTTCTGATGGGAAGGTGCTCCTAGTCGCTCACAGGAAGCTTGGAAAGTGGCTTCCACCCGGCGGCCACATCGCCCGTGATGAGAAGGGGCGCTTCATCGAGTCCCCAGCCGAGGCAGCTGTGCGGGAAGCGCTCGAAGAGACCGGGTACCCCGTTGAAGTGCGCGGAGCAACCTATGCATCCCACGGGTCTGGAGAAGAGATGCTCCCCAAGCCTGAGAGCATGCATATTCATCCCATCGATCAGGAGCACGACCATCTTGGCTTCGACTTCTTCTGCAAGCCAACACCTGAGCCTCAGAGGCCAGGTAAAGAGCTTTCGAAATGGTTCACGGAAACCGAACTGAAGCAGTACAGGCCAGGTTCAAAGCCTGAACTCCCGAACCACGTTCGAGCGTTAGGAGCCCAGGCCATCAAGCGGCTAAGCCACGGCTAACCGAGCTCGACAGCTGGCCGTGAATAGACCAGGGCCTTGAGACACCTTTATAACGCCGAGCGAGAGAGACATCAACGTGAAGTATCTGCGCCGCATATTACTCACGTTAGGTATGATACTCGCTCTCTTCTTGGCGACTCCTTTCTCTTCCCCGCAACGCGCTAGGGGGGTTCTTCGCTTCAACGTCGAGATGCAGGCCTATGACGGCTTAACGGTTTACATTGAGCCGGCAGTCGACGGGTTGACCGCTCTATGCGATCCCCTGGAGGCAAACCGGCCCTTCGCCCTATACATGGCTTCCAACACCTCTATCCCTCTCTCTCCAAAGCCTATCTCAAGATCGCTCGTCCAACTCTCTCCGGAGAGCGAGAGCTACTACAACATCACGCTGAGCTTCGAGTCGCCTAGGCCTTGGCAGATCCGGATCGGCGTCGTTACGGATGACCCTAAAGCCTACACGGGTTTTGTGGCTGTAGAGCCGAAGGGCTCTAGGTACTTCGTCGAGCTTGTCTCAGGGGTCAACGAGGCGCCGGGAAGCTACGTGGTAAACATCTTCGCTCATGCTCGCGGCATTCGGAGCAGCAGCCCGTTCGGCGTACAGGTTCCGTCTGCGTTCAACTCTGTGTTCGTTCTCTTAGTGGCGTTGTCCCTGGCATACGTGAACATCTTCGCCGTGGTAGATGCTTACTTCAGGACCAAGTCAGAGGGTATCTCTAGGCAGCGGAGGATCGGCGTCGCGTTAATGATCGTCGGCAGCATAATCCTTGTCTACTGGGTCTACGTCACAACTGGGGCCGCTCAGCCGCGGGAAGTCGGAGGGATAGTAGGTTGAGCCTAGACGATGATGAGTTCACTGACGAGTGGTGGTATAAGCGGCCTAGGTATCGAAGAGCCTTCGCTCCGCTTCTCTACCTCACGTCATGGCAGTATAGGCTATGGAGGTTCCTCCAGAAGCCCCCAGAGGTCCGCAGGAAGCAGGCAGAGAGACGTGCATCAAAGATCAGGAAGAGCATGGAGTTCCCGAGGACAACGGCCGCAGACCTGGTCGGTCGAGGAGGCGAGCTGGGAAAGGTCCTCGTCAGCGCTCACTATCATGTCTTCAAAGACTCCAGCATCCGGAAAGCTTCGCCGCTCTCTCCGGCTAAGGTCTTCATCCTGAAGGGCGGCTCAGGCAGCGGCAAGACGTTCTTCGCCGAGGCCTGTCAGAGAGAGGTCTTCGAGGCAGGGCTCAAGTTCGGGGTACTCACCTACCACGCGTCGTTGAAGCCCGACGACATATACACGATGTGGTATGGCAGAAGCGCGCAGCAGTTAGGCCAGTTCTTCAAGGATGCATTCTATAGGCCCAGCATCATCTTCATAGACGAGTTTCAAGCCTTCGGGAAACGTTTCACCTCTACTACAGAGGTCGGCATGGAGGAGACCCGGGTTCAAACAGTGCTGCTAGAGAAGATAGATGAGCTTCAGAAGCATGCTTACAGAACGGTGCTCCTGATCGCCACGAACGAGTATGAGGCAATAACCGAGACCCTTCGACGAAGAGGCCTTGTAGGCACTATCGACCTAGACGGCGGAGTTACGCGAAGCATGCTGATAGAGATCGCCAAGCGTCAATGCGCCAAGTACAGGATTGACCTCAGCCCCGACCTCATCGTCGACACCCTGGAAGACTCCCTGCGATCAGTGGGAGGCCTGAAACTCACACCTGCAGATGTCTCGAACAGCTTCGAGATCATCATGTCGTCAAAGTCAGAGCCGATCCAGCAGGCATTAGTAAGCGGCGACGAGCATGCCTCTGGGAAGAGCCAACCCGTTCAAGATGTCTCAAGGCATGTTGTCGCGAACGATTTCAGGGCTGCGGCTCGAAAGCTGAAGAGCTACACGGCGGTCGAGAAGACTGAGGCTGCGAAGCGGGCCGTTAAGAGGATTGCGCCCAGAGAGAGGTATAGCGACATAGGGGGCCTACAGGGGATCCGTGACGAGGTCATCAAGGAGATCTCCCTAGCGTTGAACACAGACCTCGCCGTCAAAGCAGGTTATATGCCTCCTAAGGGATTCATCTTCAGCGGACCGCCGGGGACAGGCAAGACGCTTCTCGCGAAGGCCGTCGCCGGCGAGAGTGATGTCTGGTTCTACAGCATCAGCGGGCCTTCTATCCTTGAAGGCCACTACGGGGACCCCGAGAAGACAATCCGAGACATCTTCGAAGACGCTAGGAAGAACGCTCCCGCCATCATCTTCTTCGACGAGATCGACTCTGTGGCGCCGAGAAGGGGAACTCACGACCCAGTCATGGACAGGGTTGTCTCCCAGCTGCTAACGGAGATCGACGGCTTCACCCCGCTCACCAACGTCGTGGTGATCGGAACCACCAACAGGATCGATGTTCTGGACCCAGCGTTCCTCGATAGGTTCACGCGTCACTTCGAGTTCAGTTATCCGAAGAACAGGGCTGAGAAGCTTGAGATAATAAGGGTCCACCTGAGACGGTACAGGGACGCCCTTGAGCGAGGCATGACCGCCGAGGATGTGCTGAAGGTCTTCGAACGGAAGATCCTCAGCCCTAGGAAGATAGCTGACGCGATCGACGACGCGAAC
>CAYRUY010000128.1:0-4081 GCA_964427455.1 uncultured Candidatus Bathyarchaeia archaeon | reverse complement strand
TCGTGACCTCTGTTACGCCAGCGGCCTCAGCTATCTCCTTCTGGGTTTTCCGCTCGTTCTCTTTGACGCAGGCAACGTACAGCGCGGCTGAAGCCAAGCCCATGGGGTCCTTCCCTGAGCATATCTTCAAAGCCTGGCACTCCTTGAGGATCGCGACAGCCGCCTGCTGAACCCTCTCCTTTACACCGACCCTCGAAGCGATCTTGGGCACGCATCGGATAGGGTCAGCGATGGGCATGACCATGTTAAGCTCCTTCAACAGGAGCCTGTAGCATCGTGCCACATCCTTCTTCTTGACGATGCTGACCTCAGCGATCTCCTTCAGCGTCCTAGGCGTGTTCGTCAGCCTGCAAGCCGCGTAGAGCGAGGCAGCCGCGATGGCGGAGATCGACCTCCCCCTCACTAACCCTTTGTCCAACGCTTTCCTGTAGACGAGCGCAGCCTTCTCCTTCACAGACGTGGGAACATGCACCTTGTCCGAGAGCCTGTCCAGCTCAGCCATCGCCTGGCTCAGGTTCCTGTCGACCGAGGAGTGCACCCTAGAACGGATCTGCCACCTCCTCAGCCTCAACATCTGAATCCTCGTGCTGAGAGGAAGCTCGCGGCCGAAGGCGTCCCGGTTAACCCTGTTGATAACCGTCGAGAGGCCCTTGTCGTGGATCGAGTAAGAGGCGGGAGCCCCAGCCCTGCTCCTGCCTTCGCGCTCCTCCTGCGTAAAAGCACGCCACTCAGGCCCTTGGTCCATCACGTTAGCCCTAACGACGAGGCCGCAGCTGCTGCATACGACCTCTCCTCGCTCATAGTCCTGGACCAGGTCCTCGCTTCCGCATTCAGGGCAGTGGTCTATGCCCCCCAAACGCTGAGGCACCTGAAGCATCTGACCCTTCTTCTCCACCAGCAAGCCTCAAGCCTCCAAGCGTGCCCCAAGCTTCTCAGCGCGACCATCGCGAGGAACTGGCCACGCCGCAAGGCCGAGCTACAGGTTGCAGAAGTCTTTCTATTTAAATCTTTCTGAACGGCCTCTTCTTTATTTAAGCCTTTCTCAGTTGAGTCCTGTCGATCTGAACGACTGTCTCAGGTGTTCCCACCCTCGAGGCTCGACCTCCAACTCTTGCTCCTGCCAGACCATGCGGACACCGCGCTCTTCGGTGATGTGGCCTATCCTCCACAGCCCCGAGCCCTCTCTGCCGACGGCTGCAGCCGCGGCCTCCCAGCCGTCTGGCGTAACGGAGACGAGTAACTCGAACTCCTCGCCTCCCTCATACAGGATGAGGCCCGTCGGGTCTAGCCTGTTGTGCTCCGAGAACTCGTAGGCCTGCGGGCAGGGAGGCAGCCCCGTAACGACTACGCCGACGCGGCTTGCCTCGGCGAGCTGATGAAGTGAGACGGCCAGGCCGTCGCTGATATCCATCCCGCTCGTCACGGCGCATGTAGCAGCTAGGGCTAGGCCCTCACGAAGCCGCGCCCTAGGCGTGTAGACCGCTCTCAGGGCGTCCCTCTCAATCTCCATACTAGGCGATGGAAGCCCCTCGAGCAGCATCTTGAAACCTATCGCGGTCAAGCCTATCGGGCCTGTGACTGCCAGAATGTCTCCAGGTCTGGCCCCTGTTCGCCTCACCAGCCTCCTTTGGTCCGTTAAGCCCAGGACTGCACCCGCGAGGATCAATTCCTCAGCTTCGCCGGTGTCGCCGCCCAGGACGTATGTGCCATACTCGCCAGCTGCATCTTGAAGCCCAGAGGCCAACTGTTGAATCGCTTCCAGACCCATGTCGCGGGGCACCCCCCAGGCGAAAACTAATCCGAGGGGCCTCGCACCCTTCGCAGCTAGGTCGGAGACGTTCGCTACAACTGCTTTCCGCCCGGCTTGGCGGTAGGTCATCCCCGGAAGCCTATCCGTGGACTCCACGAACATGTCAGTGTGAGCGACGAGGACCAGTTCATCCGCTATCTGTTTAGCTACGGCATCGTCCACGCCGAGGCCTAGGAGCTCCTCAGGGTCTCGGGCTAGCAGGTCGCTGATCAGCTTGATGATGCCTCGTTCACCTAGGCTTGCCGCCGTAGTCAAGGGTCTACACGTCCGCTGTTAGTTTCACGCTCGGAGCGTAAAAGCGTCGAGTGGCCTTTCACCTCAAGAAGCCCTTTCAACACGCTCTTCAAGCCTTGGCTTCGCGGTTAAGGCGTGCCCAGAGCAGCTCCTCAGGCCGCGTCCTGCTTGGCGCAGATCTCGGCGACGACGGCGCCCGTGGCTTCCAGCACTTCCTTGGTCTTCAGCTCGACAAGCCTCGCTCTTGTTCCGCCGCCGCAGTAGAATGTGTCGTAGCCCATGAGGCATCTATCGAAGAGAAGTCTCATCTCGGTTCTATGGCCTACGGTAGGTGTGCCGCCTGGCGGGTAGCCGCTCACACCCTCGGCAGTCTCAAAGGGGACAAGACGGACCGAGCTGGTGCCAAGAGCTCTCGCTGAGGCGGCAAGGTCGACTCTCCGGTCGCCAGGGATGACGAGTAGCGCATAGCTGCCTTCAACTGTGACCGAGACTAGGTTCTTCGTCACCCTTGACAGTTCGACGCCGGCCGCCTGAGCCGCATCCTTCGTGTGAACGGTCTCAGCCTTGTCGAGGAACCTATGCCAGAGTCCTTTCCGCGCAAGATATCCTTCCAGAGCCGCCAACAGCCTCGCCGACAAGCCCGCTCTAGACTGAGGGCCTATCTTAGCCTTTACGGTGGGTCTCTCGGATGAGCCTATGGCTTGCGTGGGCCTAGGTGAGGCAGACGCTCAGCGTGAGCGATAAGGCTTAGAGCCTGTGGGAGGAGTCGTAGAACCGTATGGGTCGGGTTAGGGCTGCGGTGCAGACCGTATGGAGCCCTCTATTGCATGGAGAAAAGCCTTCAGCAGTAGCTGAGAGCATACAGCTCAGGATTACTCATGGCCGTACCTCGAGGAGGCGCTGCGGCCGGTGAGAACGTTGGTCATCGTTCCCCGAATGTACACGCGGAGGGAGTTCGCTGAGCTGTGCTCTGAGGTGCCGGAGGACTTTGAGGCGAGGACGCGTGAGTTCTGGGGCTATGTTCGAGAAAGACTGAAAGCCCTCGGCGGCCGCGTGCGCTGGGTCTACAGAGACGGCGTCACCGAGCCCGGGGAGAAAGGCTTGAACATGCTTAAGGCGGCGGACCCTGAGAACTTCGCCGTCGTCGATGGGCTTCTCGAGCGCGGAGCCGAGCTTCAGGTCGTCGAGGACGGGCTTCTCCTAGCCGAGGTCAAAGCGTGGATGGACATGTTGGCCCAGCAACCCACAGCGGCGGTGCGGGAACTCCTCGAGGCAAGCCTCAAAGAGCGCCTAGACCATATCGCGACAGAGATAGAGCGAACCCTGAAGGATGACGAGGTGGGAATACTTTTCGTCGACGCGGGCTTAGACGTTGATCCGCCGAACGATGCCCGCGTAATAAGGATGTACCCTTTCCATCCGAAGGACTACCTCGTAAGCAGCCTCGCAAAGCAGAGGGCAAGCCCTAGCGCGCACGGCTGAAAGAAGCAAAGGTACACCGCTAGACATAGACACGTTAATGCAAAAGGAATCCAAACCTGATGATCCTACCACCGCTCACTAGATGATAAACCATCCAACTGTCATCATACCCCGCATAAAGACTTAAATCCACTCCGCACGTCACTCTCATGGATTATGTGTACGGATTGGCTAGCAAATCTCTTACCGTTTAGCCGACAACCTGCAGCATACGCCACCCTCGCCGCAGGAGTCATAACCTACTTGGGCATTATGCAAGCGCTTATTCTGACCCCTGGGAGGGAAAAGATGTTTCTTCGCCTCTACTCAGTGAGAACCTGTCTCGCACGCCTCCGAACGTTTGAACTCAACCGTAGAGAGAGGCCTGATGTGTTGTGGGCACAGAATCAGACAACTGCAGAGAAGATCTATAATGAGGCAAACATACACTGGGATAAGTTGGAGGAAGAATTATCTAAGGAACCGTTTGGATTCAAACCCTTCTTTTTCTTTGTCGGTCTCTCAGCCTTCGCCTTGTTTCTGGCCTCGGCCTACGAGCAACTTCTTCCGTTTCAG
>CAYRUY010000127.1:0-4110 GCA_964427455.1 uncultured Candidatus Bathyarchaeia archaeon | reverse complement strand
AGATCATGCCCAACATGCTTTCCTACATAGGTGCGAACTTTGCTAACGCGGTCGCGGGGGCTATGATGGCGGAGGTTGGCCTTGAGATCATAGGGCTCGGACCCCAGAACACGACTACGCTCGGACTGATGCTGTATTGGGCCATGTGGCGTGGGGCTCTGGTCAGAGGCATCACATGGTGGGTATTCCCACCGATCGTGGTTCTCATTTCAGTCTTCATCTCGCTCCACCTGATCAACATGGGGCTGGATGAGGTGTACAATCCACGACTGAGGAGATAGTGGGCTTGCCTCTGCTTGAAGTCAAAGGGCTCAAGGCTTACTACCGCACCCGTGCCGGAGAGGTTAAGGCTGTTGACGGTGTCAGCTTCTCCGTTGAGCCTAAGGAGATCTTCGGCATCGCCGGTGAGTCTGGCTGCGGCAAATCCACGTTGGGAATGGCCCTTCTCAGGCTAGTCGACCCGCCGTGTTACGTCGAGGCTGGGGATGTGCTCTTCGACGGCGTCGACCTGCTGGAGCTAGATGCGGAGGGATTGAGGACGATCAGATGGAAACGTTTCTCTTACATACCTCAGAGTTCTATGAACGCCTTGAACCCAGTTGCGAGGATCGGAAGCCAGATCGTGGACGCAATCGCCGCTCATGAGCATCTATCAGAGAAGGAGGCGAACAAGAGGGTCGCGCCGCTCCTGAAAGGGGTGGGCTTGGCTGCTGAGTGCGCTGACATGTATCCGCACGAGCTGAGCGGGGGGATGAAGCAGAGGGCGATCATAGCGATGGCTATGGCTCTGGGGCCTCAGCTTATCTTGGCCGATGAACCGACAACAGCCTTGGATGTCAACGTCCAGAGAGTAGTTCTACAAGCCTTAGCCTACCTGAGAGAAGCCATGGGCGTCTCGGTGATTCTTGTCACCCATGATATGGCGGCTCAGGCTGAAATAGCGGACAGACTTGCGATCATGTACGCCGGGAAGATCGTGGAGGTAGGAGCCGTGGACGATGTTTTCGCTGACCCGCTCCATCCCTACACTCAAGGATTGATGTCAGCGATTCCATCCTTGGCTGAGAAGAGGCAGATAAAGAGCATACCCGGGTACCCTCCCAATCTTCTGGACCCGCCTCCCGGTTGCAGGTTCCACCCTAGGTGTCCTGTGGCAGTAGGTCGGTGCAGGGAGGAGCAGCCAGAGCTGCGCAGCGAGGCGCGAGGACGGCTGGTTGCATGCCACCTCGTGGTAGAGTGACAGGCGATGAGTGAACCTGCGCTCTTAGAGCTGAAGGACCTCGTAAAGGTCTACCCGGTCGGGGGAATCTTCAGCAGGAAGCGGCTGAGAGCTGTCGACAACGTCTCGTTCACGATGCCTTCAGACAGGGCTACCATAGCAACACTAGCGGGGGAGAGTGGAAGCGGCAAGAGCACCATAGCTAGAATCGTGCTCGGCCTGATCAAGCCCACGTCAGGGGAGGTAAGGTACAAAGGGAGGAACCTCGCAGAGTTGTCAAGAAAGGGGAGGCTGGCCTACAACAAGGAGGTAGGGGCGGTCTTCCAAGACCCCTATGGAACCTATAATCCCTTCTACAAGGTCGACAGGATCTTCAGCAAAGCGATCAAGAAGTTCAAACTGGCATCCTCAGATGCAGATAGGGACAAACTGATTCTTCACGCCCTGAGCAATGTCGGCTTAACACCTGAGGAGGTTCTCGGCAGGTATCCGCACCAGCTTAGCGGCGGTCAGAGGCAGAGGATCATGCTTGCCAGAGCTCTTCTGATCGGACCGAGCATGATAGTGGCCGACGAGCCTGTTTCGATGATAGACGCATCTCTAAGGGCGGGCATCCTCAACGTGGTGCGCGATCTCAGGGATAAACATGGGATGTCCTGCCTGTTCATAACTCACGACCTCTCCGTGGCGCGATACTTGAGCGACAGCATCGTGATCCTCTACCGCGGAAGAGCCTTGGAACGCGGGAGCACAGACCTCGTCATCGAGAAGCCGGCCCACCCATACTCCCAGCTCCTAATAGGCTCCGTGCCACTACCGGACCCCAAGAAGAGATGGAAGGAGAGGATAGAGTTGGACGCTAAGGATCTACTGGAGGTAGCCGGGCCGGTCGCAGGCTGTGTCTTCTACGAACGATGCCCTCAAGCCGGGGAGAAGTGCCTGAAGGAGATGCCGCCTTCTGTAGAGGTTGAGCACGACCACGTAGTCTCATGTCACCAGTACTCTTGACTTCACCTTGGTGAGTAGATGCTATGTCCTTGGCATTGTCGTCAGAGAGGGGACCCGCCGCGGCGGGACAGCTAGGCGAGTAGAAGAGCTGAACCGGGTGCAGATAACTTTGTTCCAAACCCATTTGGGTCTGAATCCCACCCGGTCCGCTTGAACAGGGCTGATTGTCTGCACTTGCCATCCCCTCTACAGCGACATGACGAAGACTAGCAGTAGGAAGATGACCACGGCCTTCTCAACACTCATCCCTCCCAACGGCTTGGGCACCATGACCGAGTTCAGTGCTCCTCGCCTATCCACCCCTACCAGCCGCTGCGCTTGGTTACGGGCATCAACGACCAGCTTCCAAGCTCAGCCTAGCTCTCCCGTTGGACGAGGTAACGGTCAGTTCTCAGCTCCTTGACGAACCGCCAGCCCTCGTTCAAGGCTTCTACTAACGCTTTCTCTCCCTGGACAACCTTAGCAGGATCCTCTCCCTTCTCCTTACCTCAGGTCGTAGTCGCTTGATGAGAAGCCGGATCTCCTCTGGGCTGATGCCAAGCCTCTCAGCAACTGGAGCTAGATCCGCGTCGGCGAGCTTCCCCATCAGGAGCCCTAGCACCTCGGTGCGGACCTCCTCCTTCGTTAAGGCTAGGGGATGCCTGTCCCAGTCATGCTTCACGTAGCGAGACGCCAGAACTTCCACGTTCGAGGTATGGTAGGGAGCCTTCTGGCCAGGGAGCGTGTGTCCCATCAGATACTCCTTGTCGTCCTCAGCGATCTGGCCGCCTCCGTGATGGCCTGAGTCTAGGATGGAGGGGAACGTTTTCCTCAGGCTGTGGACGCGTATCGCCCTCCACTCCCTCAACCCGGCTCTGCGAGCTGCGTTCTTGACGACCCGAAGAAGCGTCGACTTCGAGACCGGCTCGCGCCTCATCTCTGGCGTCAAGTTCCGGCCTTCAGGGGCGAAGAGCGGCTCCTCGTCCCTTATTGGTCCACGATTCCTCATGTAGGCTTTCAAAGCCTCAAGGGGCTCTCCGGTCAGGAAGGTCCAATACTCAACCCACTCCTTGCAGGCATCAGGGTCCGCCCTCCGAAGCTCACCCGTCACGTGTATCCTGAGGGGGTTGATGTCTTTCTCAAACTGCTCCTTCACGTCGCCGGAGCGGAGAGCCCTCAGCGTGGAGTTTCGTAACCCGGATCCGTAGAGCGTAAGGATGATCGCGCGATCGCGTAGCCCTGAGACATCGGCCATCCTGTAGACCTCGTCCTTCGAGGGGACGTATTCGACGCGCTCCATCCCCCTGTAGTCTAAGTCGAGGAGCTTCCCGACTTCGAGGCCGTTGGCTTTGAAGAACGCGGTCAGCCTGAAGCCTGAGGTTCTCGCGAACTGCCATCCCCCCTTCGCGTTGAGGCCATCGCAGAGGCCTTGAACCCGGCGAGCCCCGTCCTCGGGGCTTAAGACTACCAGGGCGTCAGGGTCAAGGCCCGTCTCCTTCACAAGCCTGCCTAACGCTGAGAGGCACGAATGCGTGGAGGACCGCGAACCCCGCCTCCTAAGCCTGTTCAGCCAGTTCTGAACCGACCGATAGCCACTCGTCCCATCAGGGTTCAGCTTGAGAAGCTGCACGTAGAAGGGCTCGCCTTGGGAGAAGTAGCCTCGGCTGCTCCTCGTCTGCGCCATATGAGTCCCGCCCAACTTAGGGGCGGGAGCTCCCAAAGATTGTCTTTCAACTGGGATGACAACTCAGCCTAATGCCTTCCGATCATCTCTCTCCGTAACTCTTGATACATCATCGTTGTCATCTCTTAAGCATCTCACTGAGGCTTCTTAAAGATGCTGGGCGCCTACCTAACGGGCTTGACGATCTCTGGGTCAGCCATTACGACTTCGATCCATTCGT
>CAYRUY010000126.1:0-4110 GCA_964427455.1 uncultured Candidatus Bathyarchaeia archaeon | reverse complement strand
GCTTCGAGGTCGACTCCGGGCTTGTCAGGGCCTAGGTGCTCCGGGCAGACCAAGCCCTCGTAGCCTGCTTCTTCGAGAAGCCTCAGGACCTTGGTGAAGTCGATGTCTCCCTCCCCGAGCGGCACCTCGTCGAAGGCGTCGCCGCGTCTCCGCAGGTCCCTCGCGTGCGCAAAGAACATGCGGCCCTGAAATCTCCGGATTGCCTCGTAGATGTCGTCGCCTGAAAGGTAGAGTCCTTGGCAGTAGGTGACGCCGTTGTAGGGGTTCGGCGCCTCTGCCATCAGCCTCTCGAGGGTCTCGGTGTTCCGCACGGCGCTGTAAGGCCTATAGAAGGCGTGGCTTGCCACCTTGACGCCGCAGTGTTCCGCCTCCTCTCCAAGCTTCCTGTAGAAGGCTACGAGGCTGCGCCACTGTTGGGGCTCTCGGCTCGGCGCTCTCTCCAGTCTCACGTAGAACAGGAGCGATCTCACCGAGGCCTCGCCCAAAGCCGAAAAGGTCTCGCAGAGCTGGTTGAACTCCTCCCGTGCGCCAGGAGCCCCTTCGAGGAGCTCCGGGCTCGCCCATCGGTTCATCAACATCGTCGGAACAGATATGCCGGCTTCCGACAACGCTGCCAAAGCGTTGGCTAAACTGTTCGCTTCGACGTAGCCCCTCTCGTCAAACCTCGGGATCGAGGATGTCGATAGGCATATCTGGTCCACTCTGAGGCTTCGGCAACGTTCAATGATTCCGCTGATGTCCGAGCCTCCGGCGTGAATGCCTACGTTCAACGCGAACCCTCCCCACACCCTTGTTCTTCACCAGCGTATCTGTGGGCGATATATGTCTTGGACAAGCTGCATTGTCTTAACCTCGCCGCTGAGGCTCGTCATAGGCTCTTGCCCTACTTCATTCAGTGGACGATGTGGCGGCTCTCAACAAGCGATCTGCCTCTTGGCTTGACACCTCGGAGCGAGCCTGATCGATTTCTGCAGAGGCCTATCTTCGCCTGTGGCTACGCACCTTGTCTGAGCGTGGCTGCTTCACAGCGATTCGTCTATGCTCCGCCTGCAACCCTTACGTTCTGGGCGCGGAAGGTGGGCATGATGATTCCAGGCTCTTCCCTGTAGTCCTTCGAGACCGCGTCGATGCTCTTGAAGAGGTCTATGATGTTCACACCGACCATCGTGTTCTTAACCGGGTAGGCTATCTCACCCTTCTCTATCTTGAACCCGAAGTCTACGCTCCCTGAGATGTCGCCCGTCGCGGCGTTCGGGCTTAGCCCCGCCATGCTCACGTAAAGGCCCTCCGCCGTCTCACAGATGATCTCTCCGCTCGTCCAATCGCCGAGCCTCGGCCTGAGGTTTGTGGGGCCTATCCCTACGCCTCCCCGGTAGCCCGGCCTCGCCGCGTGGCCTGTATTCGCCTCGCCGACCTTATTCGCCGTGTAGGAGTTGTGAAGATAGGTCTTCAAGACGCCTCGGTCCACCACCACAGTCTCGCCTCTTGGCACCCCCTCGCCGTCGTAGGCCCCCGAGGCTAGACCCGCCGGATAGACGCCGTTGTCAACGATCGTCACAAGCTCCGAAGCGACCTGTCGACCCTTCCATCCCGCTAGGAAAGACCTGTTCCGTTGAACGCTCTCGGCGTTCGCCGCGCTACATAACGCGTAAAGGAGCCCGTCAGCCGCTAGGGGCCCGAAGATGACAGGTAACGTCCCCGTATGAACCTTCTTCGCGCCGAGAAGCCTCAAGGCCTGCTCAGAGGCTTTCCGGCCGACAGGCTCCGGGTTAAAGTCGTCCAGACGCCTAGCTGAGTCGAACTCAGAGTAGGAGCCTACGTCCTCGCCATGCTTCACTATGGAGAAGATACCTAGACCGACGGAGGTGGCAGTCTCCTCTACGGCGACGCCGAGAGAGTTAACCAAAGCCGCTCGGCCGACGCTGAATCCCGAGCCACCTGCGACTACCGCGTCTCTCGCCGCAGCCTTGGCCGTGTCTATGCCTAGAGCAGCCCATTCCACGGCTTGGCCGGCGTCCAGCTCCGCAAGCCTTCGGTCGAAGAGGCCCTCCACTCTCTGAGCTGACCGAGGTGTTGGAAGCGTCTTGAAGTCCGGGTCCTTATGAGCCACCTTAGCCAGGGAAGCTGCCCGCCTAGCCGCCTCGACCGCCTCCTCGACGCTGAGCCTCATCGTGTAGGCGAAGCCTCTCCCGCCGTCCTTGAACGCTCTAACGGACAACCCTTGGTCTCGGACGACGTTGCAGGACTTGATCATGCCCTTCTCAACATCGGCCTCTATTCGCTTCGATTCCTGAGCGTACGCCTCAGCTTGCTCGATGCCTTCTCGAACCGCCGCCTCGCAAGCGCTTCTCGCCAATGACAGAAGGTCAACCATGTTCCTAGGCCTCCTAGCGTTGGCCTCCGACGACGAGCTGCCTAACCCTCAGGTAGGGGCCTCCTGCATCGATGTACATCGCCTGGCCTCCCTTACCGCACATGCCGGGAAGCTTCAGCTCGAAGTCCTTGCTGACTGCGTCGATCTCCTTCAAGGCTTCAAGCGTAAGCCCAGAGACGGAGACGTTTCGTAAATGTTCCTTGACCTCCCCGTTCCTGACCATCCAGGCTTCTTCCGCGTTGCAGGTGAACTGGCCGCGTTCCACGAAGACGTAGCCCCAATAGCCGCCCTTCAAGAGGATGCCCTCCTTCGTATCCTTGATGATCTCGTCGAGCCTCCAGTCGCCGGGCGAGATGTACGTGTTGCTCATCCTCACTATCGGTTTGGATTGATGGCCTTCCGCTCTCGCGGAACCGTTAGGCGTGACCCCAAACTTCTTCGCCGTCTCGAGACTATGCATGAAGCCCTGGAGAACCCCCTTCTCAACCAGACACTTCTTCTGTCCTCGAACACCTTCAGAATCATACGCGTACGAGCCATACGCGCCCTCGACCGTCGCGTCGTCGAATATCGAGACTCCTTCCGCCGCGATCTGTTGTCCTACCTTACCTTCGAGGATCGACTCGCCGGCCCAGACACCGTCTGCCTCAGCGTTATGCCCGATCGCTTCATGAACGAAGAGGCCTGTCACAGCGGGGTCAAACATAACAGGGAACTTTCCCGCGGGAGCCCTCTCAGCTCCGAGAAGTCCTAGGGCTTTCCTCGCCGCTCGAACCGAGAAACCCTCAGGTTCAAGTTGCTCTAGGAGCTCAAACCCTCGTAGGCCGCCGCGGATCTCCACCGCCGTCTGCCTCACCTCGCCTTCCTTAGCGGCTACGAAGCAGGAAGCAAGGGTTCTCAACGACTCGTTCTCCACGTACAAGCCATAGGTGTTTGCCACCGTCTCCTTGGAGACCGTCTCACCGTATCCCAGCACGGTGTTCACCACGCGTGGGTCTAGGGTCCTCGCAGCCTTCTCCAGCTCGAAGACAGCCTTCACCTTCTCCTCAACCCCGACCTCCCTCGGGTCCCTCCGCACTTGCGTCCTAGCCTTACCCCTGAAGGCCGGGACCTCGGCGACCTCACCCTTCTCTAGGGCTCTTCCCTTCGAGGCCCGAGCCATCGAGGCCGCATCCTTCAAGCAGCTCAGGAGCTCGTCTCGCTCAAGGATGTTCGTTGAGGCGAAGCCCCACATGCCGTCTATGAGGACCCTAATGCCGGCTCCAAACGCCCTAGAGCTGTAGATCTCGTCAGCCCTTCCATCTTGGACCGAGACCCGGGTCCCCGTCCTCTCGTTGATCCTTACGTCCACGAAGTCGGCGCCGATCCGAGCGGACTCAGCAATGGTACGTTCGATCATGCTCTCCGTGACAAGCCCCCCTAGACGCGTGTTTTACAGGCGATAGAGCCTCTGTCTGCCATAAAAAGGAGTGAGCGATGCCTGGCAGAGGAGCCGTGGAAGGGGTCACATCAGGCTACTTGTACTCGCCGTACTTTCGAGCGAGCTCGATGACGCGTTGATATTGCCTGAAGCCCACGTTGTTAGGCACCGAGTGGTCGGAGTGGTATATGTAGCCGCCTCCCTCCTTTGCGACGGCGAACTTACGCCTTATCTCTTCCTCTATCGGCTTAGGGTCGTCTAAAGCCATAAGCCTGACATCGATGCCTCCCATGAAAGCTATCTTCCCGTCATACTG
>CAYRUY010000125.1:0-4123 GCA_964427455.1 uncultured Candidatus Bathyarchaeia archaeon | reverse complement strand
TTGTACCAAACCTTAAGATCCTCTTCCCTCTGTGACATATCCGCCACACTTTCGACATGAATATGCGCCTATATAAAAGCTTTCGCATTGCTCGACTGAACCCGGAATTCTTCCGCGAGTGGAAGAACAAGATTGCTTCTTGCTCGGCTCAATCGGGCTCAGGGATATGTGAGCTTCCAGCAAGTTATGTGGATAATGGCAGCCACTCTCTTCCGCTGGCCTTTGAGGACGTCAGGTTCCTCGATGGCCTTGGGGGTTGCCAAGGCCTTCACAGGTATCTTGGTGGACACTGAGACCTCCGGCTCCACCTTCACCATCTCACCATAACCTACGCCTATCACCAGAACCTCTACGCCCCCTCCAAGAGGTCTCTTACCTCAGCCACGGCGACGAGGCGGCGTTTGTGGCTGGCTGTCTCCATGGTGAGGGCGTGGAGTTGAATAAGCGGTAGCATTCGATCGGAGCCCGTCTGCACTGTCTTTCGGCTGGATCAGGTTCTGAGGCGCGCTCCTTTGGTTACATGAAACCACGCTTCGGCATGGAGAAAGGCTCTGTGAAATCACGGTGCGCCAGTGGAGTCGCAGAAGAAAGGGGCCTCGTCGAATGTAGCATCTACCCGGCTTGCTCTACTAGCCTCGTTGCGCGATGAACCTAGAGCGCCGTCAGAGGGAGGTTGTGGATGACTATTCCTTTACGCGTGATCTCCATGGGGCAGTACTCTTCGTAGATCTCCGTAGCCCTCATCTTCACAATCCTTATGAAGCGGGAGACACCGCCGTCTCCGCCCTTCTTCCTGAACTCTATGACGCCGTCGGCCAGCTGCTGGCAGGCGTTCTCGATCTGCTCGCCGTGTATGCCTGTGTGGATCGTGGCTATACCAATCGCCTTCGAGATCCTGCACGCATACGCGCTCGACTGAAGGAACCTGAGCACGTTCCTCGCTTCGAGAGTTCGGAATAGAGGGGTGACGGAGTCGAAGATCATCAGCAGGTCCTTGCCCCTGATGCCTGTGAAGAAGTAGTCCTTTCCTTGAAGGATCATTTCACGCAGGTTGAACGGGATCTCCACCATTCTGTCCGGCGAGACGGCGAGCTCCTCAACCTTCCAAGACCTCGTCTTCTCGAGCACGAGCTCCATTCCCTGCGAGAAGACGTCCACGAACTTGAGCGCTCCTCTGTCCTCGTACGATGCGATGTCCCAGCCGAATCTGTCCATGCTCGTCCTGACATCTTCAGCGGGTTCGTCCACCGCGTAGTAGAGAACATTGAAGCCTCTCTGCAGCAGGTTCCACGCGACCTGGTTGCAGAAGATGGACTTACCGCTGCCGACGTTTCCCATGAGTCCGATCGAGGACGGCCTGGGAAAGCCGCCTTCAATGAGCGCATCGAGGGCCTCAATCCCCGTGGGAACCCTCGTGACGGCGTCTAGGACCAATTCCCCCTCCCCTGCCGAACTGACCCTTAATCTAACTTTTAAACTCTTAAACTTATCGGCCGCTCGGAACCGCTTGTTTAGGTCAGGCCGCGAACACAAACGCTTAAATGTTCAACTGTCTATACGGCGCCGCGTAGCCTACGGGATCAGGGATGGGCTGGAGGCGGGGGAAGCTGAGCAGATTCGCTGTCAGCGTGCTCTCTCTTGTACGGCCGAGGACTTGGGTCTTCGCAGCCTGGACATTCCTCTTCGCCTACTGTATGGCCGGCGAGGTCGTCCTCTGGCGAGCTCTCCTAGGCGTGCTGGTCTGCAGTCTGACAACCGGTGTAACCAATCTCTTCAACGCCTACACTGACCGCGAAGAGGACGCGGTCAACCAGCCGATTCGAGCCCGCCAGCTGGGCGAGGTTGGGCTTGAGAACATTGTAAAGATCACGATCGGGCTGTACGGGTTGGTGTTGCTCCTCTCCTCGTTGCTCGGCACGCTCTTCTTCGCCCTAAGCCTCGCGGCAGTCCTCGACTCGCTGTTCTATTCAATGCCTCCTTTCAGGCTAAAGAGACACTGGCTCACAGGGATGCTCTCCTTCACGGGCGTGGTCTCCTTCTCCTTCGCGGCTGGCTGGACTCTTGCTCAGCCGATCACGATGCTTCCACCGGTCTTTCTACTGGCCTCCTACTTCTTCTTCGCCTACTTCTCGTTTAAGAACATCCCTGACTACCTGGGAGACTCCCGGTTCGGGGTCAAAACTCTAATGACGACTCATCAAAGTTACGAGAAAGGGATACGGATCAGCTTTCTCCTCCTAGGCTCCCCCTATGCACTTCTAGCCGCCTTGGTCTTGCTGGGCTTCCTAGATGCGGCCTACCTCGCCTGTTTCTCCGTCCTACCGGCTCTCATATACATCGGCTATGCGACAACTACCGCGAGGGACACAGCGAGGATGGAGAGGTTGCACACGTACGGCTTCCTATACGGCGTAAGCTTCCTAATGCTCCTGTACTTCGTTGCCGTACCTAACCTTGTCTCATTGGCCCTGATCGCGTCAGCCTACGCATTCCTTTTCATCGTGATGAAGCTGAACGTCCTGGACTCAAGGCGCGAGGTGGTCGTCGGGCCTCCGGCTGCCCTCTCGCGTTAAACCCAGATTAGACCTCTGTCTGTTCGCTGAAGAGCTCAGAGATCTCGATCAGACCCCGTCGGCGTTATCCTCTGGCTGAATAAGCGCCTCCCCGCGCCTTTGGTACTGTTAAACGCTTGGTGAAGCATGGTGAGGAACCGTCTGAAGTCACCAATCCCGGCAGTGCAGTAGGGGAATAAGTGCGAGGCTCTCTCGAATCGGGTCTCAAACAGCGTGTACTAAGGCCAGACTAGAGCTCCACCCGCTCTGCTGGATGCACGACTATGCCGCTATCTCCTATCTCCATGTGATGGAGTTGCTCGCTGTGTTTCATGCCTCGCATCTTGAGCACCTGCACGGCTCTGACCATGCCTTCTCCTTTCCGAGCGTAGTGGAGCAGGATGACCCCTGGGACGAGCACGATCTCGAGATTGACCGTAGGCCTCTCCCTAAGGCCCTCCGACACCATTAGAGCCGTGCAACCGGTTCTGGTAAGAGCCTGGACCAAGCCTAGGATGCCCTGTCTCACGTAGAACCTATCCTTGTACTGCATCGTCAGCACGGTCACAGAGTCGACAACGATCCGTCGAGCTTGGACCTCTTCTATCTTCTCGTTGACCAGCCTCGTGATATGGCTGAACGGGATGACCTCCTCTCTGAAGAGCGCCTCGGTCGGTGCTATGAATCCCTCCTCGGTGAGGGTGACCGGCCTGGCGTCGATCATTGCGAGTCTCCCCTCCTTCTCAAGCTTCTTCAGGTTCCATCCGAAAGCATTCATATTAGCCCTGATCTCGGCCGGGTTCTCAGAAAGGCTGACGAACACACCGTTCTCGCCATGGTCAACAGCCCCGTTGTAAAGGAACTGGATCGAGAGTATCGTCTTCCCGCTCCCCGGCCCCCCGTAAAGAGCTATGCACCTGCCCTTCGGCAGGCCGCCACCTGTGATCTCATCCAAGCCGGGCACGCCAGACTTCGTCAAGTGAATTGCACTCATTGGTTAGCTCACTCCGCTATCTAGGAAACCTCTTGGCGACGCGTCTCGGAGCGCAGACTCGTGCGTCACTAGGCACTTAAGCCTTTGTACACTGCCTCAGTCTCCGGGCAGGTCAGAGACCGCGACTGAAGCCTCGGGAGGGATTTGAACCCCCGACCTACAGCTCCCTCTTCGCTCGCTGCGATTACGAGACTGTTGCTCTACCCGCTGAGCTACCGAGGCGTCAATTAGGCTGGTTACGCTCGGCGTGATAAAAGCGTTACTTGGTGAGATCACCCCATCTTCCAGCCGCCGTCATGGCAGAGGTCCAGCTCTTCTGTGTCATCCTAGCCGCGGTTGGCGGCCTATACCCAGCTTGGAGAGCCTCGAAACTCGACCCTGTAGTAGCCTGAGACATGAGTGAGATCCGCGGGATGGACTAGACGCCTACCCTCGATGAAACGTTACAAGCCGGAGGCATTCGTTCGCCAGGTCAAAAGGCTTAAAGGAGGCTCTTGCCACCCGATCCGGGGTCGCTGGCCATAGGGCGTGGGACCGACCCGCTCTCGTTCCGAACGCGGAAGTCAAACCACGCCAC
>CAYRUY010000124.1:0-4146 GCA_964427455.1 uncultured Candidatus Bathyarchaeia archaeon | reverse complement strand
CGACCACCATCCCCGCCTCTTGGATCGACTGGCCGAACATCAAGTCGCTCGGATCGTTTGTCTTGAAGTGAGGTAGCCCGCTCTTCGACCAGCCGTAGAACCTGCCAGGGGCCGTTCCGATCATATTCTTCAACGTCAGCGAGACGGCCGATCCGCTCGGCTCGAAGGGATCCCATATCTTCAGCACAGGCAGGGATATGACCACGTCTGCCACTTGGTGAATGGTCCTCGCGGGCCAGAACTCCTTTAAGACGTATCCGTTCTGAACCTGAACCTTCTGGGCTTCGTCCCAGTTTAGGTCCACCAAGCGCGCGCCGTGTTTCACGGCTATCTCAGGAACCTTGAACTTGAAGAAGCACCTCCAAGTCTGGGAGCCTCCCGAGCCCTCAGCTATGATCACCTCGCCTGCCTCCGTGTCCTCCCTGACGGCCCTGACGACGGCTTCAAGCGCCTCGGGGCTTGTTAGAGAGCCGCGCAGGGGAAGCCTCCAAAGGGCAGAGAAGTTAGGCTTCACCAGGACTGTATCCCCGGGCTCTATCACTCGGTCTACTTCAATGAGGGCGAAGGCCTCCCTCACCATCTCGTAGGGGCTCTTCCCGCGAACGATGGAGACGCACGCCTTCCCCTCGACCCTGGGAGCAACCTTCAAGGCCGACCTAGAAACAGACATCCATGCCGCCTAGACGATCAACAATCAACGCACGGATCGCCTAAAAAAGTGTGCGCTAGTGAAAGCCGTTACCAAGCGTGCTTCAAGGGGTTCGGAACCCTGATGATCCAGGACGGGGTCACTCATCCAGTTTCATATTATCATGTCCATACGCGGGTGGTGTTGTAGGGTCATTCCATCCTGCGATTCACAGATTCAGCATATCCGCGGGCAGACTTATATCGGTCTTCAACCTAGTCGTCGCCATGCAGTCCATAGAGCGTCAACGAGGTCTACTGGAGCTAGCAACCTGCGACAAGGAAAGGGGCGATACCACAGAGTGGTGCGAGGTGGGAGGCGTACGATGAGTAGCCAACCGTCTGGTCGAGTTCCACGGATAGAGACAGGCAGCGAGCCGCGAGAGACAAAGGTTCGACCAGATATCAAGGTAACGAGCGTGGAGCCGATCCTCCTCTCCTGCCCGGTTCCCAAGGAGCATCAACTAGACTGGGACTGGAAGCTGAGGGGACTGAGGCAACTCAAGGTCGATCTTATGATAGTTAAGGTGACGACCGACGAGGGCATCACAGGCATCGGCGAGCCCACGAACTGGGCGGCTATGGCCAGGCTTAGGAGCGTCCTAGAGGGGTTGAGGCCTGGGCTACTGGGCCAAGATCCCTTCGATGTGGAGAGGCTTGCCACTCCAGCCTCTGGCGCCGGCTACGTAGCGAACAATGTAGTCGCGGCTGTGAACGAAGCGCTCTGGGACATCACAGGGAAGGCTGTCGGGAAGCCTATTCACAAGCTTCTTGGCGGACGCTATGCCGATAGGATGGAGGTATACGCTAGTGCAGGCCAAGAGGGGAACACGCCTGAAGAGGATAAGGCCGAGGCCGAACAGTTCAGGGCGGAGGGCTTCAAGGGGTACAAGTTCCGGGTGAAGCCCTGCGATTTCATAGAGAAGGCGAAGGCTGTGAAGCCCGCTCTCGGCGAGGACGTGAGGATGATGGTTGAGTGGAACTCTGGGTTGCCCAACGCCAAGGCCGCCATCAGAGCCATAAGGAAGCTCGAAGCGTTCGAGCCTGCCTGGGTAGAGAATCCTCTCCCTGTGCACATGATCGATGGGTTCGCTGAGATCAGGAGCGCGGTCGATATTCCCATATCCGGGGGCGAAGGCTTCTCTACAGCATGGGAGTTCAAGGAGGCTATCGACAGGGGAGCCTTTGACGTAGTCCAACCAGACTGTACCCACGCCGGGATAGGGGAGGCCCGTCGGGCAGCCTTCCTAGCTGGCCTTAAGGGGCTTCCTGTGGCACCGCACAACTGGGGGAATGCTATAAGCACGGCCGCGAACCTACAGGTTCTGGCATCTATCCCGAACCATTACATCCTTGAGATCAACAGGACTTGGAACCACGGATGCCCAGCTTTCCGAGAAGAGATCGTGGAAGGCGCCATCGTTCCAGAGGATGGATACGTGCATGTCCCCAACAGGCCGGGGCTGGGCATAGAACTGAATGAGAGGGCTCTGGCGAGGTACCCCTACATCGAGGGCCCCGTCTCGGCGCCGATCTGAACGCGACTCTTGACCGCGCATCTATCGGGTGAGCCACTAAGACCGGTAAGACGATGCTTCTGACGCTCCGGACATCGTCCCTCTAGGTTCGAGCTACCGAGGTGCAGACGGCATCTGTGGATGTAGCGGAGCCTCAGGAGAAGCAGAGAGGCTCGGTGGTCAGCTAAGCTTGGCCGGTCAGAACCTGCTTGAGCCTCTTGGCTACTATCTCTTCCTCGCCGTGGCGCATCACCTGGACGTCGACAACGACGATACCTACGTCCGTGTAGCTGTGTCTGAGGTATATCGATGGGTCGCCGTCTCTCATTCTTTCCATAACCTCCCTAGCAGTTATTCCAAGCGCCTTCTCGTCAAGCCTAACCCAGACCCGCGCGACCGGCAACCCTGTCTCATCCGGGAAGACTATCTCCGTCTCTACGTGGGGGACACCCTTTAGCTCTTCAACGATGTACTCCGCTCTCTTCCTCTCGTCCTTCATAACCTGGTTCCAATCTAGGTTTGCGCACCTCTCCACCGCTACTAGGAGCCCGACCACCTGTTCTTTGCTAACCTTGAAGCCTCTCCCTATGCCCATGTTCGGGTTCGACAGCATCTTCGCAGCCTCAACGATCTCCTTCCTCCCAATCGCTATCCCGGTATCGTTGGGGCCACGCATGGCTTTGCCTCCGCTGAAGCAGACTATGTCGGCACCCATCCTGTTGAACCTGCCCAGGTCAAACTTTCCATCCGTGAGGTATGGTAGTTCAGAGGACGCGTCTACGATCACCGGTAGGTCATGTTTGTGTGCGATCTCGCAGTACTCTTGTAGTGGTACTAGACCCCCACGGGGCAGGAACCAGCCGATGGAATAGGCGAGGGCGAAGGTCTTATCAGTGATGGCTTCCTCCACCGTCTTGGCCGAGACACCAAGCGTTCTAAGAGCAGGGATCTTCCTCCCACCTAGTATGCTAGGCGTGTCGAGTACAACGGGGTCCCCGCCGACTGCCACGAGCTTCGCCCCAGCAGCGGTGAACTGGGCGGCGTACGCTGGGTAGTGCCCCTTCTGCCAAACGAGCTCGTTCTTCATGCCCTCCGTGTCCGGCAGTCTAGCCATCTTCTCACGATCCTTCCCGGTGATGCACGCGGCCGTAGACAGGGTCATGCACGCCGCGCAGCCCGACGATATGAGGCAAGCTTCGACGTCGGCGATCCCAGCTATCCTCTGCCCAACCGCGTCCAATAGGTCAGGAAGCATCACCCAGTCCTTAGCCGCCTCATCTATGGCTTCGATCACCTCTTGGGGCATCAGCGAGCCACCAAGGTGGGTCATGGTCCCGCTCGCGTTGACTATCCTCTTGAACCCAAACATCGTCTGATAGATGCCCGAGACTCTTCCCTCCTATGAGGCGGCACTATGAACAAACGGTTAAAAGCTTTACGGCCTCCTACGCTCAGTTCGAGATGATCTTCTCTTCAAGAAGAACTATGCGGCAAAAACTTCGATTTCCTCTTCCCTCTGATTCGTCTCTTCGACATCGTCTGCCTTGATCAAGACGTGACGTTCTCTATCCGACCGCTGTGTAGCTGGAGGGCAACCATCCGCCTGGGCCGAACCCCAAGCTGTCCTCCGGTATGCGTTGGTCTATGGTGAAGGTGCTGCTGCCGAGGGCTTCCTCCCTCTTCTAAGCGCCAAGACGATCACGACGATGGCAACCACGGCAACCGCGCCGGCGGCTATGTAGGTCAACGGAAGACCGCCGCCCACCACCGGCTCAACGCGAAGACCCTCGTTCACGATGCTCATAGCTTGGACTGACGGCAGATACTGGCCGAAGTTATCGATTCTCGTGATCGCTGGCGGCTGGCCGGTCCAGCTGTAGTGGAACTCCGTAGGCGCGGCCCAGTTGAGAACCTCTATTACGATGTTCTCAGTCGTCGAGAT
>CAYRUY010000123.1:0-4215 GCA_964427455.1 uncultured Candidatus Bathyarchaeia archaeon | reverse complement strand
CCGGGTTTAGGCTCGAAGATGAAGCCGCCTCGGTCGGCTAGGAGCAGTTCCCAAGCGGTCTTGAAGGCTTCAGGCTCGTACTTCTTCCAAGGGATAAGGACCTTCTCCTGAACGGCTTGGTAGAGTTGAAGGGAGTTCATGCACGTCCCTATGGTGGTGTTGACGACCCTTCGAGGGGGCATCCGGCAGGTACGTGAGACCTCGATGAGGCCTTCGAGGCCGCAATCCCTGTAGATGGAGGCGTTCTCAACATCTATGTGGATTCTACCCCTGAGCTGGTAGGATTGAGGACGGTAATAGATTCGGCCGTAGGATTGGTATGAAACAACCTGGCCCAGCGAAGGCTGCAATGGCCTCGGTTCACGGCCTAGAACAAACCTTGGCAGAACCTGGTTAACCAAGGCTCTTCTAACCAGGAATCGGACCGTGGAAGGGCCGTTTCCTCCGGTAAGAATGATGTCGGGGTCTCTTCGCCTAACCTCTTCAACAAGGCCTAGGAGCTTCTCCGCTTCGCCACCTGAACTTAGCTCTAAGGCTTCACCATCCACCTCGACCGTTATCTGGGTTATAGTGTCCTGGAGGCTCTGAACACGTTTCTTACCCTCAGCCTTCACGGTAAGTCTCATAACTTGCAGGGATGGCAGCTCATAGTCTAGGCTTTCAGGCGAGTCGCTGAGCTCCCAGGAAACGCCTTCATGCGTAGCTGAGGCTTTGACATAGGCTAAGGAGTTCTGTTAACTCTTCGGGACTTGTTGGGCTACACCCTCTGGGTTTCGAAGGAGGCAGGGTGTATCTAAACGGCCTGAGTCCCGACAAGTTAACAGAACACACCCCTCAACCTGAGGGTTTCAGCTACCGCGACCGCGTCCGGTAGCGAACACACTCTGGGAGAGAAGCCCGCGGGTACCTGGGGCTACGCGTTAGAGGCCTTCAGCTCCTGGAGTATCTCCTTTGCCCTGTCGAACCTCACTTTGCCTTCCTCAATCATCCGAGCCGCGACCTTGTCGACCAGTTCACCCGTCGCCCCGGCCGTGGCTGCAACATTCCTAGCGTGGAGCTTCATATGCCCTCGCTGTATGCCAACCGTAGAGAGCGCCCTTAAAGCTGCCAAGTTCTGCGCCAGCCCGACCGCGGCGATGACTTCACCCAGCTCGGACGCCGTCTTGACGCCAAGGATCTTCAACGATATCTTGCCGACCGGATGGACTTTCGTGGCGCCGCCGACGATCCCGACAGCCATGGGGAGTTCGATGGTTCCGACAAGGTCTCCGTGAGCGTTCCTCTCCCAAGTCGTGAGAGGCTTGTAGCGACCAGACCGCGCGGCGTAGGCGTGAGCCCCAGCCTCGACCGCCCTTGTGTCGTTCCCAGTCGCCAAGACGACCGCGGTTACGCCGTTCATGATGCCCTTGTTGTGCGTCGCGCATCGGAAGGGGTCAGCTGAGGCGAATGCGTAGGCTGAGATTACCGCGTCCACAACCTCCGGGCCACCTAGGGCTTCCTTGGCGAAGACCGCCCTAGCTCGCGCCAGCCTCCGAGTTGCCAGATTTGAGATGATTCTCAGGAGAACCTGACCGCCGGTTATTGACTCGATGAGCGGAGCCACAGCCTCGGCCATCGTGTTCACGGCGTTCGCACCCATCACGTCTCTCACATCTACCAGGAGTTCAGCGACAACCATGGGTCCGATCGCGGTGTCAAGCACCTTCACCTCGATCTCTCGCGCGCCGCCACCCAGAGAGACCAAGACTGGGTCTTGCTCGTTCGCCTTCTGCAGAATCTCATCTTGGGCTTTCAGAATCGCCATCTTCGCCCCAAAGGGATCAGGTATGCCGACCACCTGGACCTGGCCTATCATTACGGGCCTCGTGCTCGTGGTAGTGAAGCCGCCGTTCACGCGGGCCATCTTAGCTGCGTTGCTTGCAGCCGCAACCACAGAGGGCTCTTCTATGGCCATGGGAACCAGGTAGTCTCGCCCATTGATGAGAAAGTTGACGGCGACGCCTAGAGGAACCGGCATCAGGCCGACGACGTTCTCGATCATTCTGTCTGCCAAGCTAATGTCTAGACTGCCAGTACACCATAGGGCGGAGGCCTCTTCGTCAGTGAGCCCTGCAAAGCTCTTTGCAAACTCGAGCCTCTCTCCGGGCGTTAGCTTGTAGAACCCCGATATCTGCGATGTCCTTCCTTGAACGTTCGAGTCTACCACCCTGCATCCCGCAGCTGGAACGGCTTCTCGAGTGACGCGGTGGCCTTATAAGAGTTGTTCAATCGTCGTAAAGGCCTCCGGCAATTGTACCAGGGAGCGCGGCCAAAGAGTTGTCGGCGACGTTGCGCCGCTCAAGCCACTCCGCATGGCACTGTGCTCCACTAGGCCTCAAGAGTTCGCATCGAAGGCTTAAAAGCGGCTAGCTCACACAGGTTGGGCCTGCCATAAAGGATCTCCAAGATGGATATTGCCGCCTCGACTCATAATGCAAAGCGCCCATTAGGTCTCTGGTTGAAGGACCTCCTAAGCCTCGGCCTCAACCTCTTGGAGATCGAGTACGTTAAGGTTCCCGAGGCTGTGCGACGCTCCGCAAGAAAGGTTCGCGTTAAGCGGGTTGAGAGGATGAGGCCTGAGGACGTCGCGACGGTCAAGGAGTTCGTTCGCAGAGGGATGATACGAGTTATCGGGATAGAGGCTGGGGCCTTGGTCTTTGACGACGACCAGCAGCTCGCGGCGACTGAAATGAGAGTCAGAGGAGTCATCGACCTCGCGTCTGAACTCGGGGCTGGTATCGTGAGCTTCACGCCCTCCTTCTTCAGGAACGGGAAGGTACCTATTGAGGCAATGGCAGGTCCCTGTGGAAGGCTGACACGCTACGGTGAGGCGAGGAAGCTTCGGTTGGCTGTAGAGAACGGGGAGAAAGGCTCCGACAAGCTTCTGAAGACTGCAGATGATCTGTCCTCACTGCTGCGACTCGTTGGATCCCCAAGCCTGGGCATATGCCTCGATGTCTCGGCTGCGGCCACCTGTGACTACGACATCACACGCTTCGCCTCTTCCATCCTGCCGCAGGTGTTCATCGTCCACGTGAACGACATAACGAAGGACCTACGTTTCAAGAACATAATCGTCGGGCTTGGCGACATCGACTTTCCTCCGTTCCTCCAGCTGTTCACCGGAAGAGACGTCCCCTTGGTTATAGAGATCTTCTCAGGCTACGGGACGATAGATGTCTTCCTCTGCAAGAGGCAGATCGAGCGGCTGCTGCTTCAACTCGACGTCGAGAACGCTGCCGGTCGCGCCACGTAGCGTTGCTTGCGGAACTTGGGGCAAGGCGCTAGGCCTTCTACGGAGCCTCACACCTTGCCTAGCATTAGCGGAATCGCATCCGGGACGTTCCTTATGAGGCGCTATGGTGAGTGGAGGAGGCAGACTCTAGCCTAAGACTCCGGCCGCCAAGAGCCAGACGAGGACAACCAGCACGAACAGCATCACGTATGCCATATTGTATGAGAGGACACCTGTTTGGATTCTTCTAATGCTTCTAGAAGCTTGGAAGATCACGTCCGCGAGGAAGTAGTTGAACCGGTCGAAGACGCTGACCTCGAGGCCGCGGAACGCATTCCAACAAACGAGGAGGACCCCATCTATGAAGACCCTGCGATAGACCGCGTCGAAGTAGAACCCGTTCGACAGCAATCTGTGGAGCCCACCGAGCGCTGATCCTCGTCGAAGTTGCTCGGCTGGTACACTCCTCCGAAGGTAGACGAGGAAGGCTGCGATGCCTCCTGTGGCTATGATGAGGGCTGAGGCTAGGATTGCCAACGCGGAAGCCTCCCCATGCGTTGCGAGGCGCAGTCCCGTGTATTCTTCGAAGGGTCCTTCTAGGAAGCCTGATACCACCGATAACGCCGCTAGCACGACGAGAGGGATGAGCATGACGGGCGGCGCCTCATGGACGTGAACGCCCTTGACGAAGTCCGATTTCTCGCCGAGAAATATGAGTGAAATCCATCGAATGCTGTACGCAACGGTTAGGACAGATGTGCCTATTATGAAGACGAGAAGTGCATAGTGACCGGCGTCGAGGATAGATGCGAGTACTAGGTCCTTGCTCCAGAACCCGTTGAACGGCGGAATCCCCGCTAAGGAGAACGCGCCGACAAGGCTTGCTCCAAAGGTTATCGGCATGCTTCTCCTCAGACCGCCCATCTGGCTTACGTCCGTAG
>CAYRUY010000122.1:0-4232 GCA_964427455.1 uncultured Candidatus Bathyarchaeia archaeon | reverse complement strand
ATGGTGGGCTCCGCGGACACGCTTCCGTTTCTTCCTCTACGGTGGGCTTCTCTGGGCTGCAGCCATAGCTGTGAAGGCGCTGATGGACTTAACGGTGACGCAGCCGATCTCCCAGCATCTTTCAGCCACGCTCGGACAGGGGTTTCTCGTATCCCTAGCGTTAGGCCTCTACGTAGGCCTCAGAACCGGGCTGTTGGAATGCGGCCTCCCGTACTTGGCCGCTTTGAAGACGAGGCTGAGGCAGGTAACCTGGCGTGACGCCTTCGCCCTAGGCGTAGGATTCGGCGCTTTCGAAGCGATCCTCCTAGGCGCTCAATCCTTCCTGAGCATAGCGCAGATCATGCTCGACCCGAGCATACTGGACGCGCTACCTGCTCAACAGCGCGAGCTTGTCGTCAGGCAGCTTAGCTACGGGGCTTGGATCGTCCCGGCGCCGATCCTTGAAAGGGCCTTCACCCTCGTCGCGCACATATTCACCACCGTTCTCGCCATATACGCTGCCAAAGGGGCCAAGCCATCACTTCTGGTCTCTTCAATCCTATACAAGACGGCTTTGGACGCCTGCGTGCCCTTGCTGAACTATTTCGCTCCTGAGGGAAGCCTGGTCGAACTGTATGCGTCTGAAGCCTACGTCGGGGCTCTGGCCGTGGTAGGAGCCTTGGGGCTGGTCTGGTTTAAGAGGCGGTGGGTCGACCCGTTGGAGGCCGGCTACCTCGCCGAGAACCAAGCTAGGTCAAGGGGTTCTCCCGGCAAGAGCTATCCAGCTGAGCAGTCTGTGCCGAAGCCCTGAAAACACCTCTCAGAGGTCGTGCGCAGAGAGGGGCTAGTCCTATCTAGAGAGAGGCACAGTTAGGCCTCCTGTTGGCAGGACGGTCACCTTGGCTCCTCCGCCTTCGCTCCTTTTCGCGTCGTCCACGGCCTCTTGCACGGAGCCTGCGTAGCCTACGCCTAGCTCTTCTGCCTCGCGTCTGGAGAAGTTGTCTGAGACGAGGACGACCTTGTTCCGGCTCACCACCTTCGCGTAGCAGTAGTCGAAGGCTCCGCCTGAGGCGTCGACCTCGCCGGCCTTTATGAGCGCCATCAACTCCTCCGGCCTCAATGAAGCGAGCTGCTTGAAGCCCAGCCTTCCCTCCCTGCTGCCTGGGCCGTCCTCGCATGGCGCCACGAGGATGATCGTTCCTCCGGGTTTAACCATGGTCACGGCGGCGTAGAGCGAGAACGTGGCGTGGCCGAAGGTCGCGTCTCGGGGGCTGCTGCCTAGAACGGTGATGTCCGCTTCGTCCGCAGCTTCCACGCCATAAAGTCTATCGTAGAGCCTGACGCCTTCCCTGTGGGCTTGAACCACGTCGCCCGTTACGGCGTGTATGATCTGCTTCCGGTCGTTCAAGATGAGGTTCACGATGAAGTCCAGCCGGGCCATCTTCGCGATCTCCTCCATGTCCTCTCTGACCGGGTTGCCGTCGGCAACGCCTACGCGGACGTTAGCGTTATCGACCATGCTGTGGTTGTGGTTGATCGTGTCAACCCCTGAGGCGCCTGGGAGAATGATCTTCGCTCCTCCACCGTAGCCAGCGAGCGGATGGGCCACGATGCCTCCGACCGCTATTCGCCTATCTGCCTCCGCAACGGTCCTGTTGACCCAGACCGGCGTGCCCCTACGCGAAGTGCCTAAATGGACGAGGTCTCGGCTATTCTCGTGATTCCTAACCTCGAAACGGTTCACGATGTCGCTGCCTAGCTTGCGTCTGAGCTCTTCGTCTGAGAGGCGACGATGTGTCCCCCGCGCAGCGACCACCGAGATGTTCTCGTCTCTGACGCCGGCCTGTTCCAGCTCCTGAACGATAAGGGGCGCCACCTTGTACGCGGGCGTCGGCCTCGTCCAATCATCGCTTAGGACGACAACCCTATCGGTGGGCTTCACCATCGCGGCTATCGGGCTGGCGCCGACCGGCTTTCCCAGCGCTTCTCTGACGACCCGTTGCTCATCCTCAATTCCTCGCGGTCGGGGCACGCTATGCGCGACCACTCGTCGCAGATTCTCTTCGCTGACGTCGAAGCTCTTCTCCGCCTCACCGTAAGGGATCGTAATCCTCATGGAAAGTCTAAGCTGAGTAGAGCAGGGCTTAGGTAAATAGCATTACGGTTCGGTTTTCTCATCGGTTAAACGATCTCGCTCTTGCGTGAGGAGAGGATGTAGCTTCGTGATCGAGCGACGATGAACTGGGTTGCGGCGACGACCATCACGCCATGGTCGTCCGTGGTAGCAGTCACTTGATACGCTTCCAGAGCCAGCAGGATCATCCCGAGGCCGAGAACCCTTGCAGTACGGGAGGTACCAGGGGTCTACTCTCGGTGGCAGCGGAGCATCATCTTTGAGAAGACTTCTGGGGTCTGGCATGCGCCGCACCTGTTGCACGTGACCTCTTGCTGACCCCTTTCGAGATTCTGCACTAGGTTGGGTTCTCGTATGAAGGGCCGGCTCAACGAGATAATATCGGCTACCTCCTTCTCGACTATCGCTTCCATAGTTCTCAGGCTCCTTATCCCGTCCACGAGCGCGAGGGGCTTCGGCTTCGTCATAGCCCTGATCTTCGCCGCGTGTCCCGCAAAGCTCGCCTCGGACAGGTCAGGGTCGCTTGACCTCGCCCTCGCCCTGTACTCCTGCTTCTGCCCTACACCACCGCCGCTGATCTCGATGAGGTCGATGCCGCGATCAGCCACGGCCTTGGCGACATAGGCAGCCTCGTCAACGGTGAAGCCGTCTAAGCTGAAGTCGTCGCAGTTCATCTTGAGGGCGATGGGCACGTCGCCTCCAAGCCTGCCCCTCACCTCGTCGTAGACCTCCTTCAAGAACATCATACGATTCTCGAGGCTGCCACCCCACTTATCGGTGCGCCTGTTCGTTTGCTTGCTTAGGAACTGCGAGGTGAGGTAACCGTGGGCGCCGTGAAACTGGACGCCGTCGAAGCCCGCCTCGATTGCCCGCGTCGCCGCCTGGCCGAAGGCGTCGACCACATCCCATATCTCGCTCTTGCTCATAGCCCGTGCCTTCCAGTTGCTCGCATTGTACTCGGATGGGCCAGCCCGGTCTACGATACTATAGTACCCGGCGTGGTTGATCTGGGCCAGGATCTTCCCGTCGTGGCGGTGGACTGCGTCGGTCAGCTCCTTCAGCTTGGGGACTTGGGCGTCGCTGCTGATCCCGGCCATCCCGATGTGGGCCTTCGCCTTGTCCGTCACGTAGAGGTGACCCTTCACGATGAGGCCGACGCCGCCCTTGGCGAGGCGCTCATAGAGCCTTATGATCTCCGGGCGGACCATGCCCTGCTCGTCGGACCACGCCGAGGTGGTCGCGGACCTCATGAAGCGGTTCCTGATCTCCATCGACCCGACCTCGTACGCTTGGAACAGAATGGACATGATCTCTAGAGGCTCCCGCGGCGGGGCTTTAGAAGATATCGTTACAGTAGACCCGAAGGGATGGGGTCTCGACGAATCGTATAGGAGTAAAGCTCTAAGTGGACCCATTCTTGCGCTGGTGAGGGCCTCGATGCGCGGATTCGAACTCTGTTGTGTTTGACGCTTACTGTCCTAGAGGTTTGTTCTTGATGCTTGTTCTCCTCGTATACCCCAGTTGCTTTTAGGTACTTCGTGGATGATTATGGTTAGCGACTCTGGCTTCACGCCAATCTCTTCGAAAGCCTTCGTTATTCCTTTGATAAGTTTCTCTTTCTGTTCTTCGGTTCTTCCAGGCTACATCTCAACCTGAACGACCGGCATATCTCATTCACCACGGGCGCATTGCATCCTCCTAGGTCCTTAAAAACCCTGATGTTAAGCTGACTAACCTCCTTTCGCAATCTAGCGTACAGGCCACGGTGTATGCTGAACACTAGGAAGGTATCGGTCTCCGAAGCAAAAGATTAAGTACTCAACAGTTTAAGGAAACGCGAAAAAGAGACGGGAGCCATGTGAGCTCTCCAGCTGAGGTAAGTAGACGTAGGTTTCTGAAGTATGCTGCAGTTGGAGCTGCTGCCGTAGTGGTTGGCGGCGCGTGAGCTGGGAACAGACCTCGTGTTGATCTCGGAGTCCCATGAGGAAGAGAGCAATCAAAGGATACTGCTTGAGATCCGAGAAACCCTACGCTCTTAGAAGAGCCCGGGACTGAGCTTCTACTACCAGAGAGCAGAAATACTGAGCCGCGGGGAGGTAACCTTCACAGGTGTCGTGGA
>CAYRUY010000121.1:0-4293 GCA_964427455.1 uncultured Candidatus Bathyarchaeia archaeon | reverse complement strand
TTCTCATCGAACATCGTTACCGTGGAATCTTCAAGCGCGAAGACGATGTACGGCAACCCGGGGAGGAGGCTTACGCCGTAGGCCTCTATCGATCTCGCCGGGGTCGTGCTGTGAACGTTCAGGAAGACAAACTCCTTGCCTACGTAACCGCCATCAACGCTGGGAAGAAAGCTGCTGAACGAGCCGTCAGGCGACGGTGCTTCCAGGCGGAAGCCGCCTAGTAGCAACACAGAGGCCGGCTTGCTCGTCACAACCTTGAAGAACGTGCCATTGCGCAGATCGGTCATGACGCTCTCCATTCGGTTTACCGTGAAGGAGTTGACCAGGTTCCTATCCGGGAGCGTGTATATCTTCACGCTGGTGGCGTCTTGGGCGCCTACTATACCGACAACGGCGTGGTCCAGCATCGTCGCCGGGTTGATCCAGTAGTTCTGCGTTTGCGGGGAGGGCTGGGTCTCATTTCGCCAGATTTTGTAAGGGACATACCCATAATACGTCTGCTCAGTTTGAGCAACTACGCGCTCAACCTGGGCTAACTCGGCTGGAACGACCAAAACCGGGAACAACCCAGCTGCCACGCATAGAACGACCATGCTTGCAGCAACGATCACTGTTGGCCGCGTGTTCATGGACTGAAGCTCACCCCGAACTAGGCGAGAACTAGGCTTTTCCCCCTACCCAAACATCAGTTTGGGCCCAACCTTGTATATAGCGTTTGTCCTATGGAGAGCGTCCGCTCGGGCTTAGCGACGAGCTAGAGGCCTTGGCGCTAGGGCTTCCTTCGCCTCACGTTCCAGACAACGAGCACCACAACGACGACCGCAGCCGCGCCCGCACCGTAGTAGAGCCAAGGCGTCTGCTCTACGACCGGCTTGAGGCTCAGCCCCTCGTACCTGATGCTGATCGACTGCGCCGAGGGGAGATACTGGCCGAACGCGTTGAAGCCCTGCATTGGATCGATGTGAACTGTCTCTATCACGATGTTCTTATCCGTAGAGATCCTGTGTAAGCCCTCAGTGATCGGCTGAATGCCGTCGGGCGCGAGCCTTAACGTCACATCATCTACATTGACAACCGTATCGGTGTAGGCGAAGATGTATCCTTGACCGAAGACGAAGATGTCGGCCGTCTGTCCGGTGGCTAGGCCTACCACAGCTATGCCTCCCTCACTCGGCTGGCTCCTATAGGCGATGAGCATCGGTTTGTCGCTTTCGGCCTCCATAAACTGGCAGTCCGTGGTTTTCAGCGAAACGTTCTCTCCGGCGGGAACGGTCAGGTCTACGCTCTTTCTTGTAAAGTCTAGGTCGTAGATGTTTGCTTTAGCTCCTTCAGTTGAGCTGAAGAGGAAGAACCTTAAGGGGTTCGGGACGTTTCCTGACTCAGGCACAGAGCCTGCAGCGTAGAAGACGTTCCCGATGAAGGTTCCCTTCACGGCTGGTATGAAGCAAGGCTTCTCCACGACGAAGGTTTGGACCATAACGTTCCCTGTGGATTCGAGCCTATAGACCTTGTAAGGGATGAAGGCGAAGTCCTCGTACTTGTTCGCTTTCAGCTTGTACTCGGCGACCTGGGTCCCGTTCTCATCCCAGACCGTGACCGTGGACTCTTCGAGCGCGAAGACCGCGTACGGTAGCCCAGGCGGGATGCCTACGCCACCCCTCTCGCCTTTCAACACCGTGCTGTGAACGTCGAGGAGGACGAACTCCTTCCCGACGTAGCCACCGTCCACGCTGGGAACGAAGCTACTGAAGGAAGCGCCGCTGTATGTGCCGTACTGCATCTTAGCCCCGAACTCCCGGTACTGGGTCATCGGCTTCGCTTCCAAGGCTGCGCCACCTAGGGCCGCCACAGAGGCTGGCTTACTCGTTACGACCTTGAAGAACGTGCCATTAGGCAGACCGATCATCATGCTCTCCATTCTGTTCACTTTGAACGACTTGACCAAGTTCCTGTCGGGAAGCGTGTATATCTCTACGCTGGTGTCGTCGTGCGCGCCTACTACGGCGACAACACCGTGGTCCATCACCGTCTCGGGGTTGATCCAGTACTCCCCGTAAGCCTCAGGCCGGCTCTCATTCCGCCAGATATCAGATGGAATATGCCCGTAGTACGTCTGCTCAGCCTGGGCGCCTGCGCGTACCACGTCGGCGAGGACGCGCGGAACGCCTATGACCGAGAAGAGCGCGGCTGTCATGCATAGAACGACCATGCTTGTAGCAGTTACGGCTGCTAGCCGCGTTTCCATGAACTGAAACTCACCTCGAACTAGGTTTTTCTCCCAAGACCCAAGGTTACGTTTGACGCAGTCCTGTATATAGCGTTTGCCCCCTTCCATCATTCATCCGAAGATGGCTGGGGCGGTCCTCCGTCGCGGGTTGCCTCTAGGTAACTACGAGCGGAACTGGCGGTCTAGCTAGGCGCGTGTCAAGGCTTCAGTCTGGGGTGCCGTCGGTCGGGACCAAAGGCTAATATATAAAGGCGTATATAAGGCGGGCAGCCTGAAGGGGTTCCCGATGCCGAAGCCTGAGCCGTTTATTGAGATCCAGAACGTCGTCGCGTCTGTGACGCTTAACCAGTCGATCGACCTCCTCTCAATCGTGAAAGCTCTCCGGGACACCGTGGAGTACAAGCCAGATGAGTTCCCTGGGCTTGTCTTCAAGCTTAAGGACCCTAAGACGGCGACGCTCATCTTCAGTTCGGGCAAGATGGTCTGCACAGGGGCGAAGTCCGAGGACCTAGCGAAGAAGGCTGTGCGACGCGTCGTCGACCAGCTGAAGAGCCACGGTATCCTCATCATCGGCGAACCGATGATACAGGTCCAGAACGTGGTTGCCTCTGCCAGCCTAGGCGGGAGAATCGACCTGGAACGTTCCACCTTCTCCTTGGGCAGGACGATGTATGAGCCAGAGCAGTTCCCAGGGCTCATATACCGGATGGACGCGCCTAAAGTGGTCATCCTCATATTCGCCAGCGGGAAGCTCGTCTGCACGGGGGCAAAGAAGGAGGCCGAGGTAGGCGAGGCGGTCAGGAAACTCCAGGCGAGACTCGAGGAAGAGAGCCTCATCTTCTACGAGTAGCCAACCCCACTCCACTCCTTTCCCCAGACTGAGCTTGAGAGCAGACCTCTAAGCCTTGAGGCCGACCTCTTTCTCTCCGCTCTTGGAACAGGTCTCGATCCGTCGAGGATACCAGAGACCGTCCTTCTGAAGAAAATGCGTCTTTAGAACGGATTCTATCTCGCGGTTAGAGCTGCTGGCTAGGAGTCGGGACGTGAAGAGAAGAGGTATCAGATGCGCGTATATGGCGCTGATCGTTGCCCCTCGGCCGCTTCGCGTCGCCCGACGGGCCGCCTTTATGACGCAACGTTCAAGGATCGGCGTTTCAACTCTCGGTTTTTCGGCTCTCAGACCAGTCTTTCTCAGGCTGATGATGAAGTCGCCGAGGATGGCGCCGCGACGCCTCTGATGGAGAGTCGTGAGATAAGCGCGTATAGGAGGCTGGTAGAGCAACCCTCCTTCTCTGGGAGCGTCGAAACCCGCGGCTTGGAGAGCGCCTTGTAGCGCGGTCCAAGCCCTCATATCGCCGCTGTGGAAGGTTAAGACAAGCCAGCCTTCCGGCTTGAGGACCCTGTGGCATTCTCGGAAGACGTTCGTGAGGAGCCCTTGGTATTGCGCAAAGCCCTTTCCCTGGTATCGGTTCACGATCGCTTCCTCCCTGTTGTCGATGAGGCCCCTGAGGCGGAGGGGCTGCCTCAACCAGATGGCCCAGAAGTTGCTCAGCTCGGAGTAGTTGACGTTCGCTCCGTAGGGAGGGTCTGTTATCACGGCGTCAACCGACTTATCTGGAAGAGGAAGCCTCGTCGAGGAACGGTTCAGTATCCAGCATGTTGCTCCTCTGTTGAGGTCGTTGAAGGATTGAGCCTCCGCGAAGCGGGGAGCGACCTCCCTAGAGCCATACGCCTTCCCTCTGAGGAGAGCCCGGTAACCGTTCGCGAACTGCTTCCACACGTTCGCCTCTGCAGGCCTCGACGGGGGCCAGTAGTGGTGGCCGGGCTTCACAACTGTGCTACGCTTGACGTGAGCCAACCGGCTAGACTCGAAGAGGCGTGAGCTGAACGCCAGCTCATTCAGATTTCTCTCGGTTTCGCCTTCGATTCGCTCTATGGCTTGGAAGAGCATGGAGAGCGCTAAGAGGTTCCGCTTCGTGAAGAGCTCGTAGAAGAAAAGGTACCCCTTCGCTAAGGGTTCTCGAGTCTTCTCGCCGAGAGGGATGCGGTCCCTAGGATACCAGAGG
>CAYRUY010000120.1:0-4305 GCA_964427455.1 uncultured Candidatus Bathyarchaeia archaeon | reverse complement strand
GAATCCTCAAAGCCTACCGTTCACGCCGGACGAGTTCTGGGCCCGGTGCAAGCAGGTCTACGAGAGGATAATCCCCGCCGCTGAGGAGGCCTGCGTCAACCTGGCGCTCCATCCTTCGGACTCTCCGCTTCCCGGAGCTCCCTTCGACTCCTTAGGCTGGAACCACGTGCTCGACGCCTTCCCCAGCCCGCGCAACGGGCTGCTCTACTGCGTAGGCACGAGGCATGAGGCCGGCGGCGCAAGCCTTGTCTTGGACGAGATCAACAAGTACGGCCGGAAGGGGAAGATCTTCCACGTGCACTTCCGAAACGTGCGCGGAAGCCTAGCTACGACCGGAGGCTTCGAGGAGGTCCTGCTAGACGACGGAGACATGAACATGTTCGAGGTCCTTCTCGCACTGGATAGCGTAGGCTATAATGGAGGCCTAAACCCCGACCATATGCCTCGCCTGGCGGGCGACACCCCAGACGCGAAGATGGCCTTAGCCTACTCGGTCGGGTACGTCAAGGCGCTCCTCGCAGCCCTAGAAGCCCTGCCTTGACACACGCGAGGCGGGAGGCGGAGGAAAGCCCTTGCGGTGCCTGATCTGCTTCCTTCGATTAGCGGGGTTGTGGCTGAACCTAGAACTCCCAGAAAGCTTTAACTCTGCCCGACAAGTGTGCAATTGGTGATAAGTATGAACATAACCATCCGGGGCTTGGACGAGGCTGTCTTCAAGAGGTTCAAGGCAAAGGCCGTGGAGGAGGGCATGAAGCTCGGCGAAGCCGTGACACAGGCAATGCAGATGTGGGTCAGCCGGAAAAGGGCGGGGTCGAGGGCGAAGCTCCTTGACACAAGGCCCTTCGATTGGGGGAGGGGAACCGAGAAGCTGAGCCTAGGGATCGACCAGATCCTCTACGGGGAAGAGACTTGATCCTTCTCGACTCCAGCCTTATAGTTGCCTATTCAAACGAAGCCGACGAGAACCACGACAAAGCGCTCAAGGTCGTCGAGGACATAGACAGGGGCAGGTACGGTTCCCCCGTCATCACTGACTACATCTTCGACGAGGTCATAACGGTTATGCTCTTCAAGACACGGAGCTTGAGAAGAACAGTGGAATTGGGCGGGACACTTCTGAACGCGAACCTTCTCGTTAGGATTGAGGAAGACCTGTTCAACCTGGCATGGAAGATCTTCGCGGATCAGCAGAAGCCAAGCTTCAGCTTCACTGACTGTACAAGTATAGCCGCATGTAGAGCAAACGGTATATCGGACATAGCAACCTTTGACGAAGACTTCCGGAAACTCGAACAGCTCAATGTGGTCGGGCCCTAGAGCGGCCAGGTCCGTACCAAGATGGGAAGAGCGCTCGGTCCGAGCCGACCGGGTTCAGACGGTTAAGCCTATATTGCCAAGGCGGCTAGGCCCGTCCCTAGTGGTCTGCGATGAGGAAGATTGGAACCTCCATAGTTGGATGCGGGGGCATAGCGAGGACTCACGCCAAAGCCTTGACGCAACTGGACGAGTCGGAGCTCATCGCGGTCTGCGATGTTATCGAGGAACGGGCTAGGGCCTTCGCCCAAACCTATGGGGCTAAGAGATGGTACACGGATTCCAGGAGGCTGGCTGCGGACCCCGAGGTTGAAGCCGTAAACGTCTGTACGCCTCACCCGATGCATGCGGCGCCCGTTATCGCCGCAGCCGAGGCTGGGAAGCACGCGATCACGGAGAAGCCTATGGCGGCGAACCTGAAGCAGGCGGACGCGATGATCTCTGCGGCGCGTAGGGCGGGCGTGAAGCTCAGCGTCATCTTCCAGCGTAGGTTCTACGATGCCACCCGGAGGATGAAGCAGGCGATAGACGATGGCAAGATCGGGATGCCCATCCTCGGCGAGGTCTCGTGCAGACTCCACCGGGACAAAGCCTACTACGACGCAGACCCTTGGCGTGGGAAATGGGCTACGGAGGGCGGGGGCGTCTACATGAACCAGATGCCGCATGAGATAGACCTTCTCCAGTGGTTTATGAGCGCTCCCGTGGACTCGGTGCACGCCTTCACGGCTAACCTTACGCATTCGTACGTGGAGGTCGAGGATAACGCCGTAACGATCCTACGCTTCAAGAGCGGCGGCTTAGGCGTCATCTCCGGGAGCGTCTCGGCCGATCCGTCTCAAGACGATAGGATCACGGTTACAGGTTCGAATGGGGCCTTCCTTGGCGTAAGGGGCTCCGACCCCTTCTGGATCGAGTTCTGGACTATCCCCGGCGAAGAGAAGCAGGCTGAGGAGTGGCGGAACGTCCAGCTTGCCGCGCGAGACCAGCCCGACTTCTGGGGAGAATGCCACAAGGCACAGATCCGGGAGTTTCTCCGGGCTGTGATGGAGGACCGTGAACCGGCGGTGACGGGCGAGGAGGGCCGTAAATCGCTTGAGGTCATCGTAGCCAGCTACATATCGTCAGCTCATGGAAAGACCGTGGAGTTCCCCGTTCAGGAAGACCACCCCTACCATGCCGCCGGGCCCTAGGAGCCGCGAGAGACGGTCGTCATTCCCTCGCAGCCCCTGCGGAGAGAAAGGCTATTTCTCATGCGACGCCGTGTTCAGTGCCTAGAGTGAAGACGTGATGCGGTCCACCGTTCTAGGCAGGGCGGGCATGAACGTCTCGGTGCTAGGCGCCGAGACTACGCTCGTTAGGAGCTGGCTCGGTTGAACAAGCTCGAGTGTATGGTTGCGACGTATCTTCACGAGGAGCCTGAGGTTGTTCCACAGGAGATAGGGTTCGTCGACGAGGTGACGACGAGGAAGCTCGCGCCTGAGCTACTCGCGATACCTGACGCCCGGAACAGAGCCCTCGCGGCTGCGAAGATCCTCGACAGCTCCTGCATGAGTTGCGGCAGCGGAAGCATCCGCGAGAACGTGGTGAAGTCCCTCCCAGACTGCGACCTGGTTGAGACTGAGCTTGGGCTTGTCAAGAAGCGGCATAGGCTGAAGGACCTGCACCACGCGGCTTGGAGGCCTGAAGCCCCTAGCGGCAAGGCGGATATTCGGACGCTGCATGACTGGACGGAGATCGTGAAGCATCCTGTGGAGAGGAAAGAGGACTTGGCTGAGCTCGTGTTCCCTGACGCTGACGACCCGACGCGTTGCGATGGCGTCGAGGAGAACGTGGAGTTCGCCGTGAAGCTCGGCTACATGCCCATCGGCGGCATCAACGGCTTCTTCGCCTCTGTCTGGTATAACATCGCGCCTTTCAACCTCTGGTTGCTCTCGATGATCCGCGATCGTCCGTTCGCGGAGAAGCTGGCTGCGTTGAACGGCGAGTTCAACCTGAAGGCTGCGAAGAACCTCCTGGAGCGCGGGATACAGTGCCTTCACTGGGCGGATGATATGGGCTATAAGAAGGGCATGTTCTTCTCGCGTGAGGTCTACAAGGCCCTGATCTGGCCGTGGCATAAGAGGGCCGCCGAATTAGCGCATAGGTACGGTGCGTTCGCGGAGATGCACGTGGACGGGAACATAAACGCGATCATGGACCTGATCGTTGAAGCCGGAATAGATGCGATCAACAATGTGGGTCCCGGTGACAACATGGACCTCGCGGAGCTGAAGCAGAAGTACGGCGATAGGCTCACGCTGCATGGCGGGCTCAGCCGCTTCACCAGCCAGATGTCCCAGGAGCAGCTGAAGGCGCATATCATCGACCGCGTAGCGATCGGCAGCCCCGGAGGCGGCTACATCCTCGGCCAAGAGGGCGCGATACACTCCGACATGAGCCCTGAAACCTTCAGGTTCCTAATGGACTGCAGCCGGAAATACCGCAGAAACCGGCCTACAAGGATACCCTAACGCAGGCAAGAACCAGCATCATGAGCTAACATCTTAGAAGCAGTATGCGGCTACTCGCCTCTTGCAGGGGGATCAAGACCTGCGGCCGCAGGGTTGGAGAAAAGAGCGAGTCGATCAGAGCCGCTCCGCGCCAGGTTTCGGTTGAATCAGGGCCTCGCTCGCGCTCGCCTTGTCGCATGAAACCACCCAGAAGCATGGTGAAAGGCACCATGAACGCACGTCGCGTGAACGCTGTCCTGAGAACCCCGGGCTGTCCCCGGCCAAGACGAGGATTACGAGGGAAAGTGTTAAATGCCGTTGAACCCGAGCATGGATCGGGTGATAGGATGATCTTCATCACCTTCGCGAGGTGGAGGAAGAAGCCGACAAAGGAGATGGTTGCTCAGGGCGGGAAGCTCGTCGAGCAGATGGTTAAGGAGGGCGCCAAGGTCTTAGGCTGGTACTGGACACTGGGCAGATATGACATTGTCATGATAGC
>CAYRUY010000119.1:0-4311 GCA_964427455.1 uncultured Candidatus Bathyarchaeia archaeon | reverse complement strand
TGCCTCCTTCGAAACCCAGAGGGTGTAGCCCAACAAGTCCCGAAGAGTTAACAGAGCCGAAAGGCGGTAGGATTATATCGCTGGAGGTATGTTCATAAGTTACTTGAGAGACTCCATTTCAGGCGCCTGTGTTAGACCTGAGGAGAGCCAGGGGTTCATGCAGGTTCCGCAATCGACACTGACTGGTCTAGCCTCAGCAACATCGGCTGTCAGACTCGGACTAGTGGACGTGAACCCGGTTGAGAGGCGCAGGATTATTGAGAACTCTGGCCTGAAGTTCCGCGTCACGGAGCGATGGCTCGAGCCAAAGGAGACACAGGTTCAAACCGTTGAGGAATACTCAACGTTCCTTGGGAAGGCAATCGCTAGTGAGATGCCGCTGCCCGATTGGGCGGACGAACAGAAGCTCTCGGCTTACTTGGCCAGCACTATTCGAGACCGAATCGAACAGGACAAAGAACTGAAGCACGCCCTCGAACAACACCTCAACAGCGTTAAGGATCATAGGTTACTAAGTAACCTCCACAAGTTTCTCACATTTATGCAAGAACGACATCGCTCCATGTTGCAGCAGACCATACAGCAAGAGGCTCAGCGATTCCTAGCTTCAGATTTGCCGCTTTGGGTCTTCAGTCGCTTCACTTGCTACGACAGGAACTACCAAATGTATCTAGACTACCTCGTCCGACGGGTTGACTATTACCGTAACAAACTCTCAAGTGGGGAGGTAAAGTCCCAGTCCCACCTGTTCCAAAGATACATGAAACAAGCGAAAACGGAACTGAATCCCGTCATAGATACTATCGACGGGGAAACCCTAGCGTTTCTTAGGCTATTCATCTATCTGAAGGTTTGGAACTCCTCGAGTTACGAGGACATCGACGAACTCAAGTATGTTTCGCTTAGCCGTGTAAATCTCAGTCATTTCCGTGAGATGTTTGACGCATTCGAAGCTACGGTGACCCAAGCGACAGAACGCCTATTCGAGTCACCTAGGTTTGAAGCTCACATCGAAATAGACGTTTCAGACCCAACTGCCAGCATGCTCAGGAATGTGGTGCTGGATGACGGCGCCTAGCAAGGCGCGACCAATCTTCCTCGATTCCTCAGTCATACTCGGCTACGTGTTTGACGAATCCAATCCGCGTCTCAGGAAGTTCAGGAACGACGTTGACAGACACCAGTTAGCTTGATATATCTTGACATCGGTGACTAAGGAATGTGAAGATAAGATCAAAGGTATCCAGGCCCTGGTTGGAAACACTCTCAGATCCGCAGTAGCAGTATGCATTCAGGAGGGCCGCCAGGGACTCGGTACATCCGAAGATGCTCCGCTCGGCTATGCCGATCTAGCCGCGCTTGAGAAGGCATTCATGGCTCTATGCCAAGAGACAACTGTGCACCCCAGGCCTATCCGTATATACCGCGAGATCGAGCAGTAGGCTCTCTCATATATGGAGACTGAGATCGGGAAACCCGATCCCCCGACAGCCAAGAAGTTCATCACCGACCTGACCACTAAGGTTCTAGACACATCGGCCACGATCCTGACTAGATATGACTTGGTCACTGCTAGGCACGGCCTAAGATTGGGTGAACGTCTCACAAAGGAGGATTCTGCCCCAGAACTCATGGTCAAGGCGAAGCTCATGAAGAACAAGTTCCCCGAGACCGATGCTGAGCACCTAGCAGGGGCAACAGGATTCGGGCAGCGCGGTAAAGTCAACGCATTGTTCGTTTCCTTAGATTATAAGGACATAGTCTACAGACGAGAGGAGATACTGCGTGTAGGCGGTCCCCTTTGCTGCGACCCCCTTTATGCCTCTCTACACGCGTTACACCAGTTCTCATGAAAGGCATTGAGGAGTTTCTCAACTGAGTCCAGTCAGGAATCGGCAAGGTCGTTGACTATGGAGAGTATCGCTTCAAGAGCGAAGACGGAACCCTGATGAGGCAGTAATGTGGCGGGTTCAGTCACAGACTGCTCATTGCCCCTAGGAACCCGAGTCTCAGTTCTCGTCATCCATACAGCAACCTTTCCGTTATGTCTACAGCGGCCCCCTGAGCAGGGACAATATGAAGACGAGCAGCAGAAAGATGACCACGGCCCAGGCGATGAAGTGATAGACCAGGGTTGCGCCGGTGATGACCTTATCCCGTCTCCTCAATACGCATCCCGATCCAGGGCTCTGTTAACTCTTCGGGGCTTTCCCCGTTCTCGCGGTCCCGTGTTAACTTTCGGGACTCAATGGCTCGAAGGGGGGTGAGGCGCGTGAGGGAGTTCTGTTAACTCTTCGGGACTTGTTGGGCTACACCCTCTGGGTTTCGAAGGAGGCAGGGTGTATCTAAACGGCCTGAGTCCCGACAAGTTAACAGAACAGGCTAAGGGGGAGAGGTTCTTCTCGTAAAGATACATCTGTTCAGGGGGGATATCGACGTTGTAAGGCCTAAGCCTCTGGTAGCCTCCGAGCTTTGATAGCTCTTGGGCTAGGGTTCGAAGCCTAGAAGCATCCGCGACCGTGACCTCTAAGACCTCTGATGGGCTGGGGTCTTGTAGCCGCGTGTAACGTTCTACAAACCTCCAGCCTAGAACCGAGCCTTCAGCCTCTAATCGGCGTGTCAAACGGTTAAGGTCATCCTTGATCCCCGCCACGCATAAGGCTGGATACCATTGGTCTATGACCTGAAGGCAGGGGCCCTTCCTTGTCTTCACCCACGCCGTCATTTCGCCCACATGGCCGGGATGCAGGTCCAGTATCCAGCCTTCAACCCTCTCCAAGAATCTTCAGGCTCCCCTCTGCTCACGGCTGCCGTTGTCTTCATGCTTCGAAACGTTGTGAAGGGTTGCTTCCAGCTCCTCCAGCCTCTTATGATGGGCGAGGAGAATGGTCATGAGGAGGGCTTCTGTGACTGTGGGCCGCGTCGCAGCCCCCGCCGCTGAAACGTACAGCCTGCTGAGGCTAAGCATCTTCTCGAAGGTCTCTCGGTCGTTTTCCCTAAGGGCTCTGGCGAAACGGCCCCATTCCCTAAGCTCTTCCTCTAAGGCTTGACGATAACTTGGAACAGTTCTGCCTATGGGTGAGACCTCCCCAGGAATCCTTCAAGGCTCTGCTCAGCCCTAGGCTGGGCGATGGGAACCGTGACGGGGCTTAAAGAGGCCTTGGGGGTTTCCGCACAGAGCTGTATGCCTGAAGCCTTCTGCTCGACCTTTACCGCGAGGTTGCTTCGAGACCGGATGAGGGACTCAAGAGTGGCCCTATGCCATGAATTTGAGGGACGCGGCGAAGAGATGAGCAGCAGTAGGCTTCTTTTCCACGCCATCTCGGAGAGAAAAGCCATGGCAGCGTTAAAGCTTCCTAATGCTTCGCTTCTAGGGACATCAGGGTCACAGAAAAGCTCAGGGAGACTAGAGACCACTACAAGCCTTGAATGAGACTTGTTTAAAGCCTCTGGGAGCTTCTCGAAGATAAGGGAGAGCAACTGGTGGCATGTGAAGGCTCGAGATACCCAGATGTTTTTCAAAACCTCTTGAGGGTTAAGGTTCCAAGCCTTAGCCACAGATGTTACGAAGTACGGGTTGAAGCTGTTTCCGCCATCGATGAAGACCACGCTGGAGCCTAAGCCTCCTTGCTGCAAAGGAAGCTGGGCATGAACCGAGAGAAGCTCAGCGAGACGACAGCATAGCCCAGAGCCATAAAGCGATACCACAGACTGAATATGGCAGGATAGAACCTTCAAACCGGCCTGCTCCTGAACATAGAGGTATTTCTGCAAGGCCTCCATCTTCACGTCTCAACGACGCTTCGAGCCGCACTGCGATTTAAACAGGACCGGCATGGCAGAAGCGTACAGACACAGAGAGAAGCCTGAAAACATACCGCCAACCAATCAACCATGCTCCAAGGACCCCAGCGCAGAGGCCTGAAGCTTACTCACAACCCTATGGTGGTGTTGACCATCCTTCGACGGGGAATCCGGCAGATACGTGAGACCTCGGGGAGGCGTTCTCAACCGCTATATAGATTCCAACCCTGAGCTGGCAGGATTAAGGACCGGCCATTCCATAGTTGCTCTAGCCTAGCCTTCTTTCTCAAAAGCACTTCCGGCGCCCGACCGTCGATCGATAACGTTTAAGAGGGCTCCGCCCTCCCTAGGCTCGAGGGCTTATGCTAGCCCCAACGCAGAAGCGAACAGCGAAAAGCAAGCCTCCCGCCGCGGTGGCCTGTGGCCTTGCCCTAACGCTTCTTGCAGCAAGCCTTCTCTGCGTCGCGGCTACGGCCTCTCCGCCACCCGTCAAGGGGGTTGAGGGCC
>CAYRUY010000118.1:0-4410 GCA_964427455.1 uncultured Candidatus Bathyarchaeia archaeon | reverse complement strand
TCCAGAGGCTTCATGGAACAGAGCGAGCTGGACAGTAGGACAGGCTACGCGCCGCCCATCTTGCGGCTCGTTCCAAGGCGCTGGTGCTACTTTGAAAAGAGCCCCTCCGGTAGCTCGTCGAGGTACGTGAGCATCCGGCTGTACCACTTCTCGAGCATCTCTCGGACGAGCATCTTGACCCTCTCAGGCGGAACAGCTTGGTAACGGTAGATGTAGCCCCCACGCCCGATCAGGCTCTCCTGCCTCGTCGCGAGGCCTTTACTGACGAGGACCTGCAAGAGCCTCTGGGCGGTCGGCCGGCTCCTGCCGATGAGCGCGCTCATCTCCTGAGCCGTGACGCTCTCCTGCCTCGCAAGAACGAGGTAGGCCTCAAGCTCAGCGGCTCTAAGCCCTAACGTGCACTTCACCACGTCCGCAGGCGTAAGCTCGGCCGCAGCGAGAAGCGAAGGCAACTCTTTAAGGGATAAGGCTCTCCACGCTCCTAGGCGCTGTTGCTCCCTGTTGTCGAACAGCCATAAAAGCGCTCTTAGCCCTCATCTCGACGCTGGCTTCCCGTAGACCTTGGAGCAAAGGAGGTGGAAGGCCTGAGCTTTAGCCATACCGGAGCACGCGGAGGCTAGGAGACAACCGATGCTGCAGCAATCGCCGTTACGGACGCGTCGTTCGACGAAGTGATTCGGAGGGAGAAGAAGCGTGGATCTGTCGTTTCTGTGAGTCGCAACGGTCGGGAAAGGTTTATATTGGATTTGACGCACTGTTCTGCGGCAATCTAGTTCCTCAGGGATGACTCGGAAGGTTTGTCTAGGGTATCGAGTCGCGCAGGGTGGCGCCGGGGCGCGGGCATTCGGCTCTACCTGCGGTCCCCCAGCTCAGCGTGAGCTAGGCCTCAGGACTAATGTCCCCGTAAGACATTTCGATGCGGCGTCAGACTCGTCCGTCAGCAAGGTCATTGAGTCTTTCAGACACACTTCGTTTCAGAGCAGAAACCTTGCGAAGTGCTTGGACGTTCTTATCGAGATGTTGACCGACGCGGCAAGGCCGGTTGTCTTCATGGGCCTCTCCGGAGCGATGGTCCCTGCAGGCATGAGAAAGGTTGTTCGAGACATGATCAAGCTCGGCGTGGTGGATGTCCTCGTCTCCACGGGGGCAAACCTGTACCATGACTTGCACGAAGCTCTGGGCTTCCACCACTACGTCGGTGCCGCACACGTCGACGATGTCATGCTTGAGAAGATGAACGTAGACAGGATCTACGACACCTACGCGTGGGATGAGGAGTTCGTTCAAACCGATAGATATCTCATCGAGTTCGCCGATAGGCTCGAGCCTCGACTATGTTCTAGCAGGGAGTTCCTGCATATCCTTGGCAAGCATTTAAGCGATGACCAATCGATCCTGAGAACCGCTGCAGAGGTCGGAGCACCTATCTTCTGCCCCGCGTTAAGCGATAGCTCCATCGGGATCGCGCTTACAGCCTATCGTTTGGCGAGGCTTAGGGCAGGAAAGCAAGCCCTCGCCATAGACCCGATTCAGGACAATCTGGAGATTCTTGAGATCAAGCGGAGAGCAGCGAAGACTGCGGCCTTGTATGTCGGCGGCGGGGTTCCGAAGAACTACATCCAACAACTCAAACCGATGGCTGACATCGCCGGCGTGAAGGTTGAGGGTCACTCCTACGCCGTCCAGATAACCACTGACGACCCGAAATGGGGCGGCCTCTCGGGATGCACGCTGGAGGAGAGCCAGTCCTGGGGTAAGTTGACGAGTAAGGCGCACCATGCCACGGTCTACATGGACGCGACGATCGGTCTTCCCCTGCTCTTCAAGGCTCTCGTTGAACGTAGGAGCGAGTGGCAGGCTAGACAACCCTTAGCCTCCAGTTCACTTATTGTTCAGGGCTTGAAATCCAAGCCATGAGTTACGGTAATCGACAGATTCAAGGTCCCATGTTAGCTGCATCCAAGAGGTCCCTCCGAGCCCCTTCATCTAACTCGCCAGGTTCCAACTCTGGGGGAAAACTCTTATCAGCGAAAGAATCGCGTGGGGCTGCGAGTGATCTCAACCCGTAGAGCGATCGACCCAGTTAACCGGGTCAGGGCGATCTCCCGTTTTTGAGATCAGCTTGATCACCGCAGCATCATCTTGTAGGGCTCACGGTTGAGGTTCGACTCCATGCATGGAACTGATGAGCCTCGACTAGCCTTGTGAGGATGCGGTTCTTCGTGTTCGACGAAGGCTTAAGAACATGCGGAGCCTCAACGACGCGTTAGCCCCAGCGGAGGAGGACGTTGGCGTGGTCGAGCCCGTCTCAACGATGGAGCCTGTGCTGAGGGCTGTCGTCAGCATCAGCGTCCTCGTCTTCGCCGCCAAGATGCTCGGGGAGTTCTGCAACGTCATCAGGATACCGGCGGTCCTAGGGGAGCTGTTCGCCGGGATTCTCTTCGGGCCTCACCTCTTAGGCACAGCCGTAGTGATCTTTGGCGAGCCCCTTGTCGTCTTGAACGAGATCGTTAAGGCCTTCGCGGATGTCGGGGCGATCGTAGTCCTTTTCGCAGCTGGCTTGGGGATGACCTTTACGGAGTTCAGGCGGACTGGCCCTCGCGCCTTCATAGTCGCTTCATTCGGAGCCTTCGTACCTTTCGTTCTTGGCTATGGGCTATACACGCTCCTTGGGTACGCTTTTCAAGTGGCCATGCTCATAGGCGCCGCGCTGACCGCGACAAGCATCGCCATCTCGGCTCGCGCCTTGGAGCAAATGGGAAAGCTGGACACAGACGAAGCAAGGATACTGGTAAATGCTGCCGTGATCGATGACGTGCTGGGCCTAGCGGCGTTGGCCGTGGTCAACTCGATCATCCGGGCGGGTGGGACACCGTCTGCTGTAGAGGTGCTGAGCCTCCTCATCGGAGCCCTTCTCATATGGCTGATACTCACCGGGTTCGGTGTCTTCGTGATTCCGCGGTTTATCAGCAGGGCGACGGCCATGAGGATTGAAGGCGGGGTCGAAACCGCAGGTATCGCGTCGGCCTTTATCCTCTCAGCCATCTCCGCCGGCCTAGGGCTGTCACCGATCGTCGGCGCATTCTCCGCCGGTATGGCTGTCGCGGGCTCAAGAGCGATCATCCGCGTTAAAGAGTTCACGAGAAACCTGAACATGATCTTCAGTCCGATCTTCTTCTCCGTCATAGGGGCTCAGGTGAACCCTGCCGACTTCACGCCTGAGACGGGCATCGGCCTCCTAGTCTTGACCTCGGTTGCGATCGCCGGGAAGCTCGTAGGAGCCGGCCTCCCCTCCTACGGCTTCTTCAAGGATGGAACGCGAAGCCTCATCGTAGGGTTCGGCATGATACCCCGCGGAGAAGTAGGCCTCATCATAGCTGGCATAGGGATAACCTCCGGGGTGATCTCAGGGAACCTCTACGTGCAACTCGTAGGCATGGCGATTCTGACCACGATCCTCGCCCCCATAGTCTTGGGTCGAATATACGGAGCAGAGGAGCCTCTAGCTCAGATTGAGCCCCTTCAGGAACCTGAGCGTCCTGCTGTGGAAACGGAGGATGCCTCGAAAGAGTTATAGGCCGAAGCCTGGAAAACTCAGCGACCAGCTATGATCATCGATATACACACGCACATCTCGGAGTTTCGGAGAATCGCAGACATTAAGGAGGTAACTTACACGACGAAGCTTAGGCCGCACGACCCGCCTACGAGGTCTCCGCACAGCTGGGAGGAGCACTATGAGGCGATGAAGGCCGTAGACAAGGCGGTGGTCTTCGGCATAGCGCGTGGCAAAGAGACGCCGAACGACCTTGTAGCCGAGTACGTGGGGACAGACCCCCGGAAGCTTGTAGGCTTCCTCTCCGTGGACCCTAACGACACCGAGGCGTTAAACGAGATGGATAGGGCCGTCTCCCAGCTGGGGTTGAAGGGCGTCAAGCTCGGCCCCATGTATCAGAGGTTTCATCCCTGCGACGAGAAGGCGTTCAAGGTCTACGCGAAGGCTCAGGACTTGGGCTTACCGATCCTGTTCCATCAGGCTACGTCTCCCGGCCGGGAAGACCCTTTGGAGTACGCGCATCCTAGGCTTCTAGAGAAGGTCGCCTTAGCCTTTCCCGACTTGAAGATCGTGATAGCGCACATGGGCCATCCCTGGGAACGCGACACGATCGTTCTCATCAGGAAGCAGCCTAACGTTTACGCGGATATCTCGGCGCTCTTCTACAGGCCTTGGCAGTTTTATAACACGCTCGTGTTATGCGACGAGTACGGCCAGATGGAGAAGCTCTTCTTCGGCTCAGACTATCCTGTGACGACGCCCCAAGAGAGCATTGAGAAGATCAGGCGGGTCAACGTCCAGGTCGAGGGCACAAACCTGCCTAGGGTTCCGTACGAAGCCTTAGAGGCAGTCAT
>CAYRUY010000117.1:0-4474 GCA_964427455.1 uncultured Candidatus Bathyarchaeia archaeon | reverse complement strand
CCCAACACAACCACCGGGCAATCGATCGCTCTACTTCCGTGAAAGGTCCAGGAGCCATACTCCTCCAAGAACACTTCTCAAGTGCCGAGTATCTCCGCTCATCTCACTCGCTGGTAGGCCCGGTCCGTGATCCCTAGATAGATCTTCCCCCATATGGCGGCTGCGCGGTTGAGGCTTGTGGGTGGACCAGATGAGCCGGGAACAGTCCAAGACGGATGAGAAGCAAAAGTACGTGGTTCGAGACGAGGAAGGGCAAGTCGTGGAGGTCCAGGAGTTCAAGTACTGGGCTCTCAGGCCTGAAAACCGCGAGATGTGGAAGAGAAGGATGCGCGGCCACCCTCCGCCCTCACTCCCCTTCCACTGCCCAAAATGCGGCAAAGTGATCACAGAAGACTCCATCTGGGTCCAACGCGACGAGCATGTAGTCAGCGGGTACGTAGCCATAGTAGAGCGATGCGGCCACGAACTCGACGGGGGAAAGTGCGGCTTCAAGTTCTTCGAACGCGTAGTCCCCAAGCCAAAACCGAGCGATTCCGTTCAGGCCGCGTGAGCATCTTCGACGCTTCGGCCTAACGCAGACTGCACGAGTCAACGGGACAAACGAGTGACGCGGGAAAGATGCCTCGCTACGTATTCGCACTCTCAACTCTCGCCCTTGAGGACGCCCTGCAAGCCCTCCTAGCGGAGAGATTCGACTCTGTACGACATGATCCGCGCCTGCGCTTCGAGATATGGACAGCCGGGCCCCTGACGAAGCTTGAGCTATGCCAAGTAGTAACAGAGATCCAGCGTTTCCTTCGTGAGAGCTTCGGCATACCCGACCTGCAACCCAGCGCCACGGCGAGAGAAGCAAAGCGGGCACCCGCTCATTGGCTTCTGGAGGAGACGGAGCAGATCCCTGAAGGCGCGAGCCCATGGAGCAAAACCACTCCGCCACCCCACGTAGTCTGACCCGGCCGGGCTATGGAAGCCAAGCACCGCCACCCTCCGCGGCCCGGTGCGGATGTCGTCGTATCTTTAGGCCTTGAGCATCTTCCTTACTTTATCCAGGTTGAACTGGTAGTCCATATGCAGCGATGCTATCCTTGTTCTCAGCTGTAGGATTTCACCCTGGTCGCCTAGGATGGGTTTTCCTTGAACGGCCTCGTGGGCCAGGGCGACGTTGTCGCAGTCGTCCAACACGAGGAGGTCGATGTCCTCTCTGCCGAGGGCTTCCTGAAGGTCGGAGAGTATGCCGCCGGCCTCGTAGGGGTCAGGGCTTCTATCGAAGTATACGGCTATGTCCACGTCTCCCTTGAGGCTGTAGTCCTTGACTTGGGAGCCGAAGAGGAAGGCGAGCCTAACCCTGTCCTTAAGGGTTCTCCTCAACCCTTCAACCAAGCTGTCCATGGTCGTCGGGGGGTCGTCCACGATTCGCCTAGCCGATGAGAGGATCTCGTCCGCGAGCCTTGCCGCGTCTCCTGGAAGCCTCTTGGAGCTTTCCACCACGGTCTCCCTGCTCGTCCCAACGTAGGCATGGACGAGGATGTTCCTCAAACCCGCCATCTTCCTCATCAGCTCGGCATCCTCCCTGTTGAGGAGGTTCAGCCTGCTGAGCGAGGCGGCGACATCGCGGTATCCGCTGGGAGACCCGCCTAGGGCTGAGAGCACCATCAACCCGAGGTCGAGGAGAGCCTGGATGGTCAGTTGGACAAGCCTCTCCACGCCGCGATAGCTGGCCTCACGCCTTAGTTCCTCACTCAACGCTCCTACAACCTCAACCTGCTGCTCCAGCCTTCTCAGGATCTCCATGCCGACGCCCACGATCGGTTGACGCCCACACGCTCTTAAATGTGCCTGGAAAGAGAGAGGATCGTAAAGGAGGTCGGTTTCTCTGCCAACCTTGGAGGATAGGCGCATACCCTCACTCCTATGGGAGCTCCTGGGAAGGCTTCTTGAGGCTCTGAGGCGGCTGGACCCAGACGTCGAGGTGTACCTGTCCGGAAGCTATGCTAGGGGTGACTGGCTGCGGGATAGCGATATGGACCTAGTAATCGTATCTAGGGCATTCGACGGCCTGGACGTAGGCTCCAGATTCGCCCTAGTTAAGAGACTTATGGTTGGTAACTTCGAGGCCGCAGCCGGCACGCCTAGGCTTACAAACGCAACCAGAGTCGTGGATAAGGCCAGGGCGGTCGTGGCCCGACCCACATCGGCGGCTGGAACCATCCGGGCCGCGAGGACCCAGAAGACCGCGCCGAGGAGAGCCGTAGCCCCGTAGTCGACGACCATCCAGAGCGAGCCCGCCACAATCCGTTCAAGCCCCTCCGCCAACGCAACCACCGGTCGCATAGGTGACCGGAATCCATCTATCTCTCAAGGACCGGAAGCTGGCTCGGGGAGCCCCTGCCGTCTAGCCGTCAGCTCGTCGAGGAGCTAGCCTGCGCTCTAGCAGGCGCCGATTGCAAAGCAGGAAGCTCGACGAGAAAAGCCTTGAGATCTCAAACTAGTAGTTCTACTCTTGCCTGCTTCTCTCTGTGCCCAACTTCTCCGCAAGCCATTCGTTGTATTCCCTGAAGGTTTCCTGTGAAACAGGGTTGAAGACTGCGACCTCCTTAACTTTGCGGGCCATTTCCTGGTCGAGGGTGTAGATCACCGAAGCTCCACACCCCTTGGCTAGGGAGACCATGTATCCGTCCCACGATTCCATATTGTACCCGTTGGCGTATGCCAGCGAGTCTATAGCCATGTCTATGGATATGTCTTCATGGAGGGCAGGAGACCTTGTCTCCAGCGTCTTCGATAGCGCTCTGTACGCCCCAACCTTTTCCACGCCTATGTACTCAGTCATGATGTGGTAAGCCCCTATGAAGGCCGATGTTGGGATGATGCATCTCCTCTCCCATCTTAGGATACTTGAGAGAAAGCTGAGGGCCGCTTCTCTAGCCGGGTTCCTGAAATGGGCCACTGCCACGAGGCCTGTATCCACGACGCCCTCTACAGGCCCAGTTTTCTCAGACAGTAGTCTCTCGACAGCCATTTAGAATCGCCTTTTGAGGGCTCGTTCACAAACGGCTCCGGAGCCTCACGCTCCAAGAATGCAGCCAGCCTTTCAACCTCCCTATCAAGGTCGACATCCTTCACCCTCAACACGACCTCTCTGCCCCTCACAGTGACCTCCAGAGGCGTCTTCGGCTTCAGCCCCAGCCTCTCCCTTACCTCCCTCGGGATGAGAACCCTCCCATACCTATCCAATTCGGCACTAGCCAAGAAAACCGCCAATCACTGAATCGAATGGCGTCGTATAAACACTCCTCTCGTCCAACAACGCAAGCGGACAGGCCGAGAGACGAGCGTACACGTTCCGTCTTAGGGGTCTATCCCCCTTAGCCATTCCATGAACTGCTTGGTTATTTCACCTATAACTTCCTCAGATGCCTCGTATAGAAGCTCTAGTTTCAGCTCTGAATACCTATGTACTATAATGTTCCTTAATCCCGCTAGTCTGCTCAGCTTGGCTGCCAGATCCTTGGGCATTCTACCCGCGCTGGCTAGCTTTTGAGGATATTCGCCGTAGCTCTCCGCGAGCCCAAGGGAGTGGACGGCTACGAGGTGCCTGCACACGTCGAGCATCGCTTCAGCAATCCTGTGGATAGCCCTTTCCAAGGCTAGTACATCGCCGTAGTTGAGCCTCTCAGGCCTCTTGCTGAGTATCTCACCTCTCAGGAATTCCGCGTTCCTCTTCACTTCAGCAACCCTTACTTCAACCATCATCTTGTCCACCTCGGGTTCGGGGTCTAGGTTGATCCACCTCCTAGCCTCAAGAACCAGATCCGGGTAATCCTTCGCCTTTTCATGTAGTTGCCTGAGAACCTCTTCATCAGCCTTAACTACGATTCCTCCTCTTAGTATTCTCCAGAGCAAGTGTACTGGTGCCTGGTCGACGTCTACGATGTCTATCCTTTCCTCGCCCACGCCTAGCGCCTTAGCCATCCCGTAGACGAGCTCCCCGAGCGCCAGAAGCCCTCTCTTCTGCTCCGCTAGCTTAACCGCGATGTCCACATCATGGCAGCTTACCCCCTTCCCAGCTACGGAGCCGAACAGTATCGCTAAAGTTACATCCTCATTGCTTCTAAGGTGCTCCCTTAGATTCTGGATAACCTCGCGATTCCCGATAGTCTTCTCCATATTCTGTCCCACTGGAGCAATCTCTCCAACGCTCCTCATTTAACCTTTGCGTCAGAAGCCATTCTAGCCGCCAGCTCAAGCCGTGCAGGTAGCATCGCTGGAAGCTCACGCCTCCACCGGAGGCTTCCTAAACGGCAGATACCAGGCTAGGCCGACCCCGGCCGCGACGAGAACCGCTGAGAACGCGGATAGGCCTAGAACGCCCCCGCAGCTGTTCACGTTCCACCACTGCAGCAGCAGCCCAGCCAACACCACGAACACGCCGACGGCCTTGACCAAGAGAACCTTAAGCCTCAAACCTGAACCC
>CAYRUY010000116.1:0-4568 GCA_964427455.1 uncultured Candidatus Bathyarchaeia archaeon | reverse complement strand
GTGCTCTACGTCCGCTATCCTTTCACAGCCTGGCGTGTCAAGGAAGACGAGCAGAGGAAGGTTCTCTTCGAGGCCTTTACACTGGCGAAGATGGCGCAGTTCAACGTAGAGTTCCTCAGGGAGCTCAGGAAGGTGAACGTGGAGGACTCGAAGACGGCTCCGGAAGGGGAGGAAGCCCTAGGCTCACCTGACCCGTACAAGCTGGTGCTGATACCCTTCGGAAGGATGCTCTTGTCCACCTACTGGCGGATACTCAAGGCGTATGTGGAGAAGGGTGGAACACTGTACTACAGCTATGGATACGACCCCTGGTGCCCGCTTTTTGAGGAACTCTTCGGCGTGAGACACCAGCTCCGATACGGTGTGCCAGACCTACCGGAACAACCGTTCGTGAAGCTCACGTTCACGAAGAGCTTCCACGGCATCCTTGAGGGCGAGACGTACGGTTACAAGGTGTCCGGTTCCATCCCTGACACGGCCTTCTGCCCGGTCGAGGCGACGACTGCTGAGGTGCTCGCCGTGGACGCCTCGGAGAAGCCGGCGCTGACCGTGAATCGGCTGGGCAAAGGCCACGCGGTCTTCTCAGCCTACCCGGTCGAGTATTACCTGGTCAGCACCGTGAACGTCCACGCAGACGACAGCACCTACAGGCTCTACCGGGCCGTCTCCCATTTGGCCCACGTAGAGAACGAGTTCACGGCCGACAACCCGTTCGTTGAGCTAGGCGTCTTTCAAGGCGAGGGTGAGGAGCGACTCGTGTTCGTGATAAACCATTCTTGGGCGAAGACGACGACGAGGATAACCGTCTCTCGGCCCGTGCGAGAGGCAGCTGACCTGGAGACAGGTGAGGCGAGAACAGTGGAGGAAGGACTGCCTGGAGAGGCTAGGCTGTCGGTGAGCCTCGACCCGATGAACGTCGCAGTCCTTAGGGTGCGTCTGGAATAGCGTCAGTCAGGGTTCATACCCAGAGGCAGCCGAGACCGCACAGGGCCTCCAGAAGTCTATCGACCTCCTCCTCAGTATTGTAGAAGTGAGGCGACACCCTCACCCCACCCGCTCTTGCCGAGACTATCATACGACTCTCACGGAGCCTCGAGACAGCGACCTCCGGGTCTGCAGCTTTGAGGTTGACGATGCCCGACCGGGCTTCAGGCTCCAGCGGCGACTGCACCACGCAACCCATCCTCTGCAATCCCTCGATCAACCTCTTCGTCAACGCGAGTACCCTCTGCTCCACGACCTCCAGGCCAAAGCCCAAGAGGAGCCTCATGGCCGCGGCCGCGCCTATGAAGCCTGCCACGTTAGGAGTGCCCACCTCGAACCGCGAAGCCGTCTTCGAGAACTCGAACCTTCGATTCTCAAACGACTCGATGAGCTCAGGCGTTACGCTGGCCCAGCCCATGTCCATAGGCTCTAGGTCGTCGATGAGTTCTTCACGCACGTAGAGGAAGCCCGTCCCCTCGGGGGCCATCAGCCACTTGTAGCCGCAGGCCGCGAGCACATCGACACCCATAGCTGCCACGTCTAATGAGAGCGCCCCGATAGACTGGGCGCCATCAACTATGAGTAAGGCTCCGTGCCGGTGCGCCATACGTGAAAGGGCCCGGAGATCGTTCCTGAAACCCGTCGCGTATTCGACGTGGCTGACAGCGATAGCCTTCGTCCGGTCGTCGGCCGCACCCTGGAAGTCCTCGATTGCGACGCGGTCGTTGACGCTTTCGATCATCCTAACCTCAAGCCCTGTTCTCGGCGGAGGTTAAGCCAGGGAAGAACGACGGAAGGGTACTCTAGGTCTGTCGTCACCACGTTGTCGCCTTTCGGCACAGTCAGAGCGTTCGCTACCGCGGCTAGCCCATAGGAGGTGTTCGGTGTCAGGGCGACCTCCTCAGGCTTCGCGCCTGTCAGCTCCGCGAAGAGAGCCTTAGATCCCTGTAAGCGCTCCTCGGTTCCTTCAACGTCCATCCTCGACCAAGCATCGAGGTAAGAGGTGATCGCCTCCCTAACGGGCCGGGAGCAAGGCGAGACGCCAGCATGGTTCATGAACAGCTTCGAGTTGACGACTGGAAAGGCGTCACGGATGCCCTCTAGGTTCATTCAGAATCTTGGGCGAAGCTGAGGATGAGGCTTTAACCGCTTTCCGTCCGCAGCTGCATACCGCATCTTCTCCATTCGGTGGGCCGTCGCTCGTCGAGGAACCGAGGCCTAGCAGTCGTTCAGAGCGCGGGAATGCATAGATGCTCTTATATGGCCAGATGGCTTCACGGGGTCGCGTTGACGAGGGGTTAGGCTTTGGTCGAAGAGATCAAGACACTTGAGCAGATCGAGGTGGAGGAGAGGCCTGTCGCCGGAGGGCTTGCGTACACGCACGCGGCCACAGTGACCGAGAGAAGCATCGAGGACTACCTGTCAAAGATCGAATCCTTCGCCTGCCACGTCGATGAGATCATCGCTTGGAGGGTCGACACGGGCGGCGACCTCTACAACTGCTTGAAGGCGAGAATATACCGAGACCGCGCGTACCCTGCGTATATTCCTGGCATGGTCGGCACGGTGAGGAGGGCGTCGATCGCGTACTACCTTACGGAGAAGAAGCGGTTCCACATAAACACGGTCGCGACGCCGACCGGGCTGGAGCTTGTCTCAGGCAGCGGAACCGTAAGCCTAGAGGAGGGAAAGCTTATGCCTCACATCCATGTGGTCGTCGCAGACCATACAGGCAACGCGTACGGCGGCCACCTCTTCCCCGGAACGATCGTGAAAGAGTACGTGGAAGGCTTCTTGATCAAGCTGAAAGGTGTAAGGTTCGAGAGACGATACAGCGAAGAGATCAAGTCGACGAAGCTGCGATTCATCCCAGAGACATAACCTAAGCGTGCAGCCTGAGGGGCAGGCCTCCAGCCTGAGAAGCCGCATCGCTAGACTCGCACCTTCTCTGAAGCGAGCTGCAGCGTCTGTCGGATGACAACTGTTATATGCTGAGGCTTAGGCAGCGCGCTCGCGGCGGCTGGGCCTATCGAGGCCGTAGATGTCTAAGGGCTCGATGTCAGTAAGGTCAGAAAGGCAGGTTAGATGAACAAACGATTGATCGTGATCTGTCTACTCAGTCTAGCCTCTGCAGTCTTACTTGTAAGTGTGCCAGCAGTCAATCGTCCAACTCCACAACCAGCTCCCGCTGTTTTCCTGCAGGACGAGATCTCGTTGCACGGTGTTTACCCATTAAAGTTAGCCATATACTACCCCGTCTCCATAGATGGTCGACCTGATAGATCAGCTGCCCCTTACCCACTGATAGTCTTCTGCCACGGGTACGGGTCGAGCTACAACGCTTACAGCTGGGTTCCTCGGATACTGGTGCCAAGGGGCTACGTTACCGCGATGTTCACTATGCCTAAGCCCGGCGACGGAGTCTCAGGGCCCGGTGGGGGCTTCGTAGACTTTCAGCTGTGGCGTGAAGCAATGACCATCACTATAGACTACGTGCTTGACAAAAACACGCGCGAAGGCAGTGCGCTAAATCACATGGTCGATCCATCAGAGATCGGTGTAAGTGGGCATTCTATGGGTGGAGCAACAACATTCATGGTCACAGCCTATGATGCGAGGGTGAAAGCTGGTGTTTCGTTCAGCCCGCCCTACCACGGTTTTCTCTGGCGAAGCGACGTGATTGAAGCAGCGAGGAACGTTAGGGTTCCAATGCAGGTCATGGTTGGCTCAAACGATACGGCGACACCGCCAGACAGCGCCGAGATACTCTACGAGGCCTTACCGGGTGAGAAGCAGCTCTTGGTCATACGCGGTGCCTCACACAGCACCTTCGGCGACCACCCCGGCCCCGAACATGATCTAGGTGAACGCTATATGGCCGCATGGTTCGACTACCACCTAAAGGGTAGCCCTGAAGCCTATAGCAAACTGTATGTTGAATCCATGAAAGACTTCGAGAGAGGTGTATTAACAGACCTAAGGATGAGCGGCTAAGGTGATCGACGATGTGGCCGAGAAGATGTAAGTCGATGAGGCTGATCCTTGTAGTCACGTTCCTCTTATGTGTGTGCAGCCCCGGCTTGGCAGCTTTGGCGGTTGAGGATTGGGGGGCGCACCGTGTCTTCTACCTTTACGCGCCTGCCACCGCTGCGCCGATTAACATCGACGTCATCGGGGTTCAAGACGGGACGAACGTCTGGCTGCTTAACATAACCGGTGGCGAGAGCAAGGTACTCTCCTCGGGCAGCGTCGATAGGATGAAGATACTGACCTTCCGCGAGGTGAGGCATGAGACGTTCTACAAGCTTGCCGCTGACAAACCGGTCATAGTAGAGGCAGGTAGCGATGTCGGCGGGATCGCAGGCTCCACCTTCTACCCAGCAACGAGCGGGCGCTTCCTCGGCAGAGAGTTCTTCTTCAAGACCCTCGGCACGTCGGTCGTGGACCTCTTCGCCGTAGAGGACGCCGATGTCACGGTCTACGACGAAGGGGGCGCGGTTCTGAAAGAGCTGAGGCTGCCCATCACTGGCACGGGCAACGTGACGCTCGCGACGGGCAAGCTGTACAGGGCGGTTTCGACGGGC
>CAYRUY010000115.1:0-4571 GCA_964427455.1 uncultured Candidatus Bathyarchaeia archaeon | reverse complement strand
GCCTCTGTTCATCAGTTCGGCCATTGGCTCATAGGCAAGGACCCGAGGGACATAGAACTCCATTGGCAGGCGATGTACCGTTTCCCGAGGTTCCCGTTAGGAACGGTGGACATGGGCGCTCTCAGCGGCCTAGAACACGCGCTCTGGGACATCCTAGGCAAGAGCCTCGGTGTCCCTGTCTGGAGGCTTCTCGGCGGCCGATGCCGGGACAAGGTCAAGGTGTACACGCATGCAGGCGGTAGGACACCTGAAGAACTCGCTGAGAACGTGCAGGCCGTCGAGAAGAGAGGCTACAGGGCGGTTAAGTTCGGCCCCCAGCCGCCGAACTACAACCTGCTGGGCGAGAACGCATTGGTGAGAGAATCCGCCGCCAGAGTAAAGGCTGTGCGGGAAGCGGTCGGCGAGGATGTTGACATCGCCCTAGACGTGCATGGGATCGTCTACAACGCCTCGACAGCCATCAAGCTAGCCCAGGCTCTAGAACCGTATAGGCCCCTGTTCCTCGAGGAGCCTTTCCTCTACGAGAACGTAGGGCCGCTCCTAGAGCTGAAGGCCCATACGAGCATCCCGATCGCGACGGGCGAGAGGCTCTTCACTCGCTACGGGTTCAGAGAGCTCCTGCAAAAGCGAGCCGTAGACATCATCCAGCCTGACCCCTGCGTCTGCGGAGGTATCATGGAATGCAAGAGGATCGCGGCGATGGCGGATGCGTACTACGTCTGGCTTGCCCCTCACAACCCGATGAGCCCCGTAGGCACAGCCGTCTGCTCGCACATAGCCGCGTCTACGCCTAACTTCCTCATCTTGGAGTACATCCCCGACGATAAGCCGCCTAGAAGCGTGGTCGTCGACGAGCCTTTGAAGGTTGAGGATGGCTACTTGAAGCTCCCGGAGAAGCCCGGCCTGGGCGTGAACTTGAATGAGGAAGCCCTGGCCAAGTACCCGTACAGGGATGTTGACCGCGGGGCGTTGTTTCACGAGGATGGCTCCGTTGCTCTCACCTAGCTCCCCAGGCCCTTCCTAGGCGAGGGCCCTAAGGTCTCGGATTGACCCAAGGAACGTGCCGTCGAGCATGTAGACCTCGGCGGCGTCCAAGTCTACGCATCCGGAGCGAAGGACTGGGCCCACATGGTCTCTTGTTCCCCTTCCTGCGGTAGGCCCCTCCCTCTTGTTGATCGCCTGTCCTCCTAGGAACTCGTTGAACGCGGGCATTATGATGACTCCCATGTCTCTGGGCTCCACGTTGAAGCGCTGCTTTACCGTCTCGACCGGGTTGTCGCCGCTCTTCACTCCTCTGTGTTTGAGAAAGGGCTGGGCTAATAGCTCGCAGGCGCAGGCAGCCTTGACCCAGACAGGCCTGACCATACGATAGTTGAAGTGGTCTCTGAACGCGACTACGGGGTGCATGTGGCCCATTATCAAGACGCGGCTTTCGAGAAGCTTTGGCGCAGGCCACGTGCTCCCATGGAAGAGGCCTATCTCATCCCAGAGTTGAAGCCCGGTCGGGTCCAGTGTCTGGACGCTTCTAGGCGTTAGTGCCTCCAGGTCGCCGTCATGATTCCCCCGGATGATCGTGACATCGGGAACCCGCGCTGAAAGCTTCTCAAAGAAGTCGGGCACATCGCGCCACTCAGACATCTCAACCTTGGCAACTGTGTGCTTCACGTCTCCTAGGAGGATGACCCTTGTCGGCTTATGGGCGTCTATGAGCTGCATCAGCCGCTCCAACAGCTTAGGCGTCTGCGACGGAACATGGATCCCTTTCTCGCTGAGGGTGACCTCCCAACCAATGTGGAGGTCCGAGGCAACAAGTACTTTCTCGCCTCTCCTTTCAAGGAGCAAGGCTGGATGCGGGATCAACAGCCTCAACCGAGCCCTCGCACTAGACCGAGCGCCCACCTCTCAGACCACTTCACACCGTTCTCTCTTACCGAGTACCTACGGGCAGGATATACGTAAGCCTTCTTGAGGCAGGCGAGACGCGGATGCCCCTCCTCGCTTATGCCTCGGAAACGATGCTACCTGCTCAGGAATCTAGCGAGTCGATGGGCCCGACCGTACGCCCCTAGGAGAGGACGAGGCGAGTCGTCGAGACCTAGTCTTCATGGCAGCCCCCTCCATTCAGCTCCGGAGGCGCACGAAAAGCCCGTGCATCTTGCTGACATCATCTTCTCCGCGAAAGTCTTCTCTCCTCTGCTATGCGTAACCTGATGTGGGAGGGGGTAACCTCCTATACTCTTCTTTGGATTCGATAACACCCGTTATGAGGTGGATAAGTTCCCTTAGCTTCTCAGCTTTCTTATCTTCGCCAATTATCGCATCATCCCACCATATCTCCTTGATCCCAGAATCGTACGCCACTCTGAAATAATAGCTAGAATGTGGTGTCACGAAACCCGAACCTGTGGAAACAGAGAAATTGCCAGGGTAGTCAAAGAAATCGATCTCAATCATCTTCATGTAGATTCTATCCAGCTCCTCCCTTGATAGCAATAGGTTCACGATGATTGGCGGGTCTAGAACCATGTCTTTTGTGAATGTCCCTTTGAAGGTGTCTAGCTCATTCCTCGCGAGTACACCGTATTTGAACGCTAGATTGAAAAAGGGTCCAGCAGGCGTGAGTTCAACCCACCTCTCGTACTCCTTGCCCGAGGCAGAGCGGAACCTGATGAGGATCAAGCCCTCCCACGGCCCATCGTACCGGAAAACATGTGTCTCTTGATCTCCAGGCCCCATGCGTATCGACACAGGGCCTTCTGCCTTGACGACCGTTCCGTTCACACGTACCTCCGCCAGGGTCAAATACACAGGTCCAGTGTTGCGCAGCCCGCAGACGATCTGTCGGGAGGCTGAGAATACCTTCACGTCCACTATCTGCAGCTTCTCGAAGTATGGGGTAAAGCCCCAATACAGGGAGCCGTGTACAAGGATGATCGAGAACAAGGCTGCCAAGACTGCGCCGACAGCTAGGGCGCCGGGGCGGGTGGCCACCTTTTCCATTGCAACTCCCTCACCGGAGACCCACCATGCCTCGCGGTGTAACTGACTGCAAGCAGGGGCCCTCGCCTAGAAATCCTATTTTGCCAGACACCTCGATCGCCTCCTCAACCTGCTCGTTAGGGCCACTTGTTCGCTAGCCTGTCTTTGGGATTCGTTCTCCGAACCTGCCGACGAGAAGAAAGGAGACAAGGACCAATGCCACGGCGAGGACCGAGAGCCCGAGCGCGGTTGGCGGCGACTGCCCAGAAACCGTCTCAGCCAGGGTCCTCCCTCCGTACGACACGACTGTCCCCTCGACTGTCAGGTTGTCGGACGCTGCCGACTTCGCTGGGCCGCCTGTCGTATTGTTGGAACCTGTCGACTCCGCTCGGTGGAGGACGCTCTGGTCCGCATGCGGCTGGGTTGAGACCATAAGCGTCAAGGACGGAATCAGAAGCAGGCCTAGAGCGAGAGCGAGGACAAAGCCAGAAGCGACAGCATGCACCAGCCTCAGTCTCATCCTACACCACTCATCGAGCGCAGTGGCAGCGATATATCTCTACCCTTTAGCACGGGCGCATCGACTAACACTGGCTGTCGGAGAATAACGTTCTACTGATTAGAACACGTAGGCCCCGCCTCCCCACAGACACTCCTCGACCGGGGGCTATCGGAGCTCGGCCTGCCGAGCAATGGGTTTTCCACCAGCAGAATCGTTTGAGCAAAGCTGGCGACGACTTGCGATCGCACTCCAGCCCGTTCGTCTCGCAAACTTGCGGCATCCCTGTGGAGGTGACATCCCCCCACCTGGGAGTAACGGTTGGCTCTTTCACGGGTCTTCGAACGCGGCCTAGAGAGCATACAGCATCTTCGCGCAGACTCTAGATCGGTTTGAGTCTCCACTCCCTGAGTGTTTCATAGGCAGTGACCAAGGTTCCGCTGGCTCCGAAGAGGAGGGCGAAGAGGCCTGCAGGCGTGAGGGGTGTCGCGTACTGGAGAAGGAAGATCGCCAAGAGCGTCGCGAAGTAGACTGTGTAAAAGAGGAAACGGGGGACCATAAACCCACTGATTCGGACGAACGATCTGAGAGCGCCTACGGGGACCTGTTGTCGAACCTCATAGTCGCCCCTCGCGTTCTTCCCGACGAGCCCCAGGTCACACAGCTTCTCCAGATGGTAGGCTGCGACGCTTGGGCTCGAGAGCTTCAACTCTCTCTGAAGCTTCCTAGCCGTCGCTGACCCGCCTGCCTTCAGTAGATGCCAGTAGACGACAAGGGTTGTGCCCTTCAATCTGGCCTCTATATCGATGTCGCTCAACGCGATCCAAGGACTAGATGCGTCCGCCGGCGAGATAAGTCTTAGATGAGCGGACCGTCCCTCCGGTCATACAGGATTGAATGAGAAAAAGCGGGAGAAAGAGGGGTGGAGCCCCGGGGGCCGCCCGGTCCTTAGCGGGTAGCTCTCCTACTTCGTTATCTGAGAAGATATGCCCTTCTCGATGCTTGGGACGGCTGCCGGGAGCTCCGGGAACTTCTCCTTCATTCTCTGCTCTGCGAGTGCTGAGGCGTCGTCCAGTATCTTCTGGGCTTCTCC
>CAYRUY010000114.1:0-4641 GCA_964427455.1 uncultured Candidatus Bathyarchaeia archaeon | reverse complement strand
GTGGCCCTCAGCCGTCAAGAGAACCTTGACCGCCCGGCCGCGCTCCTCATTCGTCAAGCCGTGGATGAGCATGCCGTATTGCCGACCGAGGCAGCTGTCGCAGAGCGCGTAGAGCTTCAGAAGCTCCAGAGAGGCCTCAAGCAGCACAGCAAACCCTGCAGGGTGATCAGGCACGGAGCATTTAAGGAGACACCCTAGCTTCCCCTACCTGACAACGCGGGACGATATCATCAGTGTCCCTAAGGTTGTTGTCGATGAGAAGGCCCTCTTCTCAGGCCTCGCAACCGTCGAACGGTTCTTGAGACACATCCTGTCAGCTTAGGGCCTAGAGCCAACCCGTCTCCCTCACGGCGCGGGGGAGAAGCTCAAGGATTGCCTGAGCCGCCGTAGGCAAGACCCTTAAGCCACATCCGGGCAGGAGGACCTCTACCAACGATCTGTCGCCTCCCAGAGCGCGTTCAAGCCTCCTCAACCGCGCCGTGACGACCGATATTGACTCCACCTCGGCCAACTCGTCGCGGATCTGGCTCTTCACGACTGAGGGGCCAAGCCCCTTCCCGGCGCCGCGGAGTTCACGGCGACCCTCCGTCAAAACCTTGAAGTTCTCCTCTTCCTCCGCACCGAAGAGGTTCAGGACCAGTGTGTCAACACGGTACTCGTGCAGCAGGTCTCGCCAGTTCCTGCCGGTCGGGCCGTCGATGTGCATCCAGACGCGCTTGCCACATGTATGCTCGACGAGGGCGTTCACGTACTGCCAAGGCGCCCGCGTAGGCTGATAGAGGTGGCTGGGGCAGTCGAATTGGACGATGTCCGCGATGTGGCTTAGCTCGTCAACGATCGGCTTGACGGCCTCGGTGACCTCCCAGAAGAGCCTTGGATGCGTTCTCGCAGCGCCCGCGCTGTTCGCGATGAGCTCTAGGCCGATCGTTACAGGGTCTGTCACCGTCGCCTTCAGCTGAACATCAGGGCGGTCTGCAAGAAGGCTTCTGAGAAATCTGTTCTCAACCACCTCATTCGCTGCGGCTGGGCTGTTCGGCGGCGAGATAGGGCCGATGCAGAAGCTCTTGAACGAGGCTCCGACCTGCCTCACCTCGATGCCCCCAAGTTCCGCGGTGAAACGTTCGACCATCCCGTACTTGTGTGGGCCGCCAGGCTCCCCTGTGCCGATAATCCTGTAGCCAAGCCGTAGAAGCTCACGAAGCCAATGCTCGATGTGTGAACGTGGATACTCTTCAGGGTCTCCACGGGCTGGAAGGCTTCCCGCCGAGGCTAAGAGCATACATAGAGATACCTCGGGCTATGCTAAAACTGCTATGGCGGCGAACCCCATGGGAGCCAGGGAATAAGGGAACGAGGCTGGGAGGCTGTAGGAGATCGCGCTATCGCGGACGTGTGTCACTTTCGGCTCTTTCTCTTCCGCATTTGGACGAACGCGATGAAGGCAGCGATGATGATGGCTGCGGCCGCTATGTAAAGCCACGGCGGCTCCTCGACGAGTAGCGGCCTTAGGGCTAGCGCCTCGTTAGAGGGTGCGATGCCCTGAATAGATGGGATACACTGGCCGAAGGTTCCTAGGCCCTGTGTCGTCGCGATGATGACGACCTCGATCGCGACGGGCTCTGTGGTGCTCAGCTTATGGACGCCAACAGGGATCGGCAGCATTCCGTCAGGCAGCAGCCTGAGCTGTGCGTCGTCTAGCGTCACCACCGTCTCCTTCCCGGCGAACAGGTAGGCTTCCCCGACGGGCAGGTCGAGGTAGGCGGTTTGGCCAGCCTGAAGCCCGCCGTAGGCTATGCCTCCGTCGGCGTCTTGAGTGCGGTAGAAGAGCATGATAGGCTTCGTGCTCTCTAGCCCTACGTTACGAACCGTGATCCGAGCACTTTCGTTCGCTCCCGCATCGACCTTGGTCTCTTGGAACTTCTTCTGATACTGAAGGTCCACGATCGTCACGTCAGCGGGTTCGCCGGCGGTGAGGGCGAACCAGCGTTGGCTGAATTCGCCTCCGCCCGCAGACCAGGGATGGGCGGCTCCGTAGAAGAGCGTGCCTACGAAGCCCCCCTTCACAGCCGGGTAGAAGGCTGGCGCCTCCTGAGCTGCGGCTTGAACCATCACGTTGCCGGTTGATTCAAGCCTGTAGACCTCGAAGGGGACGAAGGGCAGCTCCTTCGCCGTGTTCGCGTGCAACGTGAAGCTTGCAGTCTTTGAGCCGTTTCTTGTCCAGACGGTGACGGTGCTCTCCTCTAGGGCGTATACTCTATGCGGGAACCCTATCACGTAGACTGCTGTAACCTCGCCCTGTAGGGCGGTGAAGATGAACTCCTTTCCCACGTAGCCGCCTTGAGTGCTCGTATAGAAGGTGCTCACCCAGAGGGTTTGGGCGGGCTTCAGCTCGTTCAAGCCCCCGACTAGGAAGACTGAAGTCGGTCTGTCAGCGACGAGCTTGAAGAACGACCCGTTCCGAACCGTTAAGACCTTTGTTTCAAGCCGGTCTAGGCGGAAGCTCTCCATAAGCGTACCCTCGGGTAGAAGGTAGGCCTGAACCGTTGTGCCATCATGGTTCCCCACGACAGCGACGAAGGCGTGGTCACGTATCGAGACCGGGTCGATCATGTAAGCCCCGACTTGGCCTGGGACCGTGACGTTACGCCAGATCCGTGACGGTGCATAGCCATAGTACACGTAGGAGCCCTCGGAGGGTGAAGATGCCGCCCAAGCCGTAAGGCGTGAAGAAAAGATGGCTAGGATGGCCGTGACAAGGAGGATTCCAAACCTAGCGGTGTCAAGATCCCGACGCATTGAACCTATCCCCGCGCTTCGATGACCAACCACATGTGCCCCAAGCCGCAGCACTATTTGAAACCGTCGCGTCGAGTTTCTGTTAAAAAGCTAGCGGAAGCCTCGGGATACGTGCTGTGCTCAGATTCTACATGAACCTATCCGTCGAACCTGTTGGAGGCCCAGTCGGGCAGTTGACGCAGCCGAAGTGGCACTTGGAGACCCGCTGAGCGAACTCAAGCCATTAGTCTACGTCCATTCCTAGGATTCGAGGAGCAACGCTTATCAGCTAGGCCACGCGTTCTCTAGTAGAATCTGAGCATCCTAGGAGGAGGCGCGAAGGACAGGCTTGAAAGTCAAGGTGACCCGTAACTACCAGGTTACGATCCCATCCGAGGTGCGTCAAGAACTAGGTGTGAAGGAGGGGGACTACGTCTCCATCGAGGCTGAGGGGGCGGGGAGAGCCGTGCTGAAGAGGATCATCCCAATCGAGGATCTAGCAGGCGCCTGGGATGAAGAGATGGACCGGGTCATGGAGGAGGTGCGTACGCTCTGGAAGGGTTGGAACCTGTAGAGGCCGTATGCGTCGACACCGACGTCTTGGTAGACTACCTGAGAGGCCGTGAACCCGGCAGGTCTGCGTTCGCAGAACGGAGCCGCAAAGCCCAGGTGTGCGCGACAGCGATCACAGCGTTCGAACTCCACTTGGGAGCCTCACTTTCATCTCGAAGCGATGAAAGAAGACTGGAAGTAGACAGTGTATTGGATCAGCACCGACTCCTGCCTCTAGACCGCGGAGGGGCTGAGAAAGCGGCAGAGCTGGGTGCGGGGCTCAAGCGGAAGGGCGCCACTATTGAGATCCGCGATCTCCTCAATGCAGGGATATGCCTATCCAACCAGCTCCCGATGTTGACGGGCAATCGAGCGCACTACGAGAAGGTTCCGGGGCTCATGGTGCTCACTCCCTGACGTCGGATAGCACTGGGAAGGGCCGGGGCTCACCGGGCTGAGACAGTTAAGTGGGAATGTTACCGCGGATCTCGGCGCGCCAAGTTGGTGGGCAGACGAAAGCTATTAGGCACTGCTCCGTCAAGAGTCGAGGTTAACGTTCGTCCTCAGGGGGAGTTGATGTCTTGTCGCCGCGTGAGAGGGTGCTCACAGCTATGGCCTTGGAGGCGCCTGACAGGGTTCCGATCGATCTCGCCATTCGACCGGAGGCGTTCGAGAAGCTTAGGGAGAGGTTGGGCTTCAGCCATGAGCATGCGGAGAGGGTTTACGACGCGTTAGGCGTGGATACGCGGGGCACAGGTCTCCGCATGAAGAGCAGCCTGGAAGGCAAGGGCCCTGACAGGGAGGGCTTCTGGCCTGTCAGACGCGAGGACAGGTTTGAGGTCTGTCGAGATGTCTGGGGTGTTGAGAGCATCTGGGCCCCGGAGCACACATACACTTTCACGCTTCACATGCATCCGTTACAGCATATTCGGCTGGAAGACTATGAGTGGCCTGAGATCGCCCCTCAGAGCCTAGCCTGGGCTGAAGCCGACAGGAGGAGATATGAGAACTACTGCCTTTACGGGACGGTTACGCACGTCTTCCAAAGAGCCTGGTGGCTGTTAGGCTTCAACCAGACCATCGTTGAGCTTTACAGGAACTCGAAGCTCGTGAACGAGGTTCTGGATAGGCTCAGCAGGTTGAGGATAGGACAGGGCAGGCTCTTGGCCGAAGCAAGGGTCGACGCGTTCACGTCTCCGGATGATGTGGGCGCGCAGAGGGGGCTTATGATGAGCCCGGACCTCTGGCGGAGACATCTCAAGCCTCGCCTCGCAGAGTTCATCCGGGCCGCGCACAGCTGGGGCGTGAAGGTCG
>CAYRUY010000113.1:0-4650 GCA_964427455.1 uncultured Candidatus Bathyarchaeia archaeon | reverse complement strand
GTCAGCCACAAGGGGCGAATAGAGTACAGCTCATACCGCGTCTCCGGAGAAGTCAAGAACATAGGCCTCAGCTGTGTTGAAGGAGTCAAGGTGATAGCGGCCTTCCACGACGCTGAGGGCAACATCGTTGATTGCGGCTATGACTCTGGGGACCCGAGCCCCGTCATTCCGGAGCAGACCAGCAGGTTCGAGGTCTACACCTACACGGACATCGATAAGATACACCACTACCAGCTTTGGGCTGAATGCACCGAGAAGGCTTGGTGGTACGATATGCGGGCAAGCGGAATGCCTTGGAAGGTCTTCATCACCAGCAACTCGTCATACGTAGGAGACTTTAGCTTCGACAGACAAGCCAGAGCCATAACCTTCAACGTAACGGGGTATAGTGGAATCGGCTGGTGCAGGGCCGTCGTGCCTAAGCAGCTGCTGGGAGGCCCGTTCACGGTTCTTGTCGATGGCGCAACCGTAATCTACGCTCAGGCTGAGAACGATACCCACACCTTCCTATCATTCAGCTATCAACATAGTGAGCATAAGGTCGAGATCGTTGGTACCACCGTGGTAAAGGAAGCAAGCTCGATATCCTGTTCCGTCTATCCGGCCTCGGCAAGCTATGGTGAGGTCAGCACGACAATATCGGGGTCCATAAGCCCGCTGGTCGATGAGACCAAGTCAGTCCCCGTCACAATCCAATACAGCCCGGATGGCGCGGTATGGCTCGAGATCGCCACCGTGACGTCGTCCTCCGAGGCGCGCTACGAGTACGTTTGGAACCCAACGCTCACTCCCGGAACCTACCACGTCAGGGCGATGTGGGGTGGCTCAACGACATACATGAACGCGACATCAGAGGCAGCTCTCTTCACCGTCACCAAGGCTAAGACAACGATCACGTGTACTATCTCTTCACCTTCACTTGTGATCGGTGACAACATCACGGTTTCCGGGTCGATTAGTCCAGCACGCGCGGGGGTTACTCTCACCATTAGCTATGCGAGTGATGGGTTATGGACCACCTTGACCACCGTTGCAACCGCCTCTGACGGTGGTTGCTCACATGTGTGGACGCCGACATCGATCGGGTCGTACCAGCTTAGGGCTTCGTGGGAAGGAGACGCTGCACATCTTGGAGCAACCAGCGATACGAAAACCGTCACGGTCACCAAGATCTCGACGGCCATCTCCTGTACAGTATCGCCGCCTGGAGTGACCGAAGGCGGTTCAGTCACCATCTCAGGCTCTACCAGCCCCGCAGTTTCAGGTAAGACCGTCACCTTAACCTACAGGAGGCCTGATGGAACAACCTTCACGAGAGCCGTCACAACTTCGCCTGAGGGCTCCTATACTGACTCCTACAAGCCCGATGCAACGGGGTCATGGAGTGTGACAGTGTCATGGAGCGGAGACTCAACGCATGAAGGCGCTTCCAGCTCATCCATGTCCTTCACCGTGAAGACCTTGACAACCATCACTGCCTCCGTGTCGAAGACCACTATCACGGAGGGCGATGAAATAGCCGTCTCAGGCTCCATAGCGCCTACTCCGGGCGCGGTAGCTGTAACCTTGACCTATGGGAAGCCTGACGGCACTTCCTTGACTAGAACGGTGACCTCGACCTCTGCGGGGGCTTACACGGATACATGGAGGCCGGCGCCGAAGGGCTCTTGGAGCGTGGCCGCTAGTTGGGCGGGAACCGAAACGCATGAGGGCGCGACGAGTTCCACCGTGTCGTTCACGGTGAAGGAGAAGGGATGCATAATAGCAACGGCCACGTACGGCTCAGAGCTGTCTCCGGAAGTCCAGTACCTCAGGAGCTTCAGGAACAACGTGGTTCTCTCAACGTTCGCTGGGAGCCGATTCATGGAGTTGTTCAACGCCTGGTACTACTCCTTCAGCCCCGGCGTGGCAGGCTTCATAGCCGAGCATGCGACCGCGAAGTCGGCGATGAGAGTCGTCCTGTACCCGCTCATCGGAATACTCCACTTGTCTGTGGCCGCCAACGCCGCGTCACCCTTCGGCAACGAGGCCGGAGTCGTGGTAGCAGGGCTGGTCGCGAGCAGCCTCATAGGGATCGTCTACTTCACACCGCCCCTTACAGCCCTACTCCTTGCGTTCAAGCCCTTTGGAAAGGCGATAAGAGCGAAAGGCGTTAAAGCCCTCCTGATAGCTTGGCTCATCAGCCTCACGTTGATCTTCATCGGTGAAGTCAGTCTCTCACCGATCGTCATGATGGTTGCGGCAGGGGCCTTCGTACTCGCGACCCTCAGCCTCTCAGCGACGATAGGCGCTCTCAGCATCGCGGCTCTCGCTCAGAAATGGGGAAGCCTAAAGCATCAATCTTCGCCGCCACGGGCAAACTGTGCCTCTTAGCAGCAGCATATCTCTTCCCCACAATATCGAGGCCTGAAAGGAGGAAACCATAAAACGAGCGGAGAACCCGTCTAGCCCTATCAGGGGTTAGGTGGGTTGACAACCGTAGTGGTTCCTTACGCTGCATGGTACGGGGACAGCGAGCTCGCTTTGGAGTTTCCTGCCGAATGGGAGATCTCCGTACACAGGCTGCGCGATGCACCAGCGCTCAGCGGCGACGAGATACGTTCAGCCCTAGCCTCGCCTATCGGCTCGAAGCCCCTTTCGAGGCTGGCTGAGGGCAGGAAACGAGCAGCGATCATCGTTGACGACCTGACGCGGCCTACGCCGGCCCATAGGGCTCTCCCGTTGGTCCTAGAGCAGCTGAGGCTGGGAGGGCTTAGGGAGGACCATGTCCGCGTCGTGATGGGGATCGCGGCTCACAGGCCTATGGTCGGCGTAGACCTAGAGAAGAAGCTGGGCCCGGAGCTTGCAGATAGCTTAGAGGTCTCGAACCACAACCCTTACGAGAACCTCGTCTCGATCGGCTCCTCGACGAGGGGGACACCGATAGAGCTGAACGCCGACGTGTACGAGGCAGATTTGATGGTCGGCGTCGGCAGCATCGTGCCCCATCCGGCCGGAGGCTTCGGCGGAGGCGGTAAGATCGTTCTCCCAGGGGTCGTGAGCATGACGACGATCGAGTATAACCACTCGAAGATACCGTACGTTGGGAGACACGGCTTCATAGACGGCAACGCTTTACGCATGGACGTCGAGGAGGTCGCCTGCAAGGCCGGCCTCGATATCATCGTGAACGTGGTTGTCAACGAGCGACGCGAGGTGGCTGGCCTCTTCGCCGGCGACCTCGTCGAGGCCCATCGTAAGGGCGTAGCGTTCGGCAAGACGATCTACGGCACAGGCCCCCTAGGGAAGGCCGACATCCTCGTAGCGAACGCGTATCCCATCGATTCAGAGTTCCTCCAGTCGGGCAAAGCCCTCTGGGCTAGCGCAGAGGCCACGGTGGAGAACGGGACGGTCGTGCTCGTAGACGCGGCGAGCGAGGGCTTCGGCCACCACTACCTCGTCGAACGCCAAAGCCGAGAGAGACGCGGCCAAACCCAGAGAACGGAGACGCCTTCAAGGAAGCTTCTCGTCTACTCGCCTAGCCTCGCGTCTACCGCGGTGAAACGGGCCTATCCGCACGCTCAGCTCCTGAGGTCTTGGCCTGAGGTGGTCGAGGAACTCCTGAACCGGCACGGCCGGAAGGCAACCGTGACAGTTCTTCCCACCGCGTCCATCCAATGCCCCTAGATGAGCATCAGACACAGTCCTTAGCTATCCTGCACGCAAGATACCCTAGCATAAGCGGGAACCTCATTGGTCCTACCTCATAGGCAGCGCGGCAACATGCAAAGAAGATACAACGGAGTTAACGCAGAGACCCTACAGGAGCAGCTCCGCGATGGTTAGGGTTCGGCTTCGCGGAGTCTACGCGACCGCCTTGACGAGGCTACTCTTAGACGAGGGCTTCGAGATTGTCCAGCTCTCGCCTGAGGCGCAGCAGCGCTTCAGCCTCGGCGAGAAACCTTACCCGTACGATGTAACGGTTCACGACCGGCCTGACCTCCAAGGGGTCGAGGCTCGAGGCAGCGTGAGGGCGCTTGAAGAGCTCCGCTCCGCGTTGAGAAGACAGCTGCTCGATGTTGTGGTCAGGGCTCATCCCGGGGCTTGGGAAGGTTCCTCCACACATCCTTCAGAGGCTAAGGGCTTTCTAGACGTGGAGTTCCCGGCGCTCTCGAAAGCGAAGCTTGACGAGTTCCGAAGCCGCGTCGTGCCCACGATGCCGAAGCATCACTACTACAGGGCCGCAGGAGGCAACCTGGCCTCCGCCGTCGCGATGGCCGAGAAGCTTCTGCTCGCAGGGCGAAGCAGGGAGGAGGTTGAGGACCTCTTTGAAGAGACGGTTCGACGCGAGTACCCGATGGACGGCGACCACATAGGGATTCAACACGTCAAGCTGAACGGAGCGGTCCTAGACCTAGGCCGAGCCCTCGTAGAGAGCTACGATGAGAAAGAGCCCATGCTAAGGCTTCGGAGGCCTCTCCGGCCTGGCGGCCTCTACGACGGGCTGGGCGTACGGAAGGAGGAGGGCGACTACGCGGTTACAGAAGCGAAGCCTGGAGCTTGGTCTCTGCGGACCAGATACTTCTCAAAGGGCGGCGCCCTGAAGGGCACCTACGTGAACCTGAACACGCCTGTAGAGCTCTACCCTAACGCGATCAGGTATGTGGACCT
>CAYRUY010000112.1:1823-4664 GCA_964427455.1 uncultured Candidatus Bathyarchaeia archaeon | reverse complement strand
GAGGAGATATACTACGTCCTGGAAGGCGAAGGCGAGATGGTCTTGGGCAAGGAACGCATCAAGATAGGTAAAGGCATGGCGATCTTCATCCCGCCGAACGTGGCACACGCCCCTAACAACACCGGTAGGAAAGACCTCGTCATAGCCTTCATCCACGCGCCACCAGAGACAGGCGAATACATGAAGCCCGTCAAGTAGCAGCCTAAGACTCGGACAGCAAGCGTACTGCTGCACGAGAGGCCTTGGGAGCCTCAGTCTTGTAGGGAACAGACCACCAGATGCAACATCTCAAGGATAGACGACCGCGCTATGCAGCATGACCTGCGCAGGCTTGGCCGCTGGACGACCGAAGACGAAAATGAAGCTGGCAAGCCTGGCATCACACTCACGGCTTCATCTGCACCCTTCATATCAACAGGCTGAGTCTAGACACTGGCAGGTTTACCAAGCCGGGCCGTAAGTCCCAGTGGCAATCAGGCATGCAGGAGTGGACGCCGTCTGCCAGCCGACGACCAAGCCCCTCTTGGGAGATGCTTCATGAACACCTCGCTCAGCCTCAACGAGGAGTAGTCGATCGTATGCTCCATGATCCCGCGTAGAACACCCTGCCAATACCGGCTGGTGTTAGCCCAGGAGATGAGGCGGTCCACCTCTTGGACATGGTTGAAGAGCATCTGCCTAAGCGCGCGGCCGACGAAGAAGTCTGAGCCAAACTCCTTCTTCCACCTGCTCTCATACTTCCGGAGGGAATCAGCTGAGCAGTCCTCCTTGCTCAGAGCCTCTCCAGCCGTCAGGGCCGCGAGATGGCCGCTGACCAAGGCGTAGTGGATGCCTTCACCCGTGATGGGGTTCACGAACCCTGCGGCGTCGCCGACAAAGATGACACCGTCATCCACGGTGCTGGCTAGGATCGGGCCTAAGGGCAGCCCGCGGCCTTCACACCGCTCCGTCGCCGCGCCCATTACGCTTCGGCATTGGGCATCTGAAGCCAGCCTCTTCAGACACCCCAGGAGCGTCATCCCCTTCTTACGCAGGTCGGAGACCAGGGCTCCTACGCCGAAGTTCGCCGTCCTCTCATCCACCGGAAAGACCCAGCCGTAGCCCGGCGCTATAGACTCGACGTAGAGAATCTCAAGGCAGTCTCCCAGTGGCTCGGCGCTGCGAGAGTAGGTCCGTATCGCGGCTCCCAGGTTCTCGAGCTCGAAGCCCAGGAGGGGTCCCATTCCAAGCCTCTTCGCGAGTGACGAGGGAAAACCGTCGGCGCCGATCACGACTGGCGCCCGGTAATCGGCGTGGGCTCCTCTGACGCCCGCGACGCAGCCCTTCTCCATCAAGGGCTTGACGACGCGGTCGTGCAACACCGTCGCTCCTGCGTCTTGGGCCAGCTCAACGAGAAGAGCATCGAAGATGACGCGTCTCACCACGTAGCCGGGTCGAACCTTCACCTCGACCTGCGTGTCGCCCGAGCCCCTCACTCGAACCCTGTTGATCCGATGCCTCTCCTCAGCCTTCTCCACGACAGGCCTATGGAAGATCCTCTCCAAGGCGAAGACCGACGCGGTCGTCACCGCGTCGCCGCACGGCTTGACGCGGGGAAACCGGCACCTGTCAACCATGAGCACCCTGAAGCCCTTCTCAGCCAAGGTGAAGGCTGCCGATGAGCCGGAAGGCCCGGCGCCGACCACTACACAGTCGTAGCGACTCAATCTCGTCGACTTGCCTAGAGGGATACGGAGGCCCAGCTTGAGATTTCTCGTCAGCCTTAGCATATATGCTTCGTGGATGCCCTATCCATCGCGGCCCTCGAACGCTTTATACCGCGAGCCTCAATCAAGCCTCGCAGAGCAAGACAGGAGCATGGAGGGAGATGGGGTTCAGACGGATCATTCCCTGCCTCGACACAACCTTGGATGAGGCCGGTAGGCCTACCGTGGTCAAGGGCGTAGAGTTCGAGAGGCTTAGGTACGCTGGCGACCCGGTCAGGTTAGCCGAGCAGTATGACAAACAGGGCGCGGATGAGGTCTGCTTCCTAGACATAACCGCTTCAAGCAGCAACCGTGCTACCATGATCGATGTGGTGAAGAGGATCGCCGAGGTCGTGTCCGTGCCTCTATGCGTAGGCGGAGGTATAAGGTCCCTAGAGGATTTCAGGAAGGCGTTCGAAGCCGGAGCTGACAAGGTGAGTGTGAACACAGCGGCGGCTAGGAGCCCCCAGCTCATCAGGGACGCCTCCGAGGCCTTCGGCCCAAACGTGATCGTCGCGATCGACTGCAAACGACGCTTCGAGTCTCGGGTTGATCGAACCATCATCACGGTTGAGAATGGCGCTAAGGCCTGGTATGACATCGTCACATATGGCGGGAGGCAGTCGACGGGCTTCGACGCCGTCGAGTGGGCGAGACGCGTCCAGAGCCTCGGCGCCTCGGAGATACTGCTCACGAGCAAAGACAGGGATGGTACGAGGAGCGGCTACGACCTACCGATCACGAAGGCGATCGCTGAGGCAGTTAGCATCCCGGTAATCGCGTCTGGAGGCGTCGGGAACCCGCAGCACATGTACGAGGCCTTCCGTGAGGCGAAGGCTGACGCATGCCTTGCCGCTAGCATCTTCCACTATGGCGAGTACACGGTGGGCGACACCAAACGGTTCCTGAAAGAGAAGGGTATCGCCGTGAGGACATAGGGTCGAACCGGAATGTACGTGTCTAAGTGGACGCCGGAGAAGGGCTCAGGCCATCTCTTCCGACCTGATCTCCTAGGCATACCCACATCGAGCGTCATCTTCGGGGTCTCTGTGTACGGAGAACAGAAGACTCCAGCGCACGGCCACGCCGACTCAGA
>CAYRUY010000112.1:0-1723 GCA_964427455.1 uncultured Candidatus Bathyarchaeia archaeon | reverse complement strand
GAACGTGGGGAGGGATAACTGTCTAGGCGTCAACTACTGCATGTACGCCCCCGGCACCGGGGTTGAAGCCCACGTGCATGACGCGTTGGAACAGGTTACTTACGTGACCTCGGGAACGGCTGAGATAGGGGTCGGCGAAGAGCACCAGATGCTCTCCAAGGATGAAGCAGTCTACATCCCCGCACATGCGGTTCACGGTTTGGAGAACAGAGGCAACGACCCCGTGGCTGTGTTGAACGCCTACTACGCTTCCAGCCACCTTTGGAAAGGCAGCATAGAAACATTCCTCACAGAGCTTGATCCGCGCACAGAAAATTCCCAACTTAGATATCCCTCAGAAATCTGATCGTCACGTCGGACGCGCGGATGCCCTCGGTCTCTCGTAGAGGCATAGGAAAGCTCACTTCCCTCGGGAAGATTGAGAGAACGCATTGGACCTGCGAACAGGAGCATGCAAGATTCCAAACCCACAACGAGTACACGAAGTGCTACAACCAGGAGGGACCGCACATGAGCCTAGACTACCTAACCCCAGCACAGGTGTGCCTAGGAGGCTCTGAACAGAAGCATTAGAGTTATCAATGCTCCGCGCGCCAGATAACTAGGCCAGAGATCGGAAGATGTTGTCTGCTTTATCGACGCGTTGGGGCAGCGTGTGGTTGCTTGCGCCAGCCCTCCTTATCGCTCTGCTATGTTCCTCTTTGGCGTCTGGGTTTCTCGCAGCTACTCCAGGAGATGGCTCTGAGCAGGGCACAAGCACCTACTACGGGCATATCCCTGGCGAGATGTGGGCTATCGAGCCGGCTGAGATGGGAGGCGGCGGGTGGAACGTTCTCTCGTACAGGATCAAGCCGGGCAGCGTAAGGACTAACGGGTCCATAGCTGTGATTGGCAACCATGATGGAACCAGGGTTGCGGTCTACAGGCTGCCTGATAGATCGTTGCTTGGCGAGTATACGTTAAATAAGATGGAGAACGCAACGGTGACGTTTCCCAACGGGACCTTCTTCAAGGTGGTTGCGGACAAGCCCGCGACCGTTATCTCTTACCAAGAGGGCTGGAGCTCCACGACCTTTTTCACGTCCACGGACGGCAGCTATGTGGGCAACGAGTTTATCTTCCAGACCCATCGAAGCCCCGACTTCACAAGTACGGGGCAAGCCTACATGGTCTATGCCTTAGAGCCCAGCGAGGTGACCATTTCTGACCGGGAAGGCGCCAAGGTGACAAGCTTTAAGCTGAAAGCGAACGAAGTGTATCCTTTCGGCTTGAAACCCTCCGCTGTCCACAGGCTGGCGTCGACGGGAAAGGTTCTCTTCCAATCCTTCGCTCCTGGCGGTCTAACCTACTACCCCTCAATCCGCGGAGGCTTCATAGGCGACCTCTTCTACGGGGGTTCCCACATGGGGGAGTGGATCACCAGCCCCGCGACATACCTAGCCGTCGCGGGGCAGGAAGCATCGGAGCTGACAATCTACGACTTGGAGTTTAAGAAGGAGCAAGGGAAGGCTGAGACAAAAGCGGGGGCCCTGACGACCTTGGGGAAGTTAGGGGTCACCCAGATGGCTGTCAAGAGCGACCGACCCGTGCTCATAGCTATGCAGGAGCCGGGAGTCGCCTACGCGTGCTTCACGGCAGGTCAGTCTGGATACCTGTACGTGCCGACGGGCAACTACACCTCTGAAGCCCACCTCTTCGCCGCAGAGGAGACGACGCTCGTGCT
>CAYRUY010000111.1:0-4883 GCA_964427455.1 uncultured Candidatus Bathyarchaeia archaeon | reverse complement strand
GTTCCTTGCCCAAGACCATCTCGCCTTCGCCTTCCAGGACGTAGTATATCTCCTCCGGCACGGTGTGGATGTGCGGCCGCATACTCTCGCCGGGCTTGAAGTAGCCGATGAGGAAGTGCAGCTGTTTCTCCTTCACCAGCTCCCTGAGGGACCCGCCGTAGTCACTCTTCGTGAGCGGGACATCCGCTTCGCGAACAACCTTGCCGACCATTGAAAACACCGAGAGCTAGCTGTTACGTATCCGTGCTTATAAGCGTCGGGACCCAGCGCAGCGACGCAGGTGAAAAAGCTTCTAGAAGAGCTAGAGGACGCCGTCTCCTGTTGGAAAAGGGCCTTCCTCAAAGCCTCTTGATGTCATTAAACCACCGGGAAGCCCTGCAAGAACCACGGTCAAACCACCGTCAGGACGAGTTTTCGCTCCCCCTCCAGATCTCCCTTCAGGAGGGAGGCCTAACGATAGCGGGCGCTAACGAGATGATGCCGAAGATGATGAAGAGCAGCGAGGAGGCCGCCTTGATGTACCGTCGAGGAACGAGCTTCACCAATGTGGCGCCTGCGGCCACGCCGACGCCCATGAGGAGCGCGAAAGCCAGCATCGCACCTAGGAAGACCTCCATAGGCGCATTGTACCTCGCTGCGAGCAGCATAGCTGCCAGCTGAGTCTTATCGCCGAACTCCATCAGGGCGATCAGCGAAGCCGAGGCGAGAAGAGCCGAGCCCTCCCGTTTCACGCTGACATCCCCGTCGCCTCGTGAGAGGAGGCCGTAAAGGCCAAGGATGATGAAGGCCACGCCGGAGCCGGCTTGGACCCAGAAGGTAGGCAGAAGGGTATCTAGGAGGCTTCCGGCGAGGACGCCTGCGCCGTTGGCCAGGCCCACACCGAGCAAGCTACCGAGGAAGACTGAGGCTGGCCTGTACTTCGACGCGAGCATCATGGCGGCCACCTGTGTCTTGTCGCCGAACTCCGCCACAGCGATGATGCCGAGGGAAGCAGCCAGCGCGGCGAACTCCACCATGGTCGCCAAGGATGTGGGCGCGCCCTCTCTTTACTCTATGCCTGCCCTGGGAGGGACGAAAGTTAAATCAGCGTCCCTCCAGCAGGTTGGCTCTGGGCTACCATCCTTGGTTGCGGTGCTCTTCGACCTCGAGGACACGCTTACCGGCTCAGGCTACCGGTATGATATAGCCGAGGTGAGGTCCCGGGTCAGGGAGAGGCTGGTTCAACTGGGCGTGCCGCCCTACGAGTTGGAGGGCCTGAAGTTGACGCTGATGCTTAACAAGGCTTACGGCTACGTGTCGAGGGAAGCGACGCCTCGCGAGTTCAAGGTTTTCAGAGACAAGGTGGACGAGCTTCTGGAACAGTATTGGCTGAGGTCTGCGAGAGAATCCTACCTGAAGCCGGGAGCCGTGGAGGCCCTAGAAGCGATCAAGGCTGCAGGCTACCGCCTAGGCTTGGTCAGCAACGCGTCGGGACTAGATGTCAGCATTGTGCTCGAGAAGCACGGGCTCTCAAGGCTCTTCGACACCGTGGTGTCGAGGGATGACATGAGACGGTTGAAGCCTGACCCCGATGGCATCCTGACCGCCCTGAGAGAGCTCCGCGAGGCGGACTTTGTTCTCGTCGGCGACTCGATCCACGACCTTGAAGCAGCTAGACGAGCAGGAGGCCAAGCCATAATCGTCCATGGCAGCCCCTGGCAACCCAACGCTGAGCTGGTCAAAGGAGCCGGAGCGCACCTCGCCCGCTCGCTGCTGGAAGTTCCCAGGATCGTTAAGCAGCTCTTCCCGCCCAAGACAGGCGGAAAGGTCTAGACGCCTAGCTCAAGGCCACCATTTGCGGCTATGCTTTAGGTTGGACAGTTCAGCTTTACTCGAAGGCTTCGTGAAGACGTAGAGGTGCTCATGACCTATCTTGTAGAAATCGTATAGCCTTCCACGCCAACGCTCCCGTGTCCCCTTCATATGCCACTGAAGCTTCACGATATCCTCTTTCAAGGCGAAGCCCACGTCGAGGAACGCCTCCATAACGCGTGCCGAGATCGGTACGTAGTGGAGACGCCGCCTCGTATCGCCTATCAGGATCGCGCATCTCCTGCCCGGCTTCAACACGCGGTATGATTCCTGCGCGACAGCCTTCATCTCGCTCACGTACTCGTCGATGCTCAGGGCTGAAAGGTCGCCTTCCACCACTCCCCGGGAATAAGCTACGATCCCAGCGTAGGGCGGATGCGTCGCCACAAGGTCTACGGAGTCGTCCTCTATGAGGTCTAGGTTCCTTGCGTCCCCGACGTAGGTCCTGATGGTCGGAGTCGAGGCATCTTCAGTCGTATCCGTGGCCGGAAGGGCGAAGTTCAACCTGTCTCGAGCAACGATGACGGCTCCGGGGTTGATGTCCACGCCTACGCCATCCCGGCCGAGCAGCTTGCACTCGACAAGCGTCGTCCCAGAGCCCGTCATCTGGTCTAGCAACAGCTCTCCGGGCTTCGTGTAACGCAGGATCAGGTTTCTTGGAATGTAGGGCGACCAGTTCCCCCTGTAGTCTCCCGTGTGAGTTGCCCAGTCGCCCCTGTTCGGGAAGCTCCAGACCGTGGAACCCTCTAGCCTGTACTCGGTCGGAGGCCCAAGCTCACGGATAGACCAGGGCTCGCCGACTCTGACGGGGACTCCCTCGATCACTACGTGCTTCGTCTTGGCTACAAAGGCATTGTAGTCTTCCTCTATCACCAGTTCCATAGCACGGTAGGGCTTATGGCTCAACTCATCACTCTCCTGAACGCTTCAGGCATCTGCGCTGGCTCCGCTCCATGCTGTAGGAGCCTAAAGCTGTGAGAGGAGCTTTTGAGCGGTTTCGGTGATGAGTCGGCCAGCTTGGGGATTGACTCTGTTCCACCACGTGGTCGTTACCTCATACCCGCCCTCCTGGAAGGCCTCCTCCGTGGGTATGTAGCCTACAAACCCGTTCGCGTAGCCGACGACGAGGACACCCTTTCGGCTTGACTCGGCCTTGATCCGCAAGCCTATCTGGGCGAAGGCTTCGCCGGGTATTCCGACGAGGACTGCGTCTCCGATCCTTATCGCTTGAACCTCCACGGCCTGAGCTCCCTCACTGCGAGGCTTCTGCGCTTCCTCAAGGTTCTTGCAGAAGTACTTCAAGATCGCTAGCTCGGCGAGCAGCTGGCTTTCCTCTATGCCCTTCGCCTTCAGCTCAGCTATTCGCCTCCGCTGCATCTGAACCTGGCCCTCCGCCTCCCGAGGCGAAGGCTTCCGCGGCTGGAGTTTCAAGACCTCTGAGGCCATTCCTACCTCGGCCTCCTGAGAAGTCTTGGTCTCCTCTAGAACCTTGAGCGCCTCCCAGGCTAGGATAGAGCCGATCCTCTCGACATCCCGGAAGCCTCCTGGACACGCGTAGCCTTTCGATGAGACCGGGTTGATGTCTCCGCAAGCGCCGTTTAGAAAGAGCCCGGTGAAGCCTGGGCCTTTCGCCTCGTCTAAGGCCTTGCATACTTGCCCGGGGTAGTCTGCTGAAAGCTCAAGGTTGGTGTGGCCTAGGACGACTGCGTGACAGGCGTAGTTCACCAGAGCGCCGAGGGGCTGGCCGCCCGGCGTATCGAACCTTGCGACGGCAACCTCCGGGTCAACGACCCCATCAGCCCTGCGTCTGTTGAACCCAACCGCCACACTGCCACCGCCGACACCTACCTGGGCCTCGGACATCCTACGCCAGGCCATGTAGAGGGCTCCTGCGAGGTCCCGCTCCAGCAGCCTCATGTAGGGCGCAACGGTGCGGCTGCGCAGCTCAGCGGTCAAGCCGATGGTCTCAGGCCCAGAGTGCGTATGCGTTGCCGCTAACATGATGTTGCTGCCAGGGATGCCCGTAGAGGCGGCCGTCAGCTTCCTCACAGCGTCAACCGTTCCCCTAGGGAGGGTGAGAACGTCCGCTGAGACGAGGCCGATCGTCTCTTCACCGTCTGAGGCGACCAGAGCCCTAGCGTACAGGGGGTCGTGGACGCCCTGAGCGGGCAGGTAGCGGGCGGCGAAGCCTCCCATAGGGCTCCCCACAGGCGGCGTCACGTCGACCCGGCTGAAACCTACTCTGAGACAACCCACGTGCGTCTCGCCTCCGCTAGAGGATGGGTCCGGTCACCTTGGGAATATCGGTTTGAGCGACGCTGCGGACTTGACCAACTCAGCCTGCTCCGTTTCGCTCAGCTCCCTCAACCGTTCAGCTGCGTCTAGGATCTTCGGAATAAGCCGCACGTCACCTGCCATGACCGCTGTCGTGATCCCCTGGCTTAGCGCGAACCATAGGGCGAGGTCAATGTCTCGCTGTGAGTCGAAGGGCTCATACCAGGTTTCGTAAGCATGCGTCTCCGTCTGCCAAGGCCTCTTCGCGATCGCCTTGATCGCCATCAAGCCTACATCCCTCTCCTTCGCAAGCCTGAGGAGGGGCTCGTAATCGTTCTCTTCGACGCGGTGAGCTCGAAGAATATAGTTCAGCGGGAAAAGGACTGTGTCGAGGTCGAACCGCTTGAGCGCCTCAACCTGGGTCGGGAGACGATGACCGGTGATGCCGATGTACCTTACGAGTCCCTGCTCGCGGGCTTCGAGAAACGCCTCCATAGCGCCGCCTGGGCCGAGCGCGACATCCAATTCCTCGGGCTTATCTAGGCCGTGGAGCTGGTAGAGGTCGAAGGAGTCGACGCCTAGACGCTCCATGGACCGACGGAGCTCAGCCCAGGCTTCGTCCCTTGTTCTCTTCGTCGTCTTACAGGCAAGGAAGACCTGGCTGCGGTACTCCTTCATCCAGGGACGGAGCCTCAGCTCAGCCTCACCGTAGGTAGGAGCTACATCGAAATGGTTAACGCCATGGTCTAAAGCGAGTC
>CAYRUY010000110.1:0-5016 GCA_964427455.1 uncultured Candidatus Bathyarchaeia archaeon | reverse complement strand
TTCTACAAGCCAACCATCCTTGTCACGGGGCCCGAAGGCGCCGGGAAATCGACTGTCTCAGGGCTCTTCGGGGGCGAGAGTTGGACCGTGGGCGACCTGACCGTTGACGCGATCGTCTGTGACAAGCCTGACAGCGGTTTTAGGACGATGATCCGGTCCCGTGACATCGCAGGGGTGCTCCTCGTGGTTGACTGCAGCATGCCTGAGACCTTTCCCCAGGCTTTGGAGATGCTGCACGCGGTTGAGACGCCTGGCTTACCCTACGTGGTTCTGGCGAACAAGCAGGACCTGCCGGGTGCGATCACGCCTGAGAACGCTCGCGAGGAGATGGTTCTTCCGGACGAGGTGCCGGTGGTAGGCTCTGTGGCGTTGAAGGGCTCAGGCGTCGAGGAGGCCCTGAGGGCGTTGGTGAAGCAGATCATCAACCTGCCCGTTTGACGCCGGTCGTGGTTTCATACGGCTCTTCTCCATGCTTTAGGGTGGTTTCATGCCGTCAAAGGAGCGCGTGGGAGGCCCTGATTCACCCGAAAGCTAGCGTGGGAGCGCTCTGATTGAAGGCTCTTTTTCTCGACGTAGGGAGCCTCGGCTGGGAGCTGGGAGGCCTCCATTGGCATGAGTGCGTGTGGTGAGCTTCTGAGGTGGGCAACCGCAATGCTTAAATGTTTGACAGTTAGACTAGGTAGCGGAGCGGGTAAACCTTGGCCTTGAAGAAGCGGGACAAGCTCCAGATCTACGCGGACATACTCGTCGCGATATACCACGAGCTTCGCCGCATCAAGGAGGCGAAGCTGACGAGGGTCCAGTACAAGGTAGGCGTTCCGTTCGACAGGTTCAAGGGATACGTTGAAGAACTGAGGGTACTCGGCTTCGTCGAGAACCAGGGGACCCTGAAGCTGACGGAGAAAGGCTTCGAGTTCCTCCAGGAGTACTCGAGGCTTCTCGAGTTGCTCAACAGGCGCGAAGAGACCTTCGGCAGCCTCACGCTTGAAGAACGCTCCACGTGAGCCAACCTCTGGACTCGAGAACGCGCCTCCGCAGCTTTTCGCTCAGTCTCAAGCCTTAGCATAGCTCCGGCCTGGTCGTTTCAGTTGCTCTCTGTTCTCTCGGCGCAGCAGGCTGCGTGGGGCTCGGCGTTCGGTGGGGCTTCTTAAGCTTCACGGGGTGCCTCGAGGCTACCTCTCTAGGCTGGGTTTGTTGTGAGGCTGGAACCCTATGGTGCTAGGGAGTGGTTTGGTGTTCTCAGCGGCATCGTCTTCTATCTGCTGAGTGGCTGTGGCTTCAGTCGGGCTCGCGTGCGCTTCCGGCTTATAAAATTGTGGACACACGATTATAAGCCGGCGGAGACGAAGCGGAATTTCGCGTACGGACGTCAAGGGCTCACTTGACGTGCGTATGTGCTTATAAGCACGCGGGTCCAACTGTTAGACAGTTCGGAAAAAAGGAGGAAGGGGAAAAATGGCGAGAAACATCAAACGGGACCGGAAAGCAATCAGCCCAGTCATCTCAACGATCATCATCGTCGCCATAGCCATAGCGATCGCCATAGCCGTAGCCTACTGGATGGTCGGCATCACCGGAGCCTACGTCAAAGTCGAGAAACTCGAGATGACCACATGCTACGCCACCGCCAACACCACACACTACACGGTGTACATCACGGTTAAGGACACGGGGTCGACTGACGTGACACTTGACAAGCTCTTCCTGAACGCGAAGCCCTACGATACGTTTACGGGCGTGTCGATTGAAGGGAGCTGGAATAGTCCTGTGACCCCAGGAACCGCGAGGAGTTTCAAGGTCTACTTGCCGTACAACAGTGCTCCGTTCACACCTGGCACTAGCCTTGACATCAGCTTGGTCAGCGTAACCGGCAGAGAATACCCGAAGATGCTAACGCTTCCGTAACCCGTTCCCTTTCTTTTTCCATCCGGGCTGGTGTTCCGAACGGAAGGCCAATCAAAGTCATGCACGTTTCGCGTTCACATGAGGGGTTGGGGCCGAGATGAGCGAGCAAGAAGGCAAGAAGGAGGAGAAGAAGTCTAGGTTCGGAGGCCTCTTCGCCAAGAAGAAGGTGGAGGCTCCTAAGCCTACCGCGGTTCTAGCCAAGATACCGGACGACGCGAAGACCATCGACGAGTACTGGATCAAGGAGCCTCACAGCAAGGTGAGCATCCTCACGCTGCCTGAACTGGGCGGCGCGAAAGCCTACTACATAGGCGAGGTCGAGCTCTCCCAGGAAGAGAAGGACGCCTACGGTAAGCTGATCGACATCCTAGGGAAGGAGCTGGAGCCTCCGAAGACCGAGGTCGACGCCAAAGCCTACGTTCTCAACGAGGCAAGGCGGTTAGCCGCGAAGTACCGCTCCGCCGTCGGGAAGTTCGACGAAGCCTCCTGGGACAGGGTCCTGTACCACCTAGAGCGTGACCTCATCGGCTTCGCCTTCATCCAAGTCCCGATGAACGACCCAGGGATCGAGGACATCTCCGCGAACGGGGTCGGCATCCCCATCTACATATGGCATAGACGCTACGAGAGCATGCCGACGAACCTCGTGTTCAAAGACGAGAAGTCTCTAGACGACCTCATCATCAAGCTCGCGCACCTGGCAGGCAAGCATGTCTCCACAGCTTTTCCCATAGTCGACGCGATGCTGCCAGGCCAACACAGGCTGGCGGCCACGTTCAAACAGGAGGTCTCACCTAAGGGCACCTCGTTCACGATCAGGAAGTTCAGGGAGGAGCCCTTCTCCGTCATCGACCTCCTAGAGCTAGGCACACTGGACGAACGGATCGCCGCATACTTCTGGCTCCTGCTTGAGAACCGGAACACGTTGATCGTCATAGGCGGCACCGGCGCTGGGAAGACGAGCTGCCTCAACGCATTAGCCAGCCTCGTAAAGCCCTCGATGAAGATCGTGACTGTCGAAGAGATCCCGGAGCTCAACCTGCCCCATGAGAACTGGGTTCAACTCGTATCCCGCGAGAGTTACGGCTTGGGCCTAACCAAGACAGGCGAGGTCAGCCTCTTCGACCTGGTCAGGACCTCTCTACGTTACAGGCCTGATTACGTCGCGGTTGGGGAGGTTCGAGGAGCCGAGGCCTTCGTTCTATTCCAGGCGATGGCGACAGGCCACGGCGGCATGTGCACTCTGCACGCCGAGAACCTAGATTACGCCGTGAAGCGACTGACAAGCCCACCGATGAACGTCGCCCACGCGTACATCCCGTTGATGAACGTCGCGACGATCGTTGAGAGGGTTCAACTCCCCTCCTCCTCTACCGGCCTATCTTTCGGCCGAAGACTGCGGACCGTCAATGAAGTCGTGGACTACGAGAAGTACGACCCGATCTCAGTCTGGAACCCTAAGGACGACAGCTTCGACGTTGACTACACGGGCAGCATGCTGATCGAGAAGGTTGCGGCGAGGCAGGGGAAGAGCCTCAAGGAGGTGTGGCGTGAGATCGAACGCCGCGCCTTTGTGCTCAAGCAGATGAAGCAGGCCGGAATAAGGCGGAACGATGACGTCGCAAGGGCGATAGCCCAATACTACGTAGACCCGGAGTTCGTCCAGAACCTGCTCTTGTCCCCTTCGGGTGCAAAGTCACTGATGTCCCCGGAGCCCCTTAAGGCCGGGTAGGAGGAGAGGAGCTTGGCCAAGGAAGGCTTCACCTTCTCCGGGTTCTCTTACGCTAACTTCCGGTGGATAGGACGAGGCGTAAACAGGGTCTTCAACCCTAGGTTTCTAGGAGACACCTTGGAAGCCGCAGACATTCACATCTACCCTGAAGCGTACGCGGCCATGATAGGTTTCATCATGCTCGTCGCGCCCATACTTGCCACCGTTGTGGCGATAGTCTTAGGGACGCTGTTCATGCCCGAGTACCTGCAGTTCCCGATGGTTCTCGTCGTGATCCCGATCATCGCGGCGTCACCGTTCATCGTCCTAGGCTTAGGCTACTTTGTTCCGAAGACGATGGCCATTAACAGGGCCACAAACCTTGACACGGAGATGCCTTTCGCAGGCGCGTACATCGGCGTGATGGCGACGGGCGGCGTCTCCCCTTACGCCAGCATGCAGCGGCTTAAGAAGTTCCCACTTCTACCGAACATCCAGAAGGCTGCTGCCAACATGGACTTGGACGTGAAGGCGATGGGCCTAGACCCGATCGCGGCGATGGAGAAATCCGCGAGGCACCTGCCCTCGAAAGACTACAAGGACCTCCTGTTCGGATACGCGTCAACCGTCAGAGCAGGCGGCGACGTCGTCCACTACCTGCTGATGAGGACTGAGGCGATGTTCAGGGACGAGGCTGTGAAGCTGAAGGCGATGGGTGAACGGATCGGCACATTCATGGAGGTGTACATCTCGATCAGCGTCCTCGCCGCCCTCAGCCTCTACGCCATATACACAACCTCACTGGCGTTCTCAGGGTACTTCGAGATGGGAATGTTCTCAGGCGGGAGCTTCCTGCTCTTCGGCTACGTACTTCTGCCAGTCATTTCGATCCTCTTCCTCTACCTAGCAGACGCCAGCCAACCGCATCACCCGGTAAGCGAGTGGACGCCGCTGAAGGTCTACCTCGTAAGCATGCCGCTTATGGTCGTGCTCATAGTAGGGCTGGCGCTTCCCAACATGATCCCTGAGCTTCACAGCCTTCCCATGTTCGACCCGTTCCAGGGCTTCCTAGTCTGGCTTAGAAACATGCTAGGCTTGGAGAGAGGCTACGAGGCGGCCCTAGGGTTCGGCGTAGCCTTCATCGTAGGAACTATACCTGGGGCTGTGGCGCACCACATCTGCTCGAAGAGAAGCAAGGGCGTGGAAGCCGACATCTCCAACTTCCTCCGGGACCTGGTCGAGGTTCGGAAGACGGGCCTATCGCCGGAGAAGTGCATCGAGGGCCTCGCCGACCGGACGTACGGAAAGCTCACGCCTTACCTGAAGGTGGTCGCGAGGCAGCTCCGTTGGGGCCTGCCGCTGAGAGCGATCTACGACACGTTCGCGGAGAGGGTACGGTC
>CAYRUY010000109.1:0-5027 GCA_964427455.1 uncultured Candidatus Bathyarchaeia archaeon | reverse complement strand
TCCTACTTAAGAGTCCTCTGGTGACATCAAGAACCCTCACTGAGGGCTGTTGAGTGTGCTCATGCACCCAGAACCATCTTTAGCGATCGAAGGGACGCCGGGAGACCCGCGACGCCCTTCAACACGCCCATACCGGCTACCCAGCGAGCGTACACTGAAGGACGGGTGTAGCGGATTCGGCAAACTCTTACTCGGATAGCGACGGGTCCGCTCTCTGAACCGAGCCTGCCGGGTCCTCTTTTTCGTGAAGGGGGCTTACAAGAGGTTGCGATGCGACTCTCTAACAAGGAGAGGTGGGTTACTGGCTTTGATAGCGCTCGTTACCAGAACCGTTACCAATCCGGCAACGATTCACGCACAGGGCCCCATGACCGGGAAAGCAGATCTGGCAGGTCTTCAGATGCAAGTCGCGCATGAAGGGATGGCTTGGCTCTAGGCATAGGTGCTTTAAGGCGCGTCTGACATGGCTAGAAGCGGAGGCCTGGAAGGCGATGGATCTCAAAGAGCGGCTCGAAGCTCTGGTTGCAAAGAAGGATACGGTTCTATGCGTTGGCCTCGACCCTGCCCTGCCCAGTCAGAGGGCTGAGAACGTTATCCCAGCGCGATACCTTGAAGGCCGGGATGAGAACACGGCGAGGCTAGCGTTCTGCCTAGACATCATTGACCAAACGAAGGATTTCTGCTGCGCGTATAAACCGAACCAACAGTATGTGGCAGGCTTCACATCATGGGACCACAGAGAGCTGACGAAGAAGATCCGGGGCGCAGGCGCGGTCTCCATCCTTGACCACAAGCTGAGCGACATCGGGGACACGCTCGAGTCTGCGCTCTACCACTTCGGTAAATGGGGTTACGACGCGTTCACCTTCAACCCCTACTTGGGCAACGTGGAGGTCGCCGTGAGACTGGCCCACGCCCAGAGACCCACGATAGGCGTCTTCGTCCTAGTCTTGACCTCGAACCCCGAAGCCGTGAGGTACCAGAAAGAGGGCCTGCTCGGAGGCCGACCACTCTACGAGGGGGTCGCTGAGGATGCTCAGAGGTATGGAGCTGACGGCTGCGTGGTCGGCGCCACCGCCCACGTGAGGGAGGACGAGATCAGGCAAGTAAGGGCCATCACAGGGGCTGAAACCATTTTTCTCGTCCCGGGCGTAGGAAGCCAGGCTGGCGACCCCGAGAAGGTTCTCCGGGCTGCGCGCGGGAACCTCATCATCAACGTGGGAAGAGACATCATCTACGCCCAGGACCCGGCGGAAGTAGCAGAGCGGTACCGGAGGTTTTTGAACGAGGCTCGCGAGAGAAGTCCTCTCGAAACCCGTTTAGAGCCAGGCGTCTCCGAAACGATGAGGTGAAGGAGAAAGCCCAGACGTAGATGGGAATCCGCGGCTACGGCCCTGAGGGGCTGTTCACCTACGCTGGCAGGAGCGACTTCCTCCCTTGACTGGAGGTAGGCCTGCAACTCCCCTGGGAATCCTTAACTCGACTCAGCCACGTAGTAGTAATGGTGCGTATTCGCTTGCCCTTCGATAAAGCCGAGTACAGCCGGTGGGTAGAGCAGGCGGAGTACACGCTTAGGAGCGCGGCTCAGGACAAGAGCAACTGCTACTTCAGCTGGAGCTGCTTAAAAGTTCAACAGGCAGCAGAGTACGCGTTGAAGGCGCTCCTCCACGGCCTAGGCTTCTTGGCCGTCGGGCACTCAGTCCTCAGGCTCCTCAACCAGCTTGAGAGCAGGGGAAGAGAAGTTGGCGAGGGGCTTAGGAACGACGCTATGACCCTTGACCGCTACTATATCCCGACAAGGTATCCTAACGCTCACGCCGAGAGGGCACCATACGAGTTCTACAACGAACGCGCCGCACAGGAAGCCGTAGAGATGAGCGAACGGATACTCTGCTTCGTCAAGGAGGCTGCCGAAGGTGCCAGATAGGGCCTTAAAGGTGCCGTACGCACAGGAGATCGAGGCGTTCGCCCAGGCAGCGGTGAAGAACCTAGGGGCGAACAGCGTTGTGCTCTACGGCTCAATGGCCAGAGGAGACTACAACGAAGCCAGCGACATCGACATAGTCGTCATCGCAGACGCCCTGCCAAGGGACTTCCTGAAGCGGCTAGAGCTCCTCCAGGGCTTGAACAAGTCTCGGCAGCCGATAGAGGCTCTAGGCTATACTCGCGAGGAGTTTGCGCAGATGCTGGAGAGGAGGCACGTGACGGCGCTCTACGCGGTCGCTGATGGGAAGGTCCTGTACGACGACGGCCTCTTCGCAAAGATGCGGAGAAGGTTCCGTCAACTGAGCGAAGAGATCGGACTTGAACGCGTAGAGAACGGCTGGATAGCCCACAAGATCTTCGACGAGAACATCAAGCATCTGAAGGAGAAAGACTGGGCTAAGCGACGAACCTAGCCAGAGATTCCACGGATACGCCTGACGGGGACTTACGTCTCTCTCTTTCAATAAGAGAGACAATGCAGGCAGACTGACGGGGCGTTCGCAAGAAGTTGTCCGCTTATCGCTCGCCCTCCATGGGGCTCGTATGGCCTCACAAGGTGTTTGTGACGAGGCCGTAGGTTAGGCCGAAGATGAGGCTGAACGCCCAAGCTACGAGCGCATAGGTTATGACCGGCTTCCAGCGGACGATCCTCGAAGTCGCGATCATGTTCGGTATATCGTAGGGTTATCCCATCAGCCATGAAAGCATAAGGGGCTTCGTCATGCCCAAGTCCATCAACCCCCTGCCCAGGACGATCTCGACCAGCGCAGGGGTGTAGAGGGGTCCGCCGATGACCGAAGCCAAGAGCACTCCCCCTACCCCGGTTTGGTGGGTTGCCACATCCTCCTCCGGGAGATAGGCTTCCAAGTAGCTGACGGCCACGAGCCCGAGGAAGAACCACGGCAGTATCTGCTTCCCCAGGTAGCCGCCGAAGCTGAGGGCGGTCCAAAGCCTCGTGTCCAGCGGGGTCTTCATATGCTCAACGGAGGCTGCTTCCATGACTGGCGGGTAACCGCATCCCCCGAACCTTCGAGCATACCTCAACGTCCAAGCGCGCTTCCGCACCTAAGGTCCCACTTCAGCGACTCACCCATCATCCGGCCTCAAGGGTGGAGGCTTTAACCCCCTCTCTTTAGGCCCTTGTCCCTGAAGTGCGTAGATGATCACAGCGAAGCCATATCCAAAAATTTAAATCTGTGAATGGGTCTGGACCGTTGTCTCTTCGCTACAGGGGCTGGTTCTCAGATGGGTCAGACCGCTACGTCCGAGAAGGAGCGCCAACTGGGGCTCTTCGAGAAGTATCTGACGCTTTGGATTGTTATTTGCATGCTGGTAGGACTACTCCTGGGAAGATTCCTCCCGGAGTTCGGAAGATACCTTGACTCGCTGAAGTTTCAACGGATCTCCATCCCCATCGGCATCCTCCTCTTCTTCATGATGTATCCGACCGTCGCAGCTATCAGGTTTAGTGATGTGACGAAGGCTGTGAAGTCGCCAGGCCCGATGCTCATCACCATCATAGCAAACTGGGGCATCGCCCCGCCTTTCATGACCCTCTACTCGAACATCATCCTGGCTGGACACCCGGACTTCATCGCTGGAACCATCCTCCTTGGGATATCCCCCTGCACCGCCATGGTGCTCTGGTGGATCATGCTGGCCCGTGGAAACCTGGGGCAGGGCTTGGTGAACACGGCGGTAAACGCCCTCCTCATGGTTGCGCTCTACGCGCCTGAGGCAGCCTTCTACCTTGGCGTCAGCAACATCCCCGTCCCCTGGGACCTCATCGCGTGGAGCGTCATCCTCTTCATTGCGTTGCCCGTAAGCCTCGCAGCCGTTTCGCGCAGGGAGATGCTGAGGAGGAGGGGGGAACGATGGTTCAACGAGAGCTTCCTGCCCACCCTTCAGAAGATCTCGATAATCGCCCTGCTAACCACCTTGGTCGTCATGTTCTCCCTAGAAGGTGAGTTGATAATCACGCAACCCCTCTTTGTTGCTCTGATCGCGGCCCCCCTGTTGCTTCACTACGTCTCTATGATCGCAATAACCTACGTTTCCTCCTGGCTAGCGAACAACGACTACGGTTCGAGTGCCTCTAATGTCTTGATCGGGTCGAGCAGCCACTTCGAGGTTGCAATAGCTACCGCGACGACCCTCTTCGGCCTCAACTCTGGGGCGGCGCTCGCAACCGTCATAGGACCCCTCATGGAGGTTCCTCTCATGCTATCGCTTGCCAAGTTCCTCTGGAGGACGAGAAGGCTTTTCCCACGAAGCTTCCGCACACCGAGAAGCCCTTGATCGAGTCTGCGTCGATATGGGTGTGAACATGCTGATAAACGCCAAACGCTGATGTTGACGGGATGGTGAGCGCGCCGTTATGGTCGTGAGAGAATCTGTCCTCGCTGATCGAGTGAGGCGTTTGATCGCTGACGGTAAGCGTCCAGCCTGCGACCCCCGGAAACACATCCAAGAACTGAAAGGGCTCGTTGAGAAGACCGTTGATGAGGGAGCGATTAAGCGGAGTAGCAGAATATTCAAGGCTCTTTCCGACCCGTCAAGGCTTAGGATGATGAGGCTTCTCGCCGTCCGAGATTTGTGTGTCTGCGAGGTAATGGCTGCTTTGGATATGACTCAGCCTACAGCATCACATCACTTGAACATCTTGGAAGATACGGGGCTGTTGAGAGCTAAGCGAGAAGGGAAATGGACGTTCTACGGGATTGCGGAGCCAAGCCTCGTTGACTTGATAGAGCGCATCGGCAGACGCTTGGGCTGAAGTGAGCGCCGTGATGCTCGGCTAGGTTTCCGCGCCGGTTGCCGGGCCCGCTCTCTAGGGCCGTATGAGTCTAGCCGGTACAGGCGTACTTCTTTACAGCTTCTTCGTTCAGCTCTAGGCCTAGCCCGGGGGTCTTCGGAACCTCTATGTAGCCCTTCCTCACTTCTATGGGCTCTTTGGGCAGCTCGGTCATCATCGGGCTTGGCGTACCGGTCAGCTGGGCCTCGTGAGTTCGTGGCCCTATCGGGAACTCGCATAGGAAGCC
>CAYRUY010000108.1:0-5047 GCA_964427455.1 uncultured Candidatus Bathyarchaeia archaeon | reverse complement strand
GTGCGGGGGGTGGGATTTGAACCCACGAAGGCCTACGCCACAGCGGCCTCAGCGCTGCACCTTAGACCAGACTGGGCTTTGGGGACGCTCTGCTACCCCCGCTGCCTTCCGCCCGCACGGCGGGCAGGTTCTTGAAGCCTCTTCTAATAAAGCTTGCCGGGCCGCTCTAGGCGAAGCCTATTAATCCCGCCGCAAGCGACTACACCACCTAGCCTCGGTAGCTCAGCAGGCTAGAGCAACAGGCCTCCCGGCTGAGGGTTGAGTCTTGTAAGCTGTAGGTCGAGGGTTCAAATCCCTCCCGAGGCTCTCTGACCTGGCCCTGGGCTTTTCCGCGAGAACCGATGCGACGGTGCGAGAGCATGGCTCTCGGCGGGGTGGTCCGCGAGCAGACTCTTATCCTAACCTCGTCGAGGCCCTTGCCTCGCCTCACGCCTAGTGCTCCAGATGCCTAGGCTCCGGTCCGCAGCCTGCCTATGCCTCGTTAGGGGCTAGTAGGGTTTCAGCCAGATCGCTTTGCCGACGAGCGTCGATATCTGGAGCAGCAGCCCGACGAGGCCGTCGCCTACGATGAAGCCGATGTAGACGAGGCCCCTCATGAAACCCCACCTTTCCTTGCCTATGAACCGGGCTATGAGGTAGCTGCCTACCGAGCCGCCGAACCACGCGAGCGCTGTGGAGAGCGGCATCAACATGCCCATCATCGCGACTGCTCCAACCACGGGGTAGTGGAAGACGAGGTCTGAGACCAGGTATACGCCAGCGGATAGGACGGCGCCCGCGATCATGAAGTTCGTCCGGAACAAGTAGCCTGTCCATAGCCACTCCTGCCAACGCCAGAAGTTCATCGATTCAACCGGCCAACCGTTGATCGTGTACGGGTACGCCCAGCCAGGTATCGCCGCAACCTTCCACATGAGCGAGACGAAGACGAAGCTTCCGACAAGGCCCAAGGTGACGATGAGCAGGTAGGCCTTAAGGTACTCTCTGGGCGGAACGCCTAGCATGCTGCCCATCTTCAGCTGTTGCGCAATGTTCGAGCCTTGTTGGTAGACGTAGAAGTCTGGGGGAATGAACCATATGTCTAGGCCCCTGTAACCGCTGAAGTAGACCAGGGTCTCCCTAAGGTAGGGAACCGTGAACCCCGATGTGACGCCGGCCGCCTGGGTCTGAAGCATCGTTATGACGAAGGAGGTTCCGAAGGCGAACAGTAAGAGAATCGGGATCGGGAAGCTCGGGTTGATCGCGAAGAGGATACCTATCGCGGAGCCTGCAGTCGCAACGTAGAGGAGGAACAGGTTCCGTCCCGTGAAGAGCCCCTTTCCGCCAAACGCAGAGGATAGGCCTCGGAACGAGCCGATCAGGTCCCTGTAGTGCACGACTAGAGGAAGGACCGCCGCGACGAGGCCAAAGCCTATCGTGAGGCTGTTCCAGAAGTATATGGTCGACTTGTTATAGTTCGATAGGAAGCCCCAGCCTGGGTTCCATTTCACCTCCGGAGGCCACATGTCGTTGACGGTCACGTAGTAGTTGCCGAAGATGAAGAGCCCCGCTGAGGCTGCGAGCTGGATGGCCGTCACCTGGACGGGTAGGATGAACCCTATCAGGTAGTCAGTTACGGCAGACGTGTAGGCGAAGGCTGCGCCGGGGAGGACAGTCTCAAGGACGCTGGTGAAGTCCCAGAGGACTCGGGGCATGATCGTCAAGCCGACGAACTGGACCATGCCCTGAGAGATGAGAGCGTACATCGCCCCGCCGATGATCGCGAGCATGATTATCCTCGTTCTGGAGGGTTCCCTCTCGGCGATGGCGCTCATCGTGCGCGCGTCCCAGCTCGCGACGGGGAACTCTAGCTTCTCCCTCACCGCGAACATCTGATACGAGATGAACCCCAGTATCAGGTTTGCGAAGAGCGCGATCAAAGCTGGGGCGAGCATCGTCACCATCACCGGCAGGAACCAGGAGGTGTCGAAGAAGGTGCGGTTGAGGAGCACCCTCAACGCTGCGTCTCCCATAGGCGTATAGTAGTATGGGACGTAGGCTTGAAGCCCAAAGAGCTGCGCTATCTCAGAGTTGACGTAGTAGTTGCCTCGAAGCAGGTAGGCGAAGTAGTAGCCCATGTACATCAGGCCTGCCCACTCGAAGATCCTGATGACGAAGACCTCCTCCTTTGTAAGCCTCGAGCCGCCGATTGTGGCGAGCGCCTGCCATAGGAGGATGACCATCCAGCCCGGAGAGCCCGCGAGCCCCCAGAGGCCGTTGACCAGCCAGTTGTATATCAGAGCAGGCTGGATGACGGCGATCGCAAAGAGCAGTGCGCTTATGGACCGCCAGGTCAGTGCCCTGGCGGGCTGAGGCTGCACCTGAGTCTGGACTACTTCTGCTCCCAAGCCTTCGCAGCCTCCTTGATGTAGCGCTCCTTCCCCTCCGGGGGCAACGACCGCCACATCAAGAACTGTTTGCGGATCTGGTCTAGAAGGTACCTGTTGGAGGTGATCCACAGCTGCTCGACGCCCTTCTCCCTCTCAATGAGCACATCGAACGTGTTCATGTCAACGCCTGCCCTAACGCCCATGACGTAAAGCCTCTGGATGATGCCGACGTCGAAGGGGGCCAGCTGCAACTGCGTCGAGAGGACGAACATGCTCCTGTCTCGCTGGTACTCCATGACGATAGGGCTGAGCACCATGAAGAGCCCCGCTCTCTCCGTCGAGTGAGCCTCAAAGAACTCCTTAAGGAAGCTGAGCACGCCGACAGTCTCTTCGTCCGTGGCTCGGAACGGCAGTGAGATAGACCACTTGTTCTCATGGGGCTTCGTCGTTATCCTCCACCTCCGCGCATAAGAAGGCGTCACAAGCGCCGAGGCCTTCGATAACGGGTATATGGACGAAGCCATCGTGGCCGCGATCATGACGACGATGACGACGATGACGACGAGCGACGAGACGTTCGGGAAGAAGAAGGCAGGGTAGAGCTTCAAGTTCCACAGCGCGTTGATAAGCCCGATGCCCAAGATGTAGCCCAGATAGCTGGCGACGAAGGACAGGGTTGCAACCTCGATCAGGAAGATCTCAGCTATATGCCTCGGCGACAATCCAACCGAGCTTAGCACGCTGATCTCACGCGTCCTCTCATAGATGGAGCCTAAGACGTTCGTGAAGATCGAGAGCGAGGCGATAACGAGCGGTATGATTATGTTCTCGAAGCCTGTCGCCCAGTAGACCTGCCGCACGTTCATCTTATCCGCGGCTCCGGTCATCGCCCTCGGGTCCTCGCTGACCGCGAAGTAGATGTCGAACGGCAACGACAGGGCCGTGTCGAAAGCGGTGCTCCGGAGCGTAGACGCGTTGACCCCCGAAAGATGGACCTGTATCACGTTCGGCTGAACGTTGAGGTACTTCAGCGCAAAGCTGTAGGGCACTACGATGATCTCCGAGATGTCTAGCGGTATTGGCTCCACTTGGCCAGCTGTGAAGGCAAGCAGGTTCGGAGGGCCGATGTCGTTCTGGTCGATGTCAGACACAAGCACTCTCCTGGGATCTCCTGGCCACGGCTGGCTCTTGAGTATCCCTCGGACCGCCACGTCGACCCCCCAGATCTTGAACGTAGAGCCCACGGTGATCTCGCGACCTAGGTCCTTTGAGAGTAAGTCAGCCATCCCCGAGGGGATGAGCACCGAGTTCACCTCGCCGCTCTCAAAGAGGAAACCTTTGGCCAGCATTGGGGCCAGATAGGTGGCCTCTTCAGGCGTCACGGCTAGCATGCCCCTGATCGTCGTGTTTCCACCCCACGAGAGGAGGAGCTTCTGGCCGGGTGGGTAGAACCAAGAGTGAGGAATGACCTTGACATCATACCCTTGGGAAGAATAGATCTGAGGCACGCCGATCAGGTAGAACTCGGGTAGAGGCACATACGCAGCCGTAGGGAATGGATTCCTCAGCAGCATGCCCGTGTAAGGCGCCTTCTGCCCGATCGGCTGAACCAGCGTCAAAGCCTGGAAACCCACCGTTGTGAAGGCGGTCAATGCCATCACGGTTATCACGATCGAAGTCAGCGCCAGTGCTGTCCGCAGCTTCCTACGCCTCATGCTCTGCAGCCCAATTGTTGTGCCTGCGAGCACCGTGCCGCTCCTCTCGATCTCAGAGTAATGCAGGCCGAGAAGCGATTGTCTAAACGTCTTCGCGATCGCGCTGAACTCACCGAAGACCCAAGCCGAAAGCACGAAGGTGAAGACGATGAGGGCTAGGCCGACGATGATCATGAAGACGTTCGTCGAGATCGAATAGCCAGGATGGAAGATGCCGAGCGCTATGTTCGCCAGCAAAAGTATGGCGATGATGAGGAAGCTTCGCTGCATCGAGCCTTGGCTGCCCTTCAGCCGTTCAAGGAGGAGCGCGAACGGTATTGAGAGGAAGAAGAAGAAGACCACGGTCACAGCTGTCTGGTAGAGCAGGTCGAAGGATGACGCGTACAGGTTACGAGCGTACTGCCAGATCACGATCGAGGTGCCGTAGACGGAACTCCAAGCCTTCGCCTCGGCGTACGCATCCATCTTGTCGAAGAGCGCGGAGGCTCTAGTGTCGTACATCAGCATCAGCGCGTTGCTTGTCATCTTCGAGATGAGCGTGTCCGCGCGGGAAGCCCCGAGCCTATACGCGTTCCTCGCAGCGTCCACAAGCGAGACGACCACGGTCTCCCCGTGGCCTACGTTGTAGCCGATGCCATCAGGTTCCTGCCTTGAGCCGTTGTTGAAGACCGCAGCTACGAGCCCGACGCCCTGCGCGCCCAAGGAGCGAAGAACGATCTCGGCTGGCACGTTAGGCTCGACGAAGGCGATCGCCTCAGGCCAAGAGACGACCACGTCTCTCCAAACATACCAGCTGTGAGAGACAAAACTGTAGAGGTCAACTCCCAGCGTCGTGGCTGTGTCAAGCCTCGTAACATCCATAACGCCGACTATCGCGATGGAGCCGGGCTTGAAAACGGGCACATACCTATACGCCCTAGTGATGTAGGGGGCGAAGGCGCGGTACGGAGCACCTGCTCCCGC
>CAYRUY010000107.1:0-5063 GCA_964427455.1 uncultured Candidatus Bathyarchaeia archaeon | reverse complement strand
GTGGGCCGGGAGAGATTCGAACCCCACACAGCTGGAGATGTCACACGAGGAGTCCAATGCCTCCCCTGCAAACCTCCTCGTTCCCGAGCGGCCGGCCTCGGCCCGAGAGATCCTTTGTGATGACTGGACTCAGTCCTTCGGCTAAGACAAGCTAAAGTGGCTTGCGTAAAGGACTCGTTCAGGGGAGGTAGGGTAAGTCACCGAAGTCCCGCGTAGGCCCATTGCCGCTGACCCTCAACTGTTCGCAGCCGGATCCCTTAAGCTTGGAAATGCTATAGAGGTCTCGGAACAGATCTCGGATATCGGGGGCGCTGTTCTAGGCACTGCCTAGGGTGAGGCTAGCCTGTGGGGATGGTGAAGACGGCGATAGGATGGCGCATACCTCCGCTCTCAAACCGTGTCACAAAGACGGATGTGGACTTTGAGAGGGAAAGGGAAGCCATGGTGAGGCGCATGGTGAGGCGCTTGGTGAGGCGGGCCCTCCTAAGGTCTACGGGGATAGCCGAGGCGATGGGAAGGGTTCCAAAGGAGAGGTTCGTGCCCTTGGAGTACAGGGATTGCGCATACCAGGAGCTCCCTCTACCCCGCAGGGAATGGGAGAGATCAAACGATCTCCTGCCTCCTTAGCTACCCGCTCTCGTATGAAGCCCTGGAGCTGACAAGAGGAGATAGGCTCCTCTAGGCCGGCACCGGCTCAGGCTATGGGGCGGCCCTAGTCGGGGAGTGAATGACCCTCCCTGTCACGCCGTACTCCTCCGGAGAGCCCGTCGTGGCCTAGGACAACATCTGCACTGGCGGCCAGGATATGGGCGAGCGGCAGGTACAACGCCTTCAGCATACGGAATATGACCCGTCCCCGGGTCGTCGCCGCCGAGGTCACTCACGAACGATCCCTTTGCCTGCTTACAATCCAATACTGGCCGGTGATCACGGTGACATGGCCGCAGACTAAGTAGCAGTCGATCTTGCGCTCATCGGCGAATACCTCCTCGGCCTGCTTGAGGCAGCCGCAGATGTCGCATTTAATGTAGAGCTTGGTCATTGCATCTCGGCTCAAGGCCTAGGCTTCAACCCCGAGCTTCCGTTTCTCGCAAGCCTTTCTCAGAAGGCCCCTCTCGTCTAGCTTCATCAGAACAAGGGTCTTGATGACCTCAGCCAAGTTGGTTCCGTAGATGCCTATCAGCCACTCAAGGACCTCCTCCTGCTCGCCCGTGAAACGAACAGTAACCTTGCCCACTTCCACCAGTCCCCACAGAGTCGCCTACAGCCGGGCACTGGGCAATTCATGCGACAGGGGCTGCTCGCTCGTTTATAAAACTTTCCTAGATGCTGGACATTTGCCGCCTAGACCATATGACATAATGAACGAATGCCAACGGATGTTGCGTTCGTTTGATGGGGGTCTTCAACGGTGTCGCTTTCATCTGATCACGGTGGATATGAAGAGTTCCGCGGACCGTCCGGAGCTTGAGCAGCAGATACCAGGAAGCTTCTGAACTCTGACCTCGCCGAAGCAAAGCCGAGCAATTTCCTGTATCTCATCAAGCCCGAAGCCCAGATGGTAGTCTCCCATCTCCTCACGGAACTCAGTGAAGGGGTGTTCGCAGAGATCGATAATTATCGCTTTCCCGCCTATCGAGAGAACTCGTTGGAAGCTACAGAAGACTCTGCTAACGTCGGGGCAGTGATGCAATGTCAGGCTTGAAAGGACTACGTCAAACTTGACAGGAATGTTGAGGTATTTCCGCGCATGTGTAATGCTACCTAGTATGTTCTCCGCCAATCCCATGAAAGGCGTGATCTCGGCATTTCTTTTAACCAAGATCTTCAGCATCGCAGGCGTGACATCCATAGCGTAGAAGGCGGCCGAGTGAAGCGCCTCCTTGACATGCGAGAATATGGGAATAGTGAAAGTACCGATCCCTGCACCCACATCCAGTATGGCCGGGTCCCTAGGGATGTGGTTCGAGGTTATTTCTCTCACCGCTGCGCTCACTATTTGGTCTATGCCTCTATCACCGAAGTAGTCGAGGACTATCTCGTCCCTGTGCTCAGCCTCCTTCAGCGTGAAGTGTTCCACCTGCCCGAGGAGACGGTTAACATCCCTTGGGCTGAGCAACTCCAACAAGCTCCTCAGGTCCGTATGCTTGAGATACTCCTCAAACCGCAACAGCGACCCTACGCCCTCCACCCCCCTTCTTGTGTGCTCTTGACGTAAAGATGATATGCCCCAGGTTCACGAGGCCGCGTGTCTTAAACGCTTCCAGTCGAATACCACCGCGCTATGATGAGGCCGTGTCCGGCGCACAGCCTTCTTCCCTGCCGTGCGACGAATGTGCGGTTCAGGATGGTGTCTGGCCTCATTCGGCTATTGAAGCGCAACTCTTATATACGAATGGCCCGCTCGAGGCTAGCAAGCTGGTCAGATGAGCACGATACTGACCACGGGCTGGACGGAAGTGACAGAGTCAGAACTCTCGTCACCCAGAAGGTTTGGGGAACCCTGGGAGGGGCCAGGCGCATGTCTGTGAATGCAGGCGACACTGCCTTCGTCTTGGTCTCAGCTGCGCTGGTCATGGTGATGACGCCGGCTCTGGGCTTCTTCTACGGCGGACTCGTGAGGAGGAAGAACGTTCTATCCATCATCATGCAGAGCCTAGTCGCCCTAGCCATCGTGAGCATCGTCTGGGTCCTCTGGGGGTACAGTCTGGCCTTCGGCCCTGATAGAGGGGGTGTGATCGGCGGCCTCGAATGGCTAGGCTTCGCAGGGGTCGGCTCTGCTCCTAACATCGACTACGCGGCCTCTGTTCCCCATGAGGCCTTCGCGGTCTTCCAGCTCATGTTCGCGGCGATAACTCCAGCCTTGATAACCGGTGCCTTCGCGGACCGCATGAAGTTCAGAAGCTACGTAATCCTTCCTGCTCCTTTGGAGCAGCTTGGTCTATGTGCCCGTCGCCCACTGGGTGTGGGGAGCCGGCGGCTGGCTCCGCGAACTGGGGACCTTGGACTTCGCCGGAGGCACCGTTGTCCACATAAACGCCGGGGTCGCAGCTCTGGCTGCGGCGCTGGTGATCGGGAAGCGCAAGGGCTTTGGAAGAGACCCTATGCTGCCGCACAACATCCCTTACGTGGTTATTGGAACGGCCCTTCTGTGGTTTGGCTGGTTTGGCTGGTTCGGCTTTAACGCCGGCAGCGCCTTAGCCTCAGGGGCTGTGGCCGCCAACGCCTTCCTCGCGACTCACCTCGGCGCCTCTGCCGCCGCCATCGCCTGGCTCTCTTTGGACTGGCTGACCAAGGGTAGGCCGAGCGTCGTAGGGGTGTGCACGGGGGCTGTCGCCGGGCTTGTCGCCATCACTCCTGCTTCAGGCTTTGTGGACCCTCCCTCAGCCATGGCGATAGGAGCGGGTGCGGCGGGTCTCTGCTACTTGGCTGTGCTCATGAAAACCCGATGGGGGTTGGACGACGCCCTGGATGTTTGGGGCGTCCACGGTGTAGGCGGAACCTTCGGCGCCCTGATGACCGGCGTCTTCGCTACCACGTTGGTCAACCCCGCGGGAGGGAATGGGCTGATTCACGGAAATTCGGGGCAGCTGGCCGTTCAAGCGGTCGCCGTAGCTACCACATGGCTCTACGCCTTCACCCTCACCTTCCTGATCCTGAAGCTTCTCGACCGAACCTGGGGGCTCAGGGTCGACGTGAAGGAGGAGGTTGTATGCTTAGACATGTCGCAGCACGGCGAGGAAGCCTATGCGGAGGTCGTATCCTAGCAGGAGGAGCTGGTCATGGAGCCTGGAGGAATGGTGAAGATCGAGGCTGTAGTGAGGTGTGAGAGGTTCCCGGAAGTTAAGGATGCCCTAGCGGCCGCAGGCTTCCAAGGGCTTACCGCCTACAACGTCAGAGGCAGGGGTAAACAGATGGGCTTCGAGCTCAGCTTCAGGGGAAGAACCTACCGAGTGGACCTTCTGCCCAAGATGAAGCTTGAGTTGGTTCTAGACGATGCAGACCTGGAGCGCGCCATCCAAGTCATCCGCGATAAAACCTACACAGGCGAGGTTGGAGATGGCAAAATCTTCGTCTTCCCGGTCGCAGATGTGATCCGGGTCAGGACTTTCGAGCGGGGACGGGAGGCCATCTGACGGATCCGAGGTGAGATAAGGACAGAACTGTCGAAGAGACGCTACATACCCGCCTCAAGAACGTATATCGCTCGCAAACGTTCGTTTGGTCCCGACGGGCCACATGTGAAGTGCATGACGCGCCAAGCATGAGGAAGGTATCAGATCTACTTCGAAGGATCGCCACAGGATTCGCAAAAAGAACTGTTGGATTTAACTGTAGATGGTTGGCGGTGTAGGTAATCTCTCGTGTAGGGAGAGTTCAAGCGCATGGCCAAGGAAGGCCCTCATGGTTCCGTTGTTAGTGATATGAGGTCTCGCATGACGTTTCGGAGTGTCTCTTCAACAGTTTCGACCAAGGTGAGTTATCAGCACGGGGCTCGTTCTATTCGACGGGAATCCTAAGGTCTTCCTTCGTGATTCCCAGAACCACATGAGTCACCGTTCTGTCCACGAAGTCCATCGCTCGGAGGGATTTCACGAAGTGGCTGAGTTCGCCTCGCGTCTTGAACCTTGTGATGGCTATCGCGTCGCTTGGTCCCGTCACGTCGTACACCCCGTAGACGCACGGGCTCTCCGCAACTTTCTTCTCAACGTCTAGGAGCTTTCCCCCTGCGACGACGATCTCTATGATCGCCACGGTATCGTAGCCGAGCTTCTCCGCGTCTAGGACCGGGGCATAGCCTTTGATAACCCCTGTCTTCTCGAGGTTCGCGATCCGGCAAGCCACGGTTGAGACGGCTAGGCCGGTTCTCCGAGCGACCTCCCTGTAGGAGAGCCTCGCGTCGGCGCTCAGTTCCTTCAGGATCTTGATGTCGACATCGTCCATGCAACTGTCTACTCTGATGGGTTGTGACCGACGTTTCTCCGCTCACGGCGGCTCTGTACTTGCGGGGTGGAACATCGAGATCAGGGTCTCGGTGTGGACGACGTTAGGGTGCTGCGCGA
>CAYRUY010000106.1:0-5106 GCA_964427455.1 uncultured Candidatus Bathyarchaeia archaeon | reverse complement strand
GCGCACCTGGCGATGGCATCAGGGAACTCCCTCTCCTCCACGACGTCGTCAACGGTTAGCACGCGTTCGCCAATGATACGCCTTGACTCGCGAACTCCTATCTGGGGCCCTGTGGACGTTATGTGGGCGTTCTCGTAGCCGGGCGCGCGCCTTTTCAGGAAGCCGAAAAGCGACATGACCTGTTTCCTGCCCTCTATCTCAGCGGCCGTCAGGTCCCTGACATCGAGGCAGTTGACGCCTCCCGCTACCCTTGTAGCGTTCAGGATAACCTCGCCCTCCCTTAGGTCTGTGAAGGTCGTCACCCAGTCCTTTCCGACGTGAACCTCTCCGGCCTCCCTTGCCTTCGGGATCGTCTTCGCGTAGAACGCGCCCATGAAGTGCTGCCTCGTGAAACCTTTCCCTTCGGGAATCGGCCGGTCCATCTGCACAAAGCTCAGCTTCATCGGTCCCATGTCCTCAGGGTGCTCCTCTGCGTATCTGATGAGCTTCTCACCGTTCACGTTGCCTACGCGGACAAACAGGGAAGGCGGCTGGGTCAAGCCGTCCTCAGGCCTGCCGACCTGATAGGGTGCGCCCGCGCGGGCGGCCACATCAGCGTCACCCGTGGCGTCTACGACGATCTTCGCAAGCAAAATCTGCCTTCCGGATTTACTCTCGGTCACGATGCCCCTGATCACGTTGTCCTTCACAACCGCGTCCACGACGTAGGAGTGAAGGCGCAGCTCAACTCCCGCCTCTTCGACCATCTCTAAGGCGACGTACTTCAGTACCTCCGGGTCGAACGGCGTGAAGCCAGGATGGCTTACCGCGTTGGGAACAAAGCCGTGACCGACTGCTCCTCCAGCCTCGACTAGCCTATCGACAAGCTCATCGGCTATACCCTTAACGACCTTGTTGCCCCTCTTATCGAAGAAGGGCATGAAGGGACCTATGCACGCCGCGGTTGCCATCCCGCCTAAAAAGCCATACCGCTCAACCAGAACGGCCCTTGCCCGGTTCCTCGCGGCTGCTATGGCTGCCACAAGTCCCGCGGGGCCTCCTCCTACAACCGCGAGATCCGCCTCAGAGTCTATCCAGAGCGGGGACAGTTCTCCACACTCCTGACGCCTGGAGGGATGATGTAAACACCTTTTAACCCTTTTACAGCGGCCTGAGCGCTTCAAGTCTCAGGCTTTACCAAGGGTAGTTATCTGAAGCAAGGAAGCTGAATCGAGCTGAGTTCAGCGAATTCCGCGAAACTGAGCCCAGCAACGTAAGAATGTCGAGTCATGGGAGAAGATAGATCGATAGGCGCTTGCTTCTCAGAACGTATCAGAATCGACGATGCGATTCGACCGAACCAGTTGCGGACGAGCAACTGATCTGTGAACTGACCGTCAACTACCCGCTTGACCTTCAGTCGCTGTCTCTTTGATGAGGCGTACCAGCAGCTCTTCGACTTCGTCCAGCTTCTCTCTTGCCAACGCACCACCTTGACCCAGCCTAGCCGTTCCGCCTCCCGCGCCTTGAGCGACCGCTGCGGCCCTTGACACAAGCTTTCCAGCATGGATTCCTCTATCGACCGCGTCTTTACCCGCCATGACGACAAGCTTAGCCGGCTCCTTCACGGAGAACGCGACGAGGACAAGATTCTGCCGCTCGTTTACCCGTGCATTGGCGAACCTTACGAGGTGGTCTGCCTCCATCGGTGAAGCGTAAACCTCGACCTGTAGGCCATCTATCTCCTCTCGGCGCTTAGGCTCGAGGGCTCCCTCCCCTCCCTTCAGGCCTGCGAGGAGTTCCTCTGCCTCCTTCCTAGCCTTCTTAAGCTCCGATAGGAGGCTCTCTGCAGCTTGAGGAAGTCTCTCAACGGGCACGTTCAGAGCCTCAGAAGCGTCCCGCAGGATTCTTTCAGCCTCTTGCACGTGGCCGAGAGCAGCCTCGCCTGCTGCGAACTCGATCCTCTCGACGCCGTCTTGAATCCTTTCAGCCCTTAGGATCTTTATGAACCCGACCTCAGCCGTGTTCTTCAGATGGGTGCCGCCGCAGGCTTCGACATCCCAGCCCGGGGTCTCGACGACGCGGACGTCCCTGCCGGGGAAGAAGCCTCCCTGATAGAGCCTAAATCCATACTGTCCTTCAGCCTTCTCTCTTGGCATAACCTCGACATGAACCGGGCGGGCTTCGAAAACCACCTGATTCGCGAGCCGCTCGATTCTCCACAACTCCTCTTGCGGTATCCGTCTGTAATGCGTTATGTCCAGCCTCGCTTTGTCTACGCCTTTCTCAGCCCCCGTCTGCCAGACATGGTCGCCGAGGGTTCTCCTCGCAGCGCCGCCGAGTATATGGGTCGCCGTGTGATGCTGCATAAGCTGCCTTCTACGACACCAGTCTATCTCGCCGACGACTAGACTTCCGGGGCTTGGGACATCACCCTTCACGGCGTGGACGATGACGTTCCCGACCTTCCTGACATCGACCACATGGGCTTCCTGCCCGTTGAACCCAAGCACGCCCATGTCAGCGAGTTGGCCACCGCCTTCAGGATAGAAGGCAGTCCGGTCTAAGACCACGTACCGATCCTCGAACACGGCTTGGACACGGGCTTCAAACTGCCGAGTGTAGGCGTCCGCGTAATAGACCGCCTCGGTCTCCGGGAGGCCTGAAAGCCGATCCTTAAGCTTGTCGGCGGGCGTCTCCTCAGCTGCCGGAGGCCGGGGGCGTTCATGCTTCTGAGCGAGCTTCACGTAGAAGTCATCCGGCAAATCCACCTTCAAGCCAAGCTTCCCCGCCTCTTCGCTAACGGTCTCGGGGGGCATGCCATGCGACTCGTAGAACATCGTCAGGTCCTGAGCTGGGAGGGTCTTAGAACCTTCCTTCAGGAGTTCTTGAGCCCTCTTCGCTACGAGGCTGAGGCCCCTCTGCTGTGTCTCGGCGTATCGTTCTTCCTCGACCGAGACCATATCGAGGATGACTGATCGGCCTTCCTTGAACTCTGGGAAATCCTCAGCCAGCCTGTTCATCTGATAGGCTAAGATGTCCTTGAAGCCTATGGTTGACTGGAGCTGCGCGATGAGCCTCAAAGACCGCCTTATCAGGAGCCGCGCTAGGTAGCCCGCCCCGGTGTTCGACGGAACGATGCTGTCTTTCAGCATCCAAGCCAAGGAGTTCGCATGGTCTGCGAGCGCATAGATGGCCTCGTAGGGCGCAGTGAGGCTCCTTAACGTTTCAGCGTCGAGGCCTACCCTCTCGGCTACGTTTCTCCTGAGCTGTTGGAGGCTCGCGGCGCTCTTGAACTCCATCAGCCCGGCTGCTTTCGATATCTCGGCGGCGATAGACCTCTCCAGCTTGGGTACGCCGCTGGCAGACCGTAGCTTTTCAATGAGCTCGCCGTAGATCGCGTCGTACATGTTCGTTGAGCCCTTCGTAAGCCAGACGAGCCTTTCGAGACCGTAGCCTGTGTCGACGATGCTCTGGGCGAGGGGCTCTCTGTCGCCGTTAGAGGTCTTGTAATGCATGAAGACCAGGGTGGCGACCTCAAGTCCCTTCGCGACGACCTCTAGGTCCTCTCCGGCGTTGCCTCCGCCCTCCCACCAGTCTTCGACGAAGCTCAGCTCTTCAGGAGCTATTCCCATAGCCTCTGTGAAGAAACGGTAGCAGTGATCTACGGTCTCGTCGTTCCAGTAGACGAGGCGGCCGGGGAAGTTGAACGCGTGGTGAGCCATCATCTCAAACCCCGTCGAGTGGCGGCCCGTCTTACCCGCGTTCTCCAAGTCGGTAAACCGGATGCAGGGCTGAGATATCACGAGGGGGTTGCCTGGCGGAGGCGATATGCCGTCCGTGACCCAAGGTTGGAAGTCGTAGATCGAGGCTCCTACCAGGTAGACGTCGTTCCTCCAACGGGCCACGACGGGGTACCTTCGAATCCGTTTGTGGCCTAGCCCCTCGAAGAACGAGAGGTAGGTTTCACGAAGTTCTCCCGTCGTGTAGGGGTGGGGAACCGGCGAGGCGCCTATGAAGCCGTACTCTACGCAGGGTTGGTCCCCGCACCTCTCTTGGCTAGGTCTCAAGGTCCAGAACGCCCTACCGCACGATGGGCACCGCTTTCTCACAAAGCCCTCTCGCTTGAAGAGCTGAACCTCGTATATGGTAGGGGGCAGAAGCCCTTCTCCTCCCTAGGCGTTTGTAGGCCCTCGTAGTCAGGCGGCCAAATTAACTTTTGTAACCGGATTCCGCAACGCTTTCCGTGACCTCGATTTGTCTCTTTTCCATCGCGCTCCGTCCTGATCCCGTTATCCTCACCTCACAGTCGCAGCACAGAGATATCAACCCAACTCACACATGCGCCCCGTCCATACGTCCATTCCCTAAGAGGTATCCTTATTAGCCAAACTCTCACAGATTAGTCACGAAGCGGACGAAGAATGAGATTAGTGGCCGCCGCCTGGCTTCTAGCCGCCATGGCAGTTGCAGCGATAGTTGCATTCAACTTTCCCAGTCGGATAGCCGGAGCAGTGGGGGGAGCCGTCGGCGGAATGGTCGGAGTCAGCTTACTGCTTCTATGGAGAGGAAAGAGGAAGCCCTAGCCCCTCAACTCTCTCGCGTCCTTCTTAACTCATTTTTCACATCGTTGTTCCGCGCTGCGGCTTCCGGAGGCTTATCAAGCATTTCCCATAGAGTGCTTTGAAGGTCTCACGGGGCAAACGATTATCTTCCCATCTAGGCTCTTGTCGAACCTGTAAGCCGTGGCTCTTGAGGAGCTTGGTCGATGCAAGAGCGTCACATGGAGCCGATCCGGCATGCCGTCACGGCGAAGCCCCATACGCCGGTCTATAAGATGCACAGATACTTCGCTCGGAGACCTCACAACGTCTTCAGGAACCTCATAGACCACTACACGGAGCCCGGCTCAGTAATCCTCGATCCTTTCTGCGGTGGAGGCGTTACCGTCGTCGAGGCCCTTAGGCTTCAACGCCGCGTCATAGGCGTCGACCTCGACCCCATGGCAGCGTTCATCACGCGCATGCAGCTCGTCCGCGCAGACCTCGCCGCGCTACGGAAGACCTTCGAGACCATCAGAGCCCAATGCGAGGACCGGATCAACCAGCTCTACTTGACGAGATGCCC
>CAYRUY010000105.1:0-5232 GCA_964427455.1 uncultured Candidatus Bathyarchaeia archaeon | reverse complement strand
GGTAGCTGGTTCCTAGCACTTCGGCGAAGCCTATCAAGAAGCCCCCTAGCACAGCACCGTAGATATTGAGGAGCCCCCCTACGACGCTTGCCGCGAATATGCTCGCTATTAACGTCACACCTATGTCTGGATTGGATACAAGATGCATGGGGAGAAGCCCGCCCGCAAGCCCTGCTAATCCGCCTGCTATAAACCATGATAGGGCGTAGATCAGGTTAACATTCACGCCCACCACGCTTGCCAGAGATGGGTTCATGATGGCCGCTCTCATCGCAACCCCGAACTTCGTTCGAGTTAGAACCACGTACAGAAACGTCACTGTAACCACCGTGAGCGTTGGAGCAACGATCAAGATGCCCCTCTGACCCGCAATGGAGAAATCGTAAGGTCTGAGGTAGAAGTACCTTGAAAGGACCTTGAACTGCCTCGACAAGTAGTCAGCGTAGATGTTTAATACGGCTAGCAGTATTATGTCGATGGCGAGTGTAGTTACCATCAGCCCGACGATCGAGGCTCCTTTCCGCATAAGGGGCCTAAGGGCGAGGACATATTGCACCAACGCAGTTGCTCCGCTCATCACGAACGCTAGCCCGAGAAAATAGTATAGGTTGCCTTTCCAAACCGTCGCCGCCGTTAGGCTGATATATGTCCCAATCGTTGCAAGTGTTCCGTGAGCGAAGTTAGGAACCTTCGTGGTTAGATAGGTGAGAGTAAGCCCGATACTCAAGAGCGTGAGGAGACTGCTGAATATGACTGCTTCTGAGTAGATGGGCTCGACCGTTAGGACCACCTCAAGCAGACTTCCTGATTCGACTGCCAGACACACCAAAGTCTAGAGCCTAGACACATGTCTTGATCTTCCTCCCTTTGAAGCAACGCGTCCAAAGCCGCTGTGAATGTGGACTGAATGTTCAACACGCTGGATAACGATCCACTGTGATAATAGCGTGTAGGCTCGGGCATCTCCAGAGCCGAACTGGCTCACTTCGGTCAGGCTGGAGTCAACCAGCCCAACGGGGTCAGCCATAGCGTTCACCCCAAGCCTATAGCCGTCCGAGGCGGATCCAACCTGTGGTAGCAAGTCTTTTAAGGAACTATTATACTTTAGCTGGGTTCAGCTTTAACTTGGAGGGAAGATGCTTTGAGTCAAGCTTCGAGGACATTCCTAGTGGTTGCGCTGATAGTAGGTCTCGTCGTTGGAGCAGGCATTGGCTGGGTTGCGAAACCGATTCCACCGGAGTATGTTGCCAAATCAGATCTTGACAAGGCGCAAGCTGACCTCGCGCAGGTGACAGCTAACTACAACAAGCTGCAGGCGGACTATCAGGCTTTACAGAAAGCGGGATTAACCGGCGAAGTCACAATAGGCGCACTTTTGCCGCTAACGGGGGACCTAGCGACCTACGGTGAGAACAGCAAGGTTGCGGCGGAATTCGCAGCTGAAGAGGTGAACGCATTCCTCAACGAGTCGGGGGCTAAATGGACTCTGAAAGTTGTAACAGAGGATACCGAGACAAAGCCTGATGTTTGCTTGGAGAAGGTAACGAGCTTCGCCGCGAAGGGTGTAACTCTTATGATAGGTCCGATGAGTAGCGGAGAGCTTCGAAACATCAAGGGCTACATTGATGCCAACAAGATATTGGTGATAAGCCAGTCCTCAACTGCACCAGCACTTGGGATAGCGGATGATTACATCTTCAGGTTCTGCCCGAACGATGCCTGGCAGGGACGTGCGGTAGCGAGGTTGTTCTACGAGGATGGTATAAGGTACGTGGTTGCGGCTTGGAGAGGCGATGCTTGGGGAGATGGACTCGAGGAGGCGGCGGAGAAGAGATTCAACGATCTCGGCGGCACAGTTGTCGGAAGAGTGAGATACGCCCCTGAAGCCAAGGAGTTCTCGGCTGAAGCCAAGGCTCTAGCTGACGCGGTTTCAAGCGCGGTATCAACGTACGGAAAGGACGAGGTAGGTGTCTACTATATAGGGTTTGAAGAAGTCGTGGTCTTCATGAGCGCATGCAGGGACTACGACGTTCTCTGGGGCGTTAAGTGGTATGGAAGCGACGGAACAGTTCAGAGCGCGGTAATGATCAAGAATGAGGCGGTAGCCGAGTTTGCCCTCAATACCACGTTCAACAACCCGATGTTTAGCCCGGTTGAAACTGCGAAGTTCTATACGGTTCGGGACAGGGTAAAGGCAGTGCTAGGGAGGACGCCAGAAGCCTATACGTACTCAACCTACGACGCAGTTTGGGCGCTGGCTTACTCCTTGATGACCGTGAACAAGTACGACAGCCAAGCCGTTAGGTCGGTTCTACCAGACGTAGTCAAATCGCTGTTGGGCGCTTCAGGCTGGGTAACGCTTGACGCAAACGGAGACAGAGCACCGACTGACTATGACCTGTGGATCATCGTTCAAACAGCGCCAGGCGTCTACGAGTGGAAACTCACCGGTAAATGGGTGCTTGACACAGACTCCATCACACGTCTCTAGTTCTGTCCTCCTCCCCCTTTCTTTCTTGGGATGACAATGGAGAGCGCGCTTCTAGTCGAAGGTGTTAGGAAGGCTTTCGGCGGCCTTGTTGCCCTAGACGATGTCAACATGGATGTTAAAAAGGGGCTGATCACTATGTTGATAGGCCCCAATGGGAGCGGCAAGACCACTCTGATAAACGTTGTCACAGGATTCATTAGGCCAGATAAAGGAAGGGTATGGTTTGATGGCAAGGAGATCACAAGATCGCCGCCCCACAAGGTGTACAATGAAGGCGTTGTAAGGACCTTCCAGATCCCGCAGCCTTTTCAGAGGCTCACCGTCCTGGAGAACCTGCTCGTAGCTTACAGGGGGAACGTTGGCGAGGGCTTCTTAAGAGCCCCATTCAAGCGGTCATGGGTCCACGAGGAGGAGGAAGCGACGGAGAGGGGCTTTAAGTTTCTGGAGCTCCTCAACCTCGACCTTGTATGGAACAGACCGGCTACTAATCTGAGCGGGGGCCAGATGAAGCTGGTAGAGGCTGGAAGAGCCATCATGAGCGGAGCGAAGATGATCCTCATGGACGAGCCGGCATCAGGCCTTTATCCGAAACTCGCCCACGAGGTCTTCTACTATCTCACCGAGATGAAGAATAAACTCGGAGTTACCTTCCTGATCGTAGAGCACAGGCTTGAGCTAGTCTTGCCTTACGTTGACCATGTCTACGCCATGGCAAGGGGGAAGATAGTCTCAGAGGGAGAGCCGGACAAAGTCTTAAGCGACCCCTTCGTGATAGAAAGCTATCTGGGCGAGTGATGTATGCTAGAGATCAAGGACATCAATGCTGGCTATGGGAAACTTCACATACTCTTTGACATCAACATAGAGATCAGAGACAAGGAGGTCACGGTGTTTGTAGGACCCAACGGCAGCGGAAAGAGCACCCTGCTGAAGACCATCATGGGAATAACACAAGTCTACTCCGGGGAAATATTCTTTGAGGGGAAGAACATAGTAGGACTGCCGCCCCATGCAGTAACCAAGCTGGGCATAGCCTACCTGCCTCAGGTTGACAACGTCTTCGTAGACCTCAATGTTAGAGAGAACCTACTCATGGCTGGCTACATTCTGGCGAGAGACGAGGCCAAGGAACGCGCTGAAGAAGTCGTAGAAGACTTCCCTGTGCTGAGCGAGTACATGTATCGAGGGGCAGGCACGCTCAGCGGCGGGGAAAGACAGATGCTGGCAATGGCCATGGCGATGATGAGAAGACCTAGAATCATGCTGTTCGACGAACCCACAGCAAACCTTGCTCCGAAAATAGCCCTTGAACTGCTTAGAAAGATAGTGAGCCTAAGAGACAACTACGGCATGACTATAGTGCTGGCCGAGCAAAACGCTAGAAGTGCTCTCGAACATGGAGGCCAAGCCGTGCTTCTTACCAGTGGAAAAGTGATGTATCAGGGCGGTTCACAGGAACTCTTGAATCACCAAGAGCTGGGTAAGGTTTACTTGGGAATCAAAACAGCGTAACCGCGTTCTTATGGAATCTACCGAAGCTAAGGAGAAAAGGCGTCGTATCTAAACCATGCATAGTTGAAGCGCGGTGACCGAGTAGTCTATGCTCCTGTGAGCGAAAACGGCGTCATCTTCCTCTTCAGCAAGGTGGCTGAGGACCATAGTCGGGTCCATAGTGGGGGCTTCACGGTGGCTAGGGGCTTAAGAACGAGGTGGTCTGATGTGCTCAGTTCTATGTAAGCTCCTTTAGCTTCATGACAGCGTCAGCGAAGTCTTCAGGCAAGATGCCTGGGGTCTCGACGCCGCTATCCCGGTAGAACTTCCAGATCGCCGCCAGCACCTCTTCGCGGTCAAGCGTCATGCCTTTCAGGCGTGATTCAAGCTCTTCAACAGCCGTTTCCGGTAAGGCGAAGAAGTCTCCTGAAAGTATGACATCATTGATCTTCCGGCCGATGAGCTCGACGCGGACCCTGATCAGCTTCCGGGCTTTATGCTCAGCCTCCACCAGCCTGACGTTGCCAGTGACCTTGACGGCTCGACCTGCTAGGAGGGCTTCATGGCCCAGCTCGGACATGTGCAGCCACTCACGCGAGAGGTGACGGGGCTTGACTTCGCTCTTCCAGAGGGCTCTTTCCGCCTCGGTCGGCCGCGAGGCTTCCAGCTTGACGCCTAGGACCTGCTCGTAGCCTTCGGCTAAGAGCCTCTTCACTTCGTCCACAGGCGGGGCTTGTCCTAGCTCCTTTCTCAGGGATGTAACCCATTCCTCCATGCTCTTGGCCAGCTTGTCTCTGAACTTCTCGCTCGGAACCTTCAGCACCCTCGCCATAGATGCGTAGTCTAGGTCGAGTATGATGTTTCCTACGAGGATAATCGTGTGGTCGCCGAAGGACCCGGCCCCGTTGCCCGAGATCTTCCTACCGCAGACGACGACATCGTTCAAGGCCTTGTATTCGGCCGGTAGGCCTAGCGACCTGTAGACGTAGACCGTGACCGCTAGGAGCCGCTTGAAGACGTCTTCGACACTTGCCGGGATAACGCCGCTCCCCCTACGTGCGACAACCTGGTAGAAGACTTGGTCACCGTTCAGGTAGGTGGCGCCGCCGCCTTGGCTCCTTCTGATAACCGCGAGGTCCTCCCTGCGACAGTAGTCTACGTCGACCTCCCTCTCGAGTTCTTGGTGGAAGCCTACGCATACGTAGGGCTTCGAAGGCTGAACGAGGAGTATGGTGTTCGCTGATCTCCCT
>CAYRUY010000104.1:0-5377 GCA_964427455.1 uncultured Candidatus Bathyarchaeia archaeon | reverse complement strand
AGCCTCATGGCTAGGGCTCAATCCGCCATAGCTTGGTCGTTTGCCATCGCGTTCCTCGTCTCAACCCTCGACCTGCTCGCCGGAATTCCCCTGGCATGGTTCATCGTCAGAAGCAAGACACGATGGGTCAACGTCATCGACACTCTAGCGGATATTCCGTTCATCATCCCGACCGCCGCCCTCGGATTCTCCACACTGCTGTTCTGGAGCACACCGGGAGGCGCCGCCGCCCTCCTCGGCGTCGACAGCCTGATCTCCCCCGGAGTCGTGCTGATACTCCTGCTGCACTTCGCCTTCTCTTTTCCCGCCGTCGTCCGGGTGATGGTAGGCGCCCTGCTCGGCTACGAAGCTACCTATGAGGTCGCAGCGAAGACGCTTGGGGCCCAACCCTTCACGGCGGCCAGGACGGTCACGCTTCCAATCCTTAGGCCCGCCGTCGTGGCCTCGTTCCTCCTCGCGTTCGCTAGGTCCCTCTCTGAGACAGGTGCAACGGTGATGGTGGCAGGCGCGTTTGAGAACGGCCCTGTCTTCATCAAGAACGCCAAAGACGCTGGTTTGGAAGGCCCCCTCGTCTTCGTAAGCTTCATCCTCATCTTCGCCTCGGTTCTAGCCTTCGGATTGATCTCTCTCGTCGGGCCGAGGCTCAAGATACCGGTTCGCAGAGCATCGCCAAGGGCGGAGCGCGCTCTGAGCGGACGTACCGGTGTAGCCTTCAGGGACATCGTAACAATGCTCGTCTTCTTCATCTTCGTCATCACGCCCTCACTCTTCATAGCGCTCCCTGCGGGTTCAGCCCTCACGGACGGCACCCTGCAGAAGGCCTTAAGCGGCTCAGGCCCATGGGGACCATACTGGCAAAGCGTGCTGCTATCGTACACCATCGGAGTGATCGCGACGCTTGTGAACATCGCCGCAGGCCTACCTGTCGCCGTCATCCTCGCAAGGAGGAGAGCAGGCAAAGTGCCGACGGCTCTCCTTGACGCCCTCGTGAACATCCCTATCGTGGTGCCCTCCATCGCCCTAGGCGTCTCGCTCAGCTTCTTCTGGAACACCTTCGGCGGTCTCCCGGAGTTCTGGGTCCTCGTCCTATCGCATACAACGATAACCTACACCTACTTCGTCCGGTCGATGTCAGCTGCGATAGAGGGAATATCCCCAGAGATGGAGGAGACGGCTCGCTCCCTCGGGGCGCGCCCCTTGACGGTCTTCAGGAAGATCACTGTTCCGCTCTCGAAGTACGCGGCCCTCTCAGGAGCGATCCTGGTTTTCACTCGGAGCGTCGACGAGACCGGGGCTGCAATAGCGGTCTCAAGGGAGCTCAAGACCGCCCCGGTCCTCCTCGTGGAATGGGTTAAGGGAACCGTCCCCGTTTCAGCTTCTGAACGTGCCCTCGGCGTAGGCCTCCTAGCCCTAACCTCGTTCATCGCGCTGCTCGTCTTGAGGCTTGTAACGCGCCGAAGGAGGTGACGAAAGCTGCCGTCTGTCCAGCTGGTAGATGTGACGAAGAGGTTCGGCAAGACCTTGGCGATCGACCACGTCAGCTTCGAGGTTCAGGACTGCGAGTATCTCTGCGTGCTGGGGCCTACGGGAAGCGGCAAGACGACATTGCTCCGCCTCATAGCCGGGCTTGTCTACCCCGACGAGGGCGAGATCTTCATCGACGGCAAACCTGTCGCTCGTAGGCCGCCTGAGGAACGGAACGCCGCCTATGTCCCCCAGCAGTACGCGCTTTTCCCCCACATGAGAGTGCTGGAAAACGTCAGCTTCGGCCCCGTCTCAAAAGGCCTCAGCTCGGAGGCCGTTTCGAGGATCTCGTGGCAGATGCTCCGGATGGTCAGGCTAGACCCGCGCGCCGACGCCTTCCCCAGGGAGCTGAGCGGCGGAATGCAGCAGCGCGTGGCGTTGGCAAGGGGCCTTGCCTCTGGCGCGAAGCTTCTCCTGCTAGATGAGCCTCTAGGAGCCCTAGATGCGCGGCTGAGAGTTGAGCTGAGATACAAGTTGAGGGAACTCGCGAAGAGCCAGGGGCTTACCACCCTCCACGTTACGCACGATCAAGAGGAAGCCATCACTATCGCGGACCGGATGATCGTTCTCCGAAACGGCCGGGTACAACAGCACGGGACGCCGTTCCACATCTACCAGAGACCTGCAAGCCTCTTCGTGGCAGACTTCATCGGTGGCGCAAACTTTCTCGCAGGCCTAGTTCTCACAAGGAACAGAGACAGATCCGCCGTCAGGCTTCGTGGCGGGCTTCACGTCTGGGTCGAGGATACGTCTTACTCTGTTGACGAACCCGTCATCGTCGTCGTGAGAGAGGAGAAGATGAGCTTCGCAAGCTCCCCTAGCGGCCAACCGAACGCCCTGTGGGGGGAGGTTAAGGCGGCAAGGTTCCTTGGGAGCTTCACCAGGTACGAAGTACGGCTGAGGAACGGGGATGAGGTTGCGTGCAAGGTGCCCACGACGCGAGGCCCTACCTTCCCAGTTGGGGAGAGAGTCTGGGTTGGCTTCGCTCGTAGAGATGCCTTGATCTACTCCTACCCCTCCCTTGGAATCGGAAAGGAGCTGGAGGTCGTCTAGGTGCCTCGCGTACGCATTGTCGGCGTCTCGAAGAGATATGGGCGCGTGACAGCCTTGGATCAAGTGAACCTCGAGGTCGAGAATAGAGAGTACCTGTCTATCCTTGGGCCGAGTGGCTGCGGCAAGACGACGCTCATAAAGTGCATCGCAGGCATCATACAGCCGGATGAGGGTCAGATCTACATCGACGACAAGGGTCTAGCCGGTGTCCCGATCCAGGAACGAGGGATCGGCTACGTCTTCCAGGAGATCGCCCTTTTCCCCCATATGCCCGTAGCCGAAAACGTCTCCTATGGGCCGAGAGTCAGAGGTTGGCCCCCCGCGAGGACGGCGAGAGTCACGAACGAGATGCTGTCGATGGTGGGGCTTGAAGAACGGGGCCAAGCCTATCCTCGTGAACTCAGCGGCGGAGCCCAGCAAGAGGTAGCCGTCATCCGAGCCCTTGCGTCAGGCTCCTCGCTGCTTCTCCTAGACGAGCCCCTGGGCTCCCTAGACGCCAAGGTGAGAGCAAAACTCAGGTATGAGTTGAGGCAGCTCGTTGCCGATCTGGGCCTGACAGCTATACACGTAACCCACGACCAAGAAGAGGCCCTCTCCATATCGGACAGAGTCGTCGTGATGAAGGCGGGAAGAATCGTAGAGGTAGGTTCACCGATGGAACTGTACCTACGGCCGAAGAGAATATTCACCGCCAACTTCGTCGGAGAGGCAAACTTCATCGAGGCCAAGATCGCTCAGGGAGGCCCAGACTGTATCCTAGACATCGACGGGCTAGAGCTGCGGTGTCGAAACCCTCTTTCACTAGCGAGCGGACGAGTTGTAGTCGCGATTCGACCCGAGTTCATATCGTTCAGAGAAAGCGGGCCTTCCGGCGTTAACACATGGACCGGGCGCGTCGAGAACCAGACCTTCACCGGCAGCGCTGCAAGGTACCAGGTGAAGGTTTCGAACGGGCTGACCCTGACGGTAAAGTGTCCGCTTCTCTCCGATGAACCGGAGGTCGCCGTCGGGGACAACGTAACGCTCTCTCTGCCCGTCGAGCACATACGTATATATCCTTTCCCTGAAGGTGGTTTGGAGCAGGAGACAGCCTTGGAATAGACGCTTGAAGTTGCTGGCGGGAGGTAGCACAATTTGTCGAAACTGGAGAGCTGGTTTGTCGGCAGGAGGAAGATCCAGGCGGTTTCGATGATCAGGCAGCATTCAAGGATCACGGTGGACGCTGTAGAGTTGCTGTTGAAATGTGTCAAGGCCGCGGTTGACGGCAAGACGGAAGAGTTGGCCAAAGCGTTCGACTTATTGGAACGCCGGGAGAAGGAGGCGGACGCCTTGAGGAAAGAGATCGTCGAAGAGCTGAGCAAGGGCGAACTCCCCGCGGGAGAACGCGAAGGCCTCTTGAGACTGGGTAGGGAGATCGATTGGGTCGCCGATTGGGCTCATGAGTCAGGGCGTATCTTGGCTGAGTTCAACCTAGGCGGGACGCCCACGGAGGTAAGAGCGATGGCCGTCAAGATGGCTGAGGTCGTCAGGGAGTGCACGATGAAGCTCGACGATTGCATAATGAAGCTCGTTGACAGACGGGTCGCAGAGTCTCTGCAGGCCGCCGACCAAGTGGAAGCGTTCGAAGAGAACGTGGACAGACTCTACCAAGAGGCGAGGGGCTTAATCAGCAAGCTCGACGTAGGGCAGATAACGGTCGGCTCGATCATACTCCTCGCCCAGTTCATGGACGCCGTCGAGAACACAGCCGACCGATGCGAGGACACCTGCGACCAAGTCAGGGTGATAGCCGTCACGTTCTCAAGGTAGCCGCTGACGCATGGGAAGCGCTCAGTCCCCTGGTTCTCCTCTTCTCTCCTCACGCCATGGAATGGTAATTGAGGTTAGTGATGGCTCGGAGGAGTCGTCCTCGCTTAGGTCTCCGGGGTCTCCCCTAGCCTGACGCTTGCGGTGCCCCTCCTTCCATCCCTTAGGATGACGAGCTCGATCGTCTCGCCCGGTTTCTTTGCTTTCAAGGCTTTCTGAAGGTCTCCAACTGCGGTCAGCTCTGTATCGTCCAGCCTCAGGAGGATGTCGCGTTCGCGGAGGCCTGCTTCGAACGCGGGGCTATAGTGGACAATCCGGGCTACGACGACGCCCTTGCTGACGGGTAGCCCATAGTAGGCGGCCATCTCCCTCGTCAGGTCGAGGCCTACGACGCCAACCCAAGGCCTGATCACCCGCCCATACTTGGCTAGGTCTTCAAGCCGCGTCTTAACCTCGTTTATCGGTATCGCGAAGCCTATGCCCTGAGCAAACGGGATCATCGCGGTATTCACGCCTATCACTCTGCCCTCGAGGTCGACGAGGGGGCCACCGCTGTTCCCAGGGTTGATCGCGGCATCCGTCTGGATCAGGTCCTCCAAGACCCTGTCCTGCGCCTGGATCTGCCGTTTCAACGCGCTCACGAGGCCCATCGTAACCGTTGGGCCGCCGCCTAGCGCAAAGCCGAAAGGGTTCCCGATCGCTATCACGACCTGGCCGACCTTGAGCTTGTCAGAATCCCCAAGCTCAGCCGTCGGTAAGCCGGCGCTGTCCACCTTCAACAAGGCGACATCGGAGGTGGGGTCAGCGCCGATAACCTTCCCCGCAAGCTTCCGGCCGTCAACTGTGGTCACGTCGACTCTCTGGCTGCCGGCGACGACGTGGTTGTTCGACGCGACGTACCCTTCAGGGTCGACGATGATACCGGACCCCATTCCTGCGACGGGGTGCACGTGGAAGACGTAGTCCTGCACCATGCGGATCGTGCTTATGTTCA
>CAYRUY010000103.1:0-5715 GCA_964427455.1 uncultured Candidatus Bathyarchaeia archaeon | reverse complement strand
GTCAGGTGGTCTAGGGCTCCTCGTCTCTCAAACTCATCCCTGAAGTATCTGAACTCGTCAGCGGTGATGCCCATCGTGGCGAAGACCACGATCGAGCGTTCCTCTCTCCCGGGGACTTTCGCCTGCCTTGCGATCTGCGCCGCTAACAGGTTGTGAGGCAGGCCAGCTCCCGAGAATATGGGAAGCTTCTGTCCTCGAACCAGCGTGTATAGGCCGTCTATGGCAGAGACTCCGGTTTGGATGAACTCCTTTGGATGCTCCCTAGAGTGGGGGTTCATCGGTGCTCCGTAGATGTCCCAGAAGTCGCTTCCGAGAATCTTGGGGCCACCGTCAATGGGGTCTCCTCGACCGTCGAAGATACGGCCCAGCAGGTCAGGTGAGACAGCCATGCTTATGGTCTCGCCCGTGAACTTGACAGACGTCTTCTCCACATCGAGGCCTTGGCTTCCCTCGAAGACCTGTATGACAGCGATCCCCTCACCGACCTCGAGAACCTGGCCTCTTCTCTCAGCTCCAGTAGGGTCAGTTATCCTCACAAGTTCACCGTAGCCGACCCCTTCCACCTGTTTAACGAAGACAAGGGGGCCCACGATCTGGCTCACTGTGTTGTATTCACGCGTCAGGGCTCTCTCAACCAACACGTCTCCCTCCTACCGTTCAACCGAGCAGCAGCGGCTTGAGCGCGCTTGACCCGCGACGTGAGCCTTGGCGTCGCCTATCTTCCCCCCGTCAGTAGATTCGTGAACTGTTCTTCGAGGCCACGGTCAACTCGCTTGATCACCTCGCCAAACGTCTCACGTGGCTGAATCCGCAGCCTCGCTATCTCCTCCTTCACCGGTAGCTCCAGGGCCTTCTGAAGCGGGACGCCCCTCTCGACAGCCTGCTTCGTCTTGTCGTAGTACTGAAGGATCGAGCTGAGCATATCCTTCGACTTCGCGATGTCACAGTAGGTGTCAACGGGGTGGTAGGCGTGCTGCATGAGGAAATCCTCTCTTATCATCTTCGCCGCCTCTAGGTCGACCCTCTGGCTTTCGGAGAGCGCATCGGGGCCAACCAGCTGGACGATCTCCCGGAGTTCCTCCTCTCTCTGAAGGATCGCCATGGCCTCTCTGCGCTTCGACTCCCATTCCTCGTCCACGTTCTTCCTGAACCAATCCTCAAGGCTGTCTGAGTATAGCGAGTAGCTTCTCAACCAGTTGATCGCGGGGAAATGCCGTCTCTTCGCCAAGTCCTCGTCCAGGCCCCAGAAGACCTTGACGGTTCTAAGCGTGTTAACGGTCACAGGCTCAGAGAAGTCTCCTCCGGGCGGCGAAACGGCTCCCACGATTGAGATTGACCCCACCCTTCGCTCAGTTCCTGTTGATTCGACCCTGCCGCCTCGCTCGTAGAACTCCGAGAGCCTACCTGCCAAGTAGGCTGGGTAACCCTCCTCTCCAGGCATCTCTTCAAGCCTGCCGGAGATCTCTCTTAGGGCTTCCGCCCACCTTGAGGTGGAGTCCGCCATGAGAGCCACGTCATAGCCCATATCCCTGAAGTACTCGCCCATCGTGATGCCTGTGTAGATGCTAGCCTCCCGGGCCGCGATCGGCATGTTCGAGACGTTGGCGACAAGGATCGTCCTGTCCATCAGAGGATGGCCTGTCTGGGGATCCTTTAGTTCGGGGAATCTCTCAAGCACCTCAGACATCTCGTTTCCTCTCTCGCCGCAGCCAACGTATATGATGATGTCTGCATCGGCCCACTGCGCGAGCTGATGCTGCAGGATCGTCTTGCCAGTTCCAAAGCCTCCGGGGATCGCGGCGGTGCCGCCTTTCGCGATGGGAAAGAATGCGTCGATAACTCGTTGGCCTGTCAGAAGCGGCACATCGGATAGCACCTTTCTTACATACGGCCGCGGGTTTCTCACAGGCCATACTTGCATCAGAGAGAGCTTCTCTTCACCCTTTTCGGTCTCAACCACAGCTATCGTGTCCTTGACCGTGTATGCACCTTCAGGCGAAGCCTCCTTTACCCTTCCTGAGGCTCCCGGAGGGACCAAGGGCTTGTGCGTCAAGAGTGAGGTCTCTTGAACCGTTCCCAAGATGTCGCCGCCTTCGACCTTCTCACCGGATCTCAACGACGGAGTGAAAGGCCACTTCTTCTCCCTGTTGAGCGCCGGCGCGGAGACCCCCCTCCTCACGAACGGTCCAGCCGTCGCCTCGATCGTGGTCAGGGGTCGTTGAACCCCGTCGAAGATCTGGCCGAGAAGACCTGGACCAAGCTCGGCCGATAGGGGTCCGCCCGTGCATTCGACCTTCTCGCCTGGCTTAAGCCCCGTCGTCTCCTCATAGACCTGAATGGTCGCATTCTCTCCCTCAAGTTTGATTATCTCGCCTATGAGGCCCATCTCTCCGACGCGAACAAGCTCATACATCTGAGCCCCGAGGACGTGTTTGGCCACTACCACCGGTCCAGCTACTCGGCTTATTTTACCGACGAGCGGCAAGTCTGAAGAGCCTCTCCCTGCGGGTCGCTAATACGAAACTCAATACGACTTAAACATTTAGCCTCCATCCGGCCCTAAACTTGAGGCCTGTCGCTGACCAGAGAGATACAGCGTCCCGGCCTCGGAGAAAGGACGTGTTCTAGGATCTCGCCTTGCCTTGAAGAGCTAGGAGAGCCTCAGCGAGGTTGCCCCCAGCATCCTGCAAGGCCCTTTTCGCTTCGTTAGGTGAGACGCCTGTCTGGGCTGCCAAGAGCTGGATATCCTCGGGGCTAGGCTCAGGGGCTCCCGCGGCGAAGGCTAGAGCCCTCTCAACTACGCGTTCTCCAGTGACTTGGAACATTCTCTGGCCTTGAACCTCTAGCGCTGTGACCGAAGGGGATTCAACGACCAGCTCCTTGTCTGCTAGCCTGAAGATCACTTCCTCAACGCCGGCAAGCTCCTCCATCTTCATGCCCATCTGCCGCATCATCCGCTTCGTCTGTCGCGGACTGATCCTGCGCATCAAGGGTACCACCCCGAGGCCTTCGCGCTCAACGTCTCTAGCGTACAGCTAACTAGCTTTTGAACGTGATTCCCTGTCAGCCCTCGTGGTCGCCCGACGCGAAGAGCCGCGACCTCTGGGAAACTGTTAATAGACGACGCCGCCTCGAAGACACTGATGCCTATGCCGGCGCTTCTTGACCTAGGGGATCGCGTTGAGGCCAAGGCCGGCGACCGGTTGATCACCTCCTACGTATACGCGAAAGATTGGTCGAAGCCCTTCCTCTATCCGGTGAATGGCCCAGGAGGCCGCGGTGTGACAAGCCAAGGGCCTCAGGACCATCCGCACCACAGGTCACTCTGGGTCGCCCACGGTGATGTGAGCGGCGTGGACTGTTGGAGCGAGCTCGAGGGGCACGGCCGGATCGTCCATCAAGGCTTCCTTGAGCTTAGTGAGAGCGAGGCATCAGCCGAGTTGGCAGCTCGGAACCTCTGGACTAGACAGGATGGCCGAGCGGTGCTTGAGGAGCTGAGAGGAGTCCGAGTCTGGGACCCGAGCCTCGACGCCGTGATGATCGATCTGTCAGTGTCATTGGTCGCTGGCTACGGTGGGGTCATCTTCGGAGACACGAAGGAGGCTGGCATGGCATGTGTTCGCGTCGCTGCCTCCATGGAGGTTGAGGAAGGCGGGAGGCTTGAGAACCCTTCTGGTGGCGTCAATGAAGCGGAGGTCTGGGGAAGAAGAGCGCCCTGGTGCGATTATTCAGGCGAGGTCGAAGGTGAGAGGCTGGGCATAGCGATCTTCGACCATCCGTCAAATCCGCGGCATCCAACGTACTGGCATGCGAGGGACTACGGCCTGATGACCGCGAACTGCTTTGGCATCTCTGTCTTTGGGAAAGACCCTTCGATCAGCGGCAGGCTCTTTCTCGACGACGGTCAAGACCTCACCTTCAACTACCGGATCTACGTACATAGAGGTGATGCGAAGCAAGGCTCGGTGGCAGCAGTCTACGAACGCTTCGCTTCATCTCCCGTGTGGCGTGTCAAGAGATGACTTTCCCAGCCAACCTAGACGTGGGCTGCCTGATCCAATGTAGGGGGGCGTGCACCAAGTGGTTGAGAGGAGGCGGCGCTTCGCGCGAGGCCGCATAATCTCCTTGCTGACGGATTTCGGCGAGGATAGCCCATATGCCGGTGCGATGAAAGGGGTCATTCTCCAGATATGCCCCAAGGCCCAGATAGTGGACATCTCACATGCGATCCCGCATTTCGACGTGCGCTACGCTGCATACGTCCTAGCTGAGAGCGCTCCATTCTTTCCCCCAGGCTCGATCCACTTGGCTGTGGTCGACCCAGGCGTCGGAACAGAACGACGACCGATAGTTGCTGAGACGAAGCATTACCTGTTCGTCGGGCCTGACAACGGCCTCCTATCCATCGCAGCCGGAAGGGACGGTGTTGTCTCAGCGTGGGAGATACAGAACCCAAGGTACGTGCTGGATAAGCTCTCTCGAACCTTCCATGGGAGAGACATCTTCGCCCCGGTTGCAGCGCACTTGGCCAACGGTGTTCCACTGGAGGACATCGGTCGGCGCCTAGACTCGTTTGAGGTGCTCCAGCTAGCAGAGCCTCGTCTCGAAGGCGATGAGCTCCTGGGAGAGGTTCTTTTCGTCGACCCCTTCGGAAACCTTGTGACGAACATCACGCGCTCCAAGCTCATGGAGCTGCCCCGTCACCGAGACGCATTCGCGGTCTGCGTAGGTGACACTATTAAGGAGATCCGGTTGCTGTCAACCTACGGGGAGGCTAAGCCTGGCGCGCCCCTGATCCTACCTGGCAGCTCCGGGCTATTGGAGATCGCGGTGAACCGCGGGAGCGCAGCCGAGTTCTTCCACGCAACACTAGGCGCCCCTGTCCGCCTGAAAGCGACCCCTTAAGACCGTCCACACTGGGCGGGAGCGCGGAAGAGCGGGCTAGTAGACCGAGACCTTTCGGACCCCATCGATCCTGAGTATCGCTTGAACTGCGTCGCCTGAGACCTGCCTCTCCGTAACCAGCGTCAGCTTAGGCTCTGGGCTGAGGTCGGGGTCTTCCGCAACGGCTTGCCTTATGCTGATTCCCTGCTCCGATATGATCGTCGCTGCCTTGGCTAGGATTCCGACCTTGTTTGGGTCTGCGTAGATCTCGATAACCCCGTAGCCCAGGTACTTGGCTACGTCTGGCAGGAAGGGGCCTGCTGGCCTAAGCCCCGCGAAGATTCGCTTGAGCTCCTCGTCCCTGCGGATGAAGCTTGCCGTCTCCTTAACGACCCTCCTGTCGACTCCCAGGGCTCTTGCTACCTTCGCCTCGTCCATCGGTACAGGCCCACATACGACGTTGCCTTGCTCGTCTACGCCTAGGCCTAGCTCGACGAGCGCGCGCGCAACCTTGAGGCGGGCGGGGAAGGGCCGCAGCCTCTCAGCGATGCGGCTCCACATGAGAGACGCCTGAGTTGCGTTTATGGACTGATGGACTTTATATAGGTTATAGGCGAAAGCGAGATGTCATGTCGGAATGGAGGGATGTCGCGCATTTTCTGTACGGACGAGGGGGGATCTACCTACCTGAAGGTTTCTGGTATGCGGATCCGCTTAGAGAGATCGATGGGCTGACAGAGGAACAGCTTTTCTGGGTTCCAGACCCGAACAGCCTGTGTATCCTCTGGCATGTGGGACACATTGCACATAGGGAGCGGACGCATGTAGGGA
>CAYRUY010000102.1:2834-5903 GCA_964427455.1 uncultured Candidatus Bathyarchaeia archaeon | reverse complement strand
CAGGAAACCTGTGAGCCTCACGGCTCTCGTGGGTTCAAATCCCACTCCCGGCGCCTACACATGAATCCTAGGAGCCTAGCCGGCTACGTCTTAGACGCCTACGATTTCGGGGTTTCCATTGTGCATTTGCGTCACCTCTAGACTTTAGGATTGCCCTGTTGGCCATCGGCTCTGTGGAAAGGAGTGGAGTGGGGCTGGTTACTCGTAGAGGATGAGCCCCTCCTCTTCGAGCCTCGCTTGGAGTTTCCTGACCGCCTCACCCACCTCAGTCTCCTTCTTGGCGCCTGTGCAGACAAGCTTCCCGCTGGCGAATACGAGGATGACCACTTTAGGCGCGTCCATCCGGTATATGAGCCCCGGGAACTGCTCTGGCTCATACATCGTCCTGCCTAGGGAGAAGGTGGCACGTTCCAGATCGATTCTCCCGCCTAGGCTGACGGAGGCAACTACGTTCTGCACCTTTATTATCGGTTCGCCGGTGATGAGGATGCCGTGGCTCTTCAGCTGGTCGACGACGCGTCGCACAGCCTTCTTCGCGAGGTTCTCAGATCTCGCCCCTGTGCAGACCATCTTGCCTGAACGGAAGATGAGCGTCGCCGTCTTAGGGTCCTTAAGCTTGAAGACAAGCCCAGGGAACTCATCGGGCTTCCACTCGACTGTGCCTGGGAGGGCCTTTACGATCGAGAGGAGGTCGAACGACTGGTTGAGGGTCACAGACGCGACGACGTTCTGGATCTCAATGAACGGCTCAGGCTTCGGCATCGACAATCCCTTAGGGCTGCTCGCCTTATATGCGCCTCCTCAGGCCCTGACTCAACGGAAACCCAGCGCGGACAGGCTCTGATTGAGCGCTCTCTTCTTGCGTCTTCTCGGAGTGAAATTCAGAGAAAGCTAGCCGAGGGCGTCTTGATTGCTGCTCCCTAGGCCCTGAGGATGTCTGGTGGATGTCGCTTCCTAGCCTTCTCGCTCTGTCTACGCGGCTGTGGGTTTATTCAGGATGATGTTCATGGTCGAGACGTTGCTGGTGCGGCCGTCTTCGCTGGTCAACTGCTCCGTGCCTATGTTGATGGCCTTGACCTGAAGGTCCTTGATGAATGCTCGACGGAGCACCTCGACGGTGTCCACGGCCTTGGTTATCGCCATGCCTCGTGCCATCACCTGGATCTCGGGCATGCCGGCGTTGAACAGCGTCATGCAGGCGACCACGTAGTTCATCACAGGCTTCATCCCGACGTATATCGCGTTCGTAGGTCTTGGTTGAGCCATGGTGCTTCTAACCTCCCATTTCGACTCCTAGTTTCTTCTCGTCTCTGAAGATATTGGCGGCTACTCGCATATAGGGGTTTGCATCCCGGTATGCATCCGGCCCGGAGCCCCTGGAGGCACCGTTTCCACGGTCTCCGGTTCTGTTAAGCAACGGGGCCCCACTAGACGCTGGAGATCACGATTCTTCCCCTCGGAAGAGCATCAAATCACGCGGCCTGGGCCTGGTACGATAGCGTCAACCGACGTGTTGAGGGCCTCTGTATCGTCCTCCTCTGACTCCCTTAACCCTCCAAGCGCTCAGCGTATATGGCTAGGCAACATACAGGAGACAGCACAGGGGTAATCTTCATGCCGCAGAGGTAAAGCAGGGCTGCCTTCAGGATACGAAAGCGACAGAGGAAAAAACAGCACCATCGAAAGCGAACAAAGTCAAGCAGAAAACCCAGCCAGTTCAGGCTCCCTTTCGGTAATAGTCTCGGATCATCCGTACACTTTGAAGATGTGCTCACGGTTGCTAGTGGGGCGTTCAGATCAAAAGGGGAATGAGCATCCTCCCATCTTCAGGGAGCGACTCCCAAGGTAGGCAGAGGCTCCCATTAACACTGAAACTGACCTAGGTAGGGAAGTTTATTGAAGGATTACAGGCGAGTGAACGTGGCGCTTATCAACCCGTAACCCGTGACTAGTTGGGGATCGCTATGAGCGGTCTGAAGGCACCTCAAGAACCCGTGGAGGTGAAGAGGGAGATACTTGAGGCTAGGGCTCGCTTTGGACCGGGTACTGCCATCGACTGGGACTCCTTGGGCGTCTGGTTTGGTAACAGGATCCCGAGCTACTTGTGGAAGCAGTGGAAAGGGGTGCTCGTGGAGAAGGGTTTCACGTGGCAGAGATTCCTGAGGTTGATGAAGTACAGGACGGATGACGCCTTCCTATGGTCTGAGGGAAAGATGTCTTGGGAGAGTTTCGTGGGAAGGGTGATCGAATCGCTGGAGGGTCCGTTGGGCGAAATGATAAGGATGCGGTAGACTGTGAGCACGGTGTCTTTGTCGCTTCTGGCTCTACCCAGCTAGACTACCCGCCGTCGGTTTAAGGCTGTACCCGGGCTCGTTAACCTCCTCCTTGAGTATCTGAGCGGCTTACAACCGCGCTTTGGCGGGTGTAAGCTCAACCCAGGCTCATCAACGAAAACGCGATGGTTCACTTGCTTCAACGAAGAAGCGAAGCAAGTAATGGAATATCTAGCGCAGAGAAAAGATGAGAGCTCCAAGGGTCATCCGCACGTCATTAGTCTAACCTCTCTGATCTGTCTTGCTGTATCAGTCATGTCGTCGCCGCCCCCTCCTCCTCCTTGCCCAATATCGGCGAGCCCGCCCGTAACCAGAACATCTCACCATTGTCCCTTCGGTCCAGACAATGGTCGAATACGGGTAGATATGTGTTCTCCCAGATATTTGCCAAACAATTAACCGGTGTACCACGCATCGCCTTAGTCTCACCTCACACGGACCGCATTGCGCCGCGAGCCTGTCTCTTCCATAGAGCTATCAGCTCAATCACCGCTACCGTCTCTACCCCAACAGGTTGTCCGGGAGTTCCACATCCAGTCTCGTCGCTAGTTTATGGTACTAGTTAATCACCGCTGAAATCCCACTCCCGGCGCCAAAGTCCATGGTCTCCATGCGAACTCCCCCGTCCAGCAGGCTTCTCCGCCGCCTCAGCCTCCGCCGCCGCTCTATCGCTCATCTGGTCTCCCTCTCGCTCCAAGGCGACTGGGCTCAAGCCTAGTTAACCTTGTGGCTCGAT
>CAYRUY010000102.1:0-2734 GCA_964427455.1 uncultured Candidatus Bathyarchaeia archaeon | reverse complement strand
CTCCCTCTCGCTCCAAGGCGACTGGGCTCAAGCCTAGTTAACCTTGTGGCTCGATCCTTAAGCCCTCTCGCTCTAGGCTGACGACTACGAGAAGGGCTTCACGGAGGCACCCTCGTGGCTGTGTTGAGCCTGCGCCAAAAGGGGATGCTTGAAGGCGAAGGCCACGGTGTGCAGCATCGCCCAGACGGAGAAATAGGCCAGAAAGGCGTGGAACGTTAACCACCCGTTCGAGTAGTACATGAAGCCCCTTTGCATGAGGCACCACTCGGCCGTGCTTCCACCGATGCCGAAGAATAGTAGGTCCAGCAGGATCAAAGGAAGGATGATGGACCTGTTGAAGCGTCCTTTAAACATGATAGCGGTCTCCAGGCTTACCGATGTCACGTACATATACCAAGCGGCGCCGCCAAAGAGGCACGTAAGCATTACCTCGATGGGCACGGCGAGGACGAAGAGGGAGCTTCCGTAGCAGCCCCAAAATCCAAGCCAACTGCCTATGCTCTCAAAGGCAAAATCGAAGACCATTAGGAAGGTGCCTATGAGTAGGGCTGCCTTAAGGTTGTCCTTTTTTCCCCTCGTGTATTCCAGTAAGAAGAGCAGGACCGCCACCGACGGGATGATCCACCAATTGAACGGCATGGGCGAGGGCACGAGGAATATGCCCAACCCAAAGAAGAATATGAGAAACTCTGCGGCAAAGTCGTAGAAGGATCGGTCGGCAAGTATCGGAGTGCTCATATAGATCCCTGTCCCACTCCACTATATGCTTTATGACCGCGTCATCAGAGGTGCATTGTATAAAAGGCTATACCACAGGGACAAAGCGGTCGTTCCGAGGCTTCCCGGAAAAGCTCGGCTGATCCTAGACGTTGGGTGTGGAACGGGCTTTGCCACAAGGGAACTGGCGAGAATCGGAAGCACGATCGGTGTTGACAGGGAAATCAGGTTTCTTAGGGCTACCAAGGCGTCCGAAACATTCAAGGCGGAGGCGCTCATACGAGGCGACGCGTCGCATCTGCCCTTCCGGGCGGAGACCTTCGACCTTACCTGTATGTACGACCTCCTCCATCACGCAAACAAACCGGAGGAAGCCGTGGAGGAGGCGATGAGGGTTCTGAAAAAGAGGGGGCACCTCTTTGTGAAGGACGTGAAGAAGTGCAGGCGAAGGGAATACTACCTGAACCTCCTAGCGGACCTTTTTGAACTGTTCCTCTATCAATGTCCCTTGGGAAGCTACCTTTCAGAGCGAGAATGGAAGAGGCTCTTGAAGGACTTTGAAAGGGCTTGTTTCTCAAGCTTCAAGAACGAGATATTCTTCCTCGGAGAGAGGCCCTAAGGCGTGGGCCGCCGGGGTCGGACTCGGTGCCTTCGGCGTAGTCGCCCGCGTGGGTTCGAATCCTCACTCCCAGCGTAAACCGTCGAACCCGTGAGATGGCCGACTATACGCTCGGGGTAACGATGCTAGCTACCCCGTTTTTCGGGGTATGTCCCGGGCTTCATAACGGCGCGCTTCGTCCTGACAGCCATACCCGCCTCTCTTTGATGATCGTGCCCAGTCGCTCGTGGAGTCTGAGTTGACGGTTCAACTCTTCGATTCCAACTCGTTTCTGTTCTCTCCAATCTGGCAGAGGAGACTGACACCCCTGCGTCCTCTAGTGATGCAAGAGCGAATTCAACGGTTGTGACCAAGAAGAAAACACCGCTCTTCCGCGGTCGCCGACTTCTGCGATGAATGACCTGCAGCTAGGCTACGTGACAGGCAAACGTGACGGACCGTAAAGGAGTTCGCACTCAAGGAAGTGAGCCGCTTGTGATAGATGGTAGAGGCCCGCGAGCACAGACTGATCGTGATCGTGAAGCCGGACTGAATGTAGGACAATCCCATGTCGTGATTACTACGCTAACGGTTGCCGCCAACGTACCGTCACGCCTTAGAACGTTCTTTCTCTCCATTGTAATTGCGGGCTCGTCAGCATAAACTCACGGGCCACCGCTCAACTGTTATTTCGCTTCTTTCTGTTAGGCTTCAGCAAGGTTTATGAGGCCCCTCCGCTATAGGAGGCCAGAGGCTCGAGGTGAAGACATGTCTTTACTCAAGTCAACGGATGAAGAACTGAGGAATCAAATAGATCAGATCCTGTCGAACTTAGCGTCGAGGGAAAAGTCCCTTGATTGGGCTGCCATTCTCATAGAACAAAATAAGGCGTTGATTTTTCAGCAGGAGTTGATCTTGAGGGCGTTGAACAGACTTGACTACGATATCACACACGTCTTTAAAAAGGGAGACTAATAGTAAGTCGGCTGGCCTAGGGTAAGGGCTGTAAAGCGCCCATAGCGACTAGTATAAATCTCGAAATCAATCTCTAGAGTATTGTGAAGACCTTGCCAGAAGTGGGGAAAGCCTTATGGTCGAGGATTGGCATTATCTCACCCGGTGTCAACGCTCTTACCTATCTTTCGGGGTAGAAATCCTCGAACCGTGTCTCGTGTGGCGGCCTCGATAACGGCGGACCAAGACAGTGCTTGACCGAACACAACCGTTAATAGGGGCTCCGCCTACTCCGTAAGAGAGATGCGTTTGAAGTATGGCGTTCAGAGAGCGGCGTGGAAGCGCTGAAAGCGTCAAGGTGGAGAAGTTAGGGCCCAATTCGAGAGATGTAAACGTGTTGGTGAAGGTTGTTTCGAAGAGCGCTGTTAGGGGGACGATGTCGGGGCGTAGTGTCGCTGACGCCCT
>CAYRUY010000101.1:0-5923 GCA_964427455.1 uncultured Candidatus Bathyarchaeia archaeon | reverse complement strand
GAGCGGAAAACCCAGAAGGAGATAGCTGAGGCCGCTGGCGTAACAGAGGTCACGATTCGAAACAGGTATAACGGCCTGATGCGGGCCCTCGAGCCTCAGATCTTGGCCTAGAGTCGGCTGGCGGCCTCTTAGGCGCCTCGCTTTTACTGTGTCTTCGGCTTCCTCAAGCTGAGGCTATGCTTCGCTGCCCTCTTCCCGCGTCAGCTCTAGGACCACGGGGCCTCTGTACCCGCAGTTCTTGCAGATGTAGACCTCTGGCAGCAGCCACACGTCAAGCCAGCTCGAAAGCTGCAGCTCTGTGCTCTTGCATCGCGGGCAGAGCCTAACCGTCGGATCGTTAAGCGGTCTGAGCAACCTACTCAAGAGCTTCTTGGAAGGGCTTATCGGCGCTGCCTCCGTGAGGTCACATGGCTACTCCACGTCGATGTTCGTCTCAGAGAAGCCCAGTTCCATCAGGTAGCCTTTCGCCTGCTGCCTATGGTCGCCTTGGAGTAGTATACGGTTCTCCTTCGTAGACCCACCGCATGCACAGTTTCCCTTAAGCGTCTTGGCGATGCTCTTTAAGTCCAGCGTCCTATCGATGATGCCGTCGATAACTGTCACTGGCTTCCCGTACTTGCGCCTCTCGACCTTCACAACGATCCGCTGTTGCTGTTTGCTTATCTCCTTGCAGACGCAGAGGTCTAGGGGCAAGCCGCAGACACTGCAGATGTCCGCCATTCCGCTCTCCTAAAATCTCGTTCAGAAGAACACCGCCTACGATATTTAAGGTTGACCCTCAAGTTGCCGAAACAGATGCTGAGCGAAGACTGCAGGTGAGATGCCGAGCGGCAGCTTCAAAGGGGCGGAGGGCCTCACCGCCCGAGGCCCGGAAGCCATCTCTGCAGGGGGGGCAGAGGCCCCTTCCTCTTCCCGAGCCTCAGCATCGCGAAGGTTATGACGATGGTCAGAGTGGCTGACAGGATCACGGTTCCAACCGTGCCAAAGAGGCTCTCGAAGATCGGGTAGGCGGCTCGGCCGAAGTAAGCGCCCAAAAGCGTCGCGACCATCTTACCGGCGAAGAAGGCCAGGAAGAACCTGTAGACGTTGTATCCCGTCAAGCTGAGAGGGATCACGACGGGTTCGTCAGGTATCGGTGAGGCCGCTGCTATGAAGAGAGCTAAGGCCCCTGACTTGCCGACGCGATGCTTGTAGGATTCAAGCTTCTTCCGCCGTTCCTCGCCCAACGTTCTCGCTGCTAGTATAGCGACGTAGTAGTGAACGGTCTTGGCTACCGACGCTCCAAACGCTATCGTAACCGCGATCAAGAACGGGTGTGCGGAAGGCAGAAGGATCGCTGCGTCCGCAGCGAGCACGGTGTTAGACGGCCCAGCGAACGGTATCAGGCCGAACCCCAAAGCAGCGAGGAACGCGCCCACGTAGCCGAGGTCGATCAGGCTCGAGAGGTCGATCAGGGTCCCGCGTCCTCCATTCCGTCATTCCGCCTGGGCAAATGCAACAACTCCACGTTGGCACAGATAAGAGGTTACCGGCCCAGCTACGGCTCCCAGCTGGCCGCGGCTGACGCCATTCGCCAAGAGCGACCGACGACTCCGCACCGAGTTGCCTACTCGTGACGAAATGCAACACCGCCGCCTTAGTCTTGCTAGTTCTCTGGGAGGTATTCGCCTCTCTCGTTCGGAGGCTAGACCCTCTCATCGTTGGCGGCGAAACGGTAGAACTCCTTACTTGTAGGTGACGAGTGAATTGCTTACCGCGGTCCAGGAGTTCTGATACTGAACCTCGTGATCCACCTTCTTCCGACTGCCCACTTCCTTCCCGGTAGCTTACCTACGCCGCTTCACCGCTAAGGCCACGAGAACTACGACTGCAACGGCCACAGCTGCCGCGGCGATGTAGGTGAGCGGGATGGCCTCCTCTGGCGTCGGCGACTTAACCTTCAAACCCTCGTAGGTCATGCTTAAGGATTGGACTGACGGTAGGCATTCTCCGAAAGCGTGAAGTCCCTGTCTCGGGTCGAGGTTGACTACCTCGACGAGGGCATTCTCTGGGCTGCTCACCTTGTGAAGCCCGGGCGGCAAGGCTTGGTAGCTGTCCTCTAAAAGCCTAAACTGGACATCGTCAATGGTTACGACCGTGTCTCTGTAGGCGAAGATGTAGGCTCCGCCCTGCGGCACGTCCAGGTAGGCGGTCTGCCCCGCCTTCAGCCCTGTGAAGGAGAGGCCTCCATCGTTCAGGTCGTCATCCTTATACATGAGCATGGTAGGGGCCTTGCTAACGGCCGCGAGCCCCGTGTACGTTGCGTTGAAGAAGAAGACGCTCGGTGAGCCAGCGGAAACCTTCACCTCGGCCACCGTCCTTCCGCCTTCGAGGTCGACGAAGGCCACTTCTGTATCCGCGGTGCTGGTTGCGATGAAACGCAGCGTGGCGTTCGGCCTGTTATGCACTGTATGCTCATCCGTGCTCCCGTAGAAGAGGTCGCCTAGGAAGCCTCCTTTCGCCGAAGGGTAGAAGGTTGCCCCCGCATGCGTGTATTCATACGTCGTCGTGTCGCTGTCCATTGACTGGATCATAAGGCTCCCTGTGGACGTAACCCTGTAGATGTGGAAGGCCTTGAGTGAGACGGCCTGCCTCTGATTCGCCTTCAAGGTGAAGCTTGAAACCTTCCCACCTTCCTCGTCCCAGACGGTCACATCGCTGTCCTCGAGCGTGAAGACCTTGAAGGGCAGCCCCGTCTTCCCTTGGAAAACGTATAGGATGAACTCCCTATCGACGTAGCCGCCGTTGACGCCCGTGTAGAACGTGTTGATCTCCTTCTCACCTGACTCCACATCACGGCCGCCCGCCAAGATCAAGGTGACGGGATGGTTGGAGACCGCCTTGAAGAAGGTGCCATTGCCAGGCTTGAGAAGCCTCTTCTCCATCTTGTTCAACGTGAATTCCTCGACGAGGCTCTTCTCTGGCAGAGCGTAAACTCGCACCCACGTACCATCTTGGCAACCAACTGCGACGAGAAGCCCGTACATCCTCACAGAGCGGGGGTCAATGCCCATATACCCGTCAGACGGCGTACCCGCGCCAGCCGGCCTACCCGCATGACGCATGAAGACGCCTTCAATGTCGTAGTTGAAGAATATCCTTGATGGAACGTAGCCGTAGTACGTATACTCGGCCTGAGCTGAGGCAGAGGGTGGACGCAGCGGGGCGAGGGAGAAGAGGAGGAGGCATAGCAACGGGAGCGTGGGGAGAGCCCTGAGCAAGTGCCCAGGTCTTTGACTTAGCGGTATGTTCTGCGCCTTCACAACCTACCGCCAGAGGCGTTCAGACAACCTGCGCTCTTAAGAGTTTTGAGCCCCATCCGTCGAATCTGGCAGATCATCGACCGCAGCGTAGTCAGAGCCGTGAAGCCCGCGGGCTCCTCCCGCGCGACTAACGAGGGTTTTTAGATAGGCTTCGCCGCCTAGACAGACGGGGTTTCGGAGATGGAGGAGGGGGCTTCTCAACGGCGGGACTCGATCCTCAGGATCTTCAGGGAGCATCGAAGGGGCTACGTGGCGGTTAATGTCGTCTACTACGGCCTCGTTGTCGCCGGGATGCTGTACGTGTTCTCCCAGCCTGAGCTGCAGGGAGGCCTTATCGGCGATATCGGCATAAGCCTGAACCAGACCCTACCCTGGGTGGTTCAAGCCTACACGAGCGGCAACTTCCCCATGGCGGCCACCCTAACGTTCGGCTTCAATTTCCTCCTCGGCTCCCTGCTCTACATCACTGCTCCAAGCATCATAGTGCCCTTCGGCGGCATCTTCACAGGCTGCGTCCGAGCCGCAATGTGGGGGCTGCTGCTAGCGCCTACGCAGAGGGAGCTCGCGCTCGCGATGATCCCTCACTCCCTCACGCTGGTCTTGGAAGGCCAAGGCTACATCCTCGCCATGTTCGCGACATACGTCCAATGGAGGGCCGTTCTGAACCCTAAGAGCGTAGGTGCGGAGAAACGTTGGAACGCCTACAAAGTGGGGCTGACGAGGACAGGTCGCATCAACCTGCTTGTCGCCGCAGCCCTCGCCGTCGCAGCGGTCTACGAGGCGTTCGAGGTCATCTACATCATCCCGATTCTCGTACCCCGATGATCCTCCAGCGGCCTACCACGCTCCGCCCAGCTTTGGGAGACCCTCCCTAACGTCGGTCTGAACGGAAAAGCACGGTCTACACAAGTGTCTTGAGCTACTGGAGCTCTGCATGCATACCGTACTTTTCGATGTGAACTGCGTCCTTCAGATGCCTCCTAGGTTTGGGCGAAGGTGTCTCATCGGGATAGCCTACTGGGAGTATGGCAATAGGCTTAACACTCGATGGTAATCCCAAGAGCCTTGAGACTACGGTATCGTTGAAGTCGCCTACCCAGCACGCTCCTAGACCTAACGCGTGGACGGCGAGAAGGAGGTTCTCCGTCGCTGCTGAGGCATCACAAATAGCGTACAACTCCGTTCCTCGACTTCCATACACTTCCGAGTACCTGATTTGATCCACACATACTACGATGCAGACGGGAGCCTCACGGATGAAGGCTTGGTCTGAAGCTGCTCTGTAGAGTTCCGTCCTCAAGGCAGGGTCCTTGACAACGATGAACTCCCATGACTCCCCTCTCCATGAGATTGTTGAAGGAGCCCAAGAAGCAGCCTCCAGTATCCTGACCAGAGACTCCTCTGGTATCGGTGTTGACTTGAACGCCCTCACACTCCTCCTGTCCTTGATCGCCTCGAACAGATCCATACGGATTCAACCCTCCGTCATATCTTTCTCCCTGACTTCGTCCAAAACACTGCTCATCATCATGAATCTTCCGTGGGTACTGCCACATTGGCTTATAACCTGAGGAGCTAAACGCGTTCGGCTCAGCCCTCAGCGAGTGCTCAACTCAGTCGGACCGGGTATCTTCCCCATTTCTGGACGCGGCCGAGGTAGTGTTGGAAGCTGCTGTATGAGACATCTGGCGGTATATGGTGGTCTGTTGAGGCGATGTAGCCTCCGCCGGGCAGGAGGGCTGGGAACTTCCGGCGGAGCTCTTCGTCTATGGCTGATGGGCCATTCCTTAGAGCCCAGAGGCTGATGTTGCCCATCAAGACCACCTTGTCACCGTACTTCTCGCGTAGCGCGACGGCGTCCATTCCTGCCTGAGCCTCGAGGGGGACGAAGCCGTTGACGCCTCCTTCAAGCCATAAGGGAATCAGGGCGTTGATGTTCCCGTCTGAATCCACCAAGGCCAGGTCGACGCCTCTCTGCCTGAAGGCTGAGGTTACTCTCTTGTAGAAGGGCACCATCAGCTCCTTGAAGAGTCGCGGCGGAACCATGGGGCCGTTCTTGTACGCCATGTCCTCCCATATGCCGAGGTAGTCGACCTGCGTCTCTAGGGCTCTCTTCGCAAGCTTCAGGACGAAGCTCGACCAGAAATCGAAGACCTCACGGAGAAAGGCTTGGTCCCTCATGAACGCGACGAGGAGCCGCTCTAGGCCGAGCATCCATCGGGCGGTCCCGAAGAAGCCGGGGAAACCCCACCCGACCGGTGCGCGCTCGGTCTCAAGGACCGCTCGAACCTTCTTCTCCCAGTCTTCAGCGTATCTCCTCGGGTCTTCAGGGTCGAAGAACGCTTTGAAGCTCTCGAAGTCGTCTCGATTCTTCACGGGGAAGTCTAGGAACTGTGGTACGGACCGCCCGTCCTTCCTCACGCGTTTCTTGACACCCCACTCGTCTCGGACAACCCGCCAGGTCTCGCCCTCCTCGAGTATCGCCTCGGAGAACATGGGGCTGAAGTTCGTTCTGTAGAAGGGGCTTCCTGAGTTCCAAGGTGGCTCCATGTCTAAGCCGTACAGGGGGCTGATGGTACTGTAGTCTAGGGCCCCGACGGGGAGCGGCCCGTACCCACGCT
>CAYRUY010000100.1:0-5931 GCA_964427455.1 uncultured Candidatus Bathyarchaeia archaeon | reverse complement strand
AATTCAAAAGCTTAGGCATGCGACGCCGAAAAATTCCGGGACTACTCATCGAGCCATTGTGGTTTTTGGGCAAACGAACTAGAACATTTCGTGCTAACTTTAGTCACTATTTATCAATTTCAGCGGAAGAGTTTGTTATCTTATTTTGCAAGAACAATTTCCCTTCATACTTCGGTCACAAAGTGATGCATACCCCTTCTGAGTGGAAAAAGTTAGTTCTACAGTCGGGGCACACTAAGTGCTTTGAAACGGGTGCATTGTTATTTCCTCCTATTTTCTGGCGCTTGAAACCCATGCAACCTCTGCTATCGCATATAGAAGCAAGAGCACATTGGTGGGTTAGAAAATGGTTATCACAAAGCTTTGTGATAGCGGCGCGCGCTACGTGATCTATCAAATCCGATCGCCAAATGAAGCATGGCATATAGGAGGAGTCAAGCATATAGCCACTCCTATCGATATCTTCGCGCTTCTGTTTTATTGGGCCTCGCTATTCTTTCCTTTGGCATTCTTTGTTCGAAAGATCAATCCACGGCGATGGCGGCCGGGAGTTGTGACCGTTGATTGGATAAGAGCATTCATACTACAGTTTCCCAGGATGGAAGGAAGAGTACTCACCCTACCCTTCGGTGTGGCCTTGTTCGCAGTCGCCGAGAAGAGGGACCCCACACAAAAATGAGTTACGGATTGCGGACAGCGCATATTTGGGGATATGAGGTTAGATTTTGTGCATGGACATGGGATTAAGACGACGTTGCCTTCTCGCCATATGGCTGGATGGCTTTAGAACCGATTACTTGGACAGAGTGAAGACACCCTTTATCTACCAGCTCTCAGAGAAAGCTACAATTGGCGAGTACGAGCCGCTTCTCGCCTTCACTGGCATAGGAGCAAGTATCCTGACGGGCCTCACCCCCATGAAGCATGGCATATGGGTGGAGTTCTTCTACGACCCAGAGAATTCCCCATTCAAATGGACTTCAAAGTTGTCGAGCCTAGAAGGGACAATCGATGTCATCACTGATAAGATGAGCGAAACTCAACTCCTAAGAGTTGCGTTGACCTTCCTAGCTTTCAAGGCTTCCAAATGGACTTCTCAAAGGACCTACATGCCGATGGCCTTGATGACCCCTCTGAAAAACCTTCACTTGTTCGGCACTCTCTCACGTCACATGTTCCAGGAACAAGCGTTGGCAATCCCCACCCTTTTCGATGCCCTCCGTCAACGCAGCATTCCATTCAGGGTTCTCAGCGAGTCTGAGATGAGAGACTCAGAGATCTTCAAGGAAGCTATATGCGTAGATCAAGATGCGAGGCTAGTCTTCGTACAGCTAGGAGAATTAGACATCGTCGGGCATGCCAAAGGCCCAAACTCAAAGGAGGTCAAGCAATCGCTACGCACAATCGACACTAGAGTCCAGCGAATCGTTGAGGAGCACCGCAGCAACTTCAGAACAGACATATTCATCTTCTCAGATCACGGAATGGTTGAGGTTAAGAATACGGTCGACATCCTAAGTGAACTGCGGAGGTCTGGCTTGAAAGAAGGACAAGACTTCATAACATTCCTCGACTCGACGTTAGCAAGGTTCTGGACCCTTAAGCCGGGAGTCAAGGAACAGATGTTGAAGGCGTTACCAGCGATTAACGGCGGAAGGATCCTTTCAGTCGATGACATGAAACTCTACCAAATCCCCGCAGACCGAAGGTATGGTGATGTCATATGGCTGGCCTATCCCGGAACCCTCATCCTACCCAACTACTACCAAGGCTCAAAGCTGGTACACGGAATGCATGGATACGCACCTGAAGCGGAAGGCCTTCGAACACCCTTCATCATCTGTAGCGAGGACGCTGAACCAAGAAGAGTCATGCAGATAGCCACTCCAATGGATATCTTCACAACTATCGCAGCGTTGCTTGACATCGAAGTGCCTTGGCCGGTGGAAGGGCGACTCCTGATTTCACTTCCGTGATGGGGTTTCGATACGGAGTCCTTCGATTGCACGGTAGTCGGCGATATCTTCTTTGATCTCATCGCCCAGAGAAAGATGTGGGATACTAGCTTGGTTCGTGGCGGCACCTCGTATCTTAACCATGTGAGAATCGTTCCAGGTGGCTCTGGAAACGTCTCTGTCGGCATGTCCCTACTCGGAGCAAGAACTGCTTTCATAGGCAAAGCTGGAACGGATATGCTAGGCGGACTCTATGTGGAGGACTTGAAGAAGAATAACGTCTCTCCGGAGATCTACTTAGACGATGAACTCCCAACAGGTTTCATCATCGTCCTTGTAGAGGAAGAGGGGGAAAGGTCCTTCCTTGTCTATAGAGGAGCCAACGACAAACTCAACCCAGAGGAAATCGAAGAGTCCAGAAGCGTGATCAAAGACTCAAAATACCTCTACATCTGCGGCTACTCACTCACACATCCATGCCAACGTAGCGCCATACTAACGGCCGTGGAGATAGCGCGCACACACGGAGCAAAAGTGGTCTTCGACCCAGCAGCATACAACCTCGTTCAGTCTCAACCAGACTTATTCCGTGAACTCCTGGAATGCTCCGACATCTTCTGCCCCAACGAACAAGAAGCCATGGCCATGACAGGCGCTGCGACCCTAGAACAAGCCATAGAACGGCTGAGAGAAAGCACAAAGTTAGTGGCCTTGAAACTCGGAGACAAAGGCTCCGTTCTAATCAACAACAAGGAAACCATTAGAATTCCAGCGTTCAAGGTCAGATCCGTAGACCCAACAGGAGCGGGAGATGCCTTCACAGCAGCCCTCATCTATGGGCTCACCCACAACCTGTCTTTAAACCACACAGCGTGCCTCGCCACGTGGTATGGAGCCGAAGCCACGACAGACTACGGAGCAAGAAGCTTCCCAGCAGAGGACGAGATACTCTCCTTCCTTAAGGCCCTGAAGAGTGGCCACCTCGACTCCGACAGTTCTTGCTGGGAAATGTGGCGTGACATGAAAGTCTGACGAGAATGGAAGTCGTATCCGTGGACTGGAAAGGCCATCTCAGAGCGAACCTCAGATAGGTGTGAAGCGTCGAAGCCAATGGTTATGGTGTGGAAGTGGTGAAGGTAGACGACCAGCGAAAGCTCTTCATTCCGAAGGCCACCTGGGAAAGGAAGCGGTTAGCCGGCGAGGTCGAAATCCTAGAGACGGAGAACGGCGTAGTCCTAAGGCCGAGGAGAGACGGGGGCTACGCGCTCAACGAGACGCCTAACGTAGACTGGACCAGTGCCCTCACCGTCTCCCTGGACAGGGTATCGTTCGACGACCTATCCCTCACGTGACCCGCGACGTTGAGAAAAGCCCTTGGCACGAACGTCCCCGCCCCAATGCCCGATGGGGGTTGAACTTTGGCGGAGGATGAGACTATGGAAGGGGCAGAAGCTGGCTCCAAGCGGGTAGGCGAGGCAGCTGAAGAGGATACAGGGTCGGCTGAGGGGCATGAGCCCCGAGGTCGCCAACGGGTTCCTCCAAGCTACGTGTGGGACCCGCTACCTCCCCTCAAGATACGCGGTGCCAGAGGAAGTTCCTACATCCACGTCGGTTCGGGACTAACCCTGTCAGGCCTTATCCTAGCCGTAGCCTCCTACCTTCTCTTAGCCTCAATCCCCTTAACGGCTCTAGGCGTCTCCATGACGATCCTCGGCTCAGTCCTTCTGGCGCTCAGCAGGGGCCTTCCAACCCTTTCTCCTCAGGCAACCTCCGCCCTAATGGAATCAGGCCTGAGAAATGTGTCAGCCATCCTAGAGGAACTCGGCTTATCCTCAAAAGCCGTCTACCTCTCATCCTCTAGGACGGGTAGAGACCCTAAAGCCCTCATACCTCTTCGGTCGAACCCGAGCCTACCCAAACCTGAGAAGCCTTTGCCCGAAAGGTTTATCGTAAGGTACGGTGCGCATCCGGAGGACCTAGGTGTCCTCGTAACAACCCCGGGCTCCCTCGCCGTGTCCATGCTAGATTCGAAGCCCAGCCCCCGCGCTACAGACATAGAGTCCGCACTTACATCGCTCGCGGTCATGATGGGCCTGGCGGACGCAGCAAAGGTCTCGATGAGCGCGGAGAGAGTCACCGTCGAGCTCTCATACCCAAGGCTGGCACGCGAGGAGCTATGGGCTTACAGGCTTCTCGGAAGTCCCCTGGCATCCATTGTCGCTTCCATAGTAGCTGAGGCCTTGGGAAAGCCCGTCCTTATCGAACGCGAGGAACACGTCGGAGCGAAAGGCATAATCGATCTAAGGGTCGTGGACTGAGGTTTGGAGCTTGCCTCCAAGTATATCCTTTCGCTAACGCTCGCCTACACGTTGACGACCGTTACGCTTTCGGCCCTTAGCGAAAACCGCCTGGACTTGTACATTTCGATGTATGCCCTAGAGTATTTCGTCTTTACGCTTCTGCATTCACCCTTCAACTCTCGAGCGCGAAAAGCCCTAGATGCGATAGGCTTCACGCTCTTCGCCGTCTTCATGCTAGTAGTGGCTCTGAAGGTTCTTGAAATCCTCTATGGGCCTCTCTTATGAAGCTTCTAGAGGCGCTCATCTTCGTCCTGCTCGCGTTCTCACCCGCATACGCATTATCCGCCTCCGATGAGTCCAAGCCCCCCTATGCTCCGCATGAGGATCCTGCCGCTGCCAAGGAAGCCGTAGACGCTTACTCACTCCTCATGTACTACGGCGATGTGGTATCGCTTATCTCGGTCAAGAGCTACGGGGACGCCGCTAGACTCATTGAACGGCTGAATCACGTGCACGTACCCGAGGAACTGAGGTACATCGTTGGACGATACAACCAGTTAAGCCTAGAGTTGACAAGCGCGTTGGAGGACGCTGACAAGAGCCTTGAAGAGGCCTCAAGACTTTTGTCGCAGTATAGGCTCGAAGAGGCTTCGGGATGTCTCCGAGGTACAAGCGTGCTTTTGGGCAGGGCCGGAATCCTCCTCAAGGACCTCCAAGACTCCCTGGGCACCCTAGGCAATCGCTTGGGAGTCTATACCTTCCCGGCGGGAAGCAGGGTTGCGGAGGCTTACAGCAGGCTTCAAGACGCCCTTCGCAAGCTTAGCGAACTCACAGAGGAGTACGTAAAGCTCCTAGCCCACGCGAAAAAGGAGGCTTCGAGCATCGAGGAGGCAAGGCTTGAGCCGACGCAGGTAACCCTAGGCCTTAACGCGACGAAGGCCTTCGTGGGAGCCGCTATCAAAGCTAACGGAAGCCTCGCCTCCAATGGAGGCCCTCTACCAGACAGGACAATAGCCCTGCTTCTAGACGGAGAGGCGATTGCGACGGTTCCTTCAAAGCCCGACGGTACCTTCGAAGCGATCCTGCCAGTTCCCTTCAAGTACGTCCACACCATAGCTATGAAAGCCCTTTACACACCCCTCGGCCAGGACGTAGGCGTATACCTGGCTTCTGAAAGCCCTCCCGTGGCCCTTGAGATAGCCTTCTACGAGACCAGGCTTGACGTAAAGGCTCCTGAGAAAGCCTATCCTGGATTGCCCTTCACGGTCAGCATCGAGGCGAAGTCACAACCCCTCGCCCCCAGAGGCCGAGGGGTCACACTACTCCTTGACGGCGAGCTATTAGCGGAGGCCGAGACGGACGCTAGAGGCTTCCTTGAAGCTGAAGCCCTTGTGAAGCCCCAGACATCCACGGTTAGGCATATCCTAGCGGTGGTGGTTAAGCCCCAGGGCGTCTACACTGGCGCCTCTCAGGGCTTTTGGCTGAACGTCGTGAAGCTCATGCCCGAAGCCCACATTCAAGCCCCGCTTCTCGTAGTTCTTCCAGCTACGGTGAACGTGAAAGGCAACGCGAGCTCAAGCCTAGGTCCGCTAGCGCAAGCAACCGTAACGCTCGGGCTTGGAGAGGCCTCAAGCACCGTGAGAACCTCTGAGGAAGGGGAGTTCAACGCAACCCTG
>CAYRUY010000099.1:0-6002 GCA_964427455.1 uncultured Candidatus Bathyarchaeia archaeon | reverse complement strand
TCCGCTGCGGAGCCGCTGTAGAAGGCGTTCGCATACCTTGTCGGAATATAGTACTGGTCCAGCATCTTTATCTCATCCCGAAACCTCTCAGATTCATTACGATACTTCACGAGTTCCTCAAGGAGCTCACCGAGGTCATGCCCCCTCCGCTCCAAGCCCAAGGCGTTCAGCGCCGCCTTCAAAGCCAACTCTACGCACTGGTGACAGTTGAAGCAGACCTTAGCCCACCGCCCAGTCTTGAAAAGATCCATGGCAGCGCCTAGAAAGTCTTCGGCATCCTTCAGCAGATCCGCAGCCCTCTCCATCCCTATCTCCTCACAATAGAACATCTCCGCAGATATTTAACGATATGACGGTACGGGAGAACTAGCATGCAGCTAGTATGGTGTGCCAGAGGGAGGGGCCTGTGGGTTTCCACGTGACGGTGAGGCTTCAAGGTGGCCTCGACCCGCGCGGCCTCATCACCGGCAAGGGACGGCAGACTAACCCAGATATGGCGGAGGTCCTATGCACAGAGCTTAACATCACCAGGCTAGAACTCATCGACGTAAAGCAGGAAGGCTTCTAGGACATCCAAGGCTTTCTCTAGGCGAACCCAGCTGATGTTGACGCAGGGCCTTTCATTGTGAAAGCTAGTTATCAGAAAGCACTGGTCTCTATCGGTCCAGCTTCCGCCGGGCCCGCTCTAGTTTAGGTTGACAACTTTTGGCTTCTGCCGGGTGAAGCGAGGGCTCAAAAGAGACGCTGCTGGCCCATGGGTCCGGACTTGTCCCCACTAAAAGCTATCGCGCGAGTTGAGCGTATAGGGCGGCATAGCAGCTGAGAAGTAGTAGGCGCGATCCCACCTACTGTTTCAAGGTAGGCGTGACAAGCTAGTCATACGTGCCACGCGGCCTCTTGACGATGGGCATCAGTAGCTTACTCGTGACGGCTTACCTAACCTCTCACTTAGAGCTGGGACATCAAAGCATTTATTTCAGGAGCTATGCCTACCATTTGGGGACCATTATGGCAGAGAACCCGTGGCACAAACTTAGTCAGGCGATCGATAGAGATTCTGCATTGAGATTAGTGGATCAAATGATATCGTGGGACAATTATGTTATGAAGCAGAGAGCGAGGGGTAAAGAAGTTAGCGATAGTGACCTCCGAATACTCTATGACATGTACGACTACTTCTTCGCCATGGTTCTGAAGGTTGAACTTGAACAAATCGATAACTTAAACGTCCTGTTGATGGGTTTGATGCAGAGGGCCGCTAAGAAACACAAGCATCCCTTTTATGAGGGGTTCTTTTTTGCCCTTGCTCAAATGTCGCTGTTTCGTAAGCTTCTCTTGACGATCGGAGAGAACCAATTGTTCGCCCAATGGAGCGATAGTTTCAGACAAAGTTTATCCAAACTGGAATGACTTAGGACACTAAGCTCCTCTCGTGAAGGCCTTCGGGTACGTGTACGAAGGCTTCTTGTTAGAGGCTTGACAGTGCGTTTTGGCTCTAACCCGACTCTGGAATGAATTGAACGGGTCCAGCTCCTGGGTGTAGGGACCTTTTCAGGCGTGGAACCTCGCCCGCCTTTCACTTATTTTTATATACTTTCACCGAACGGAGAAGCGCTTTGATCCAGCGATGCTCCTCCTGTGCTCAGGGCATCCCAACTAGTGCCGCGGCTCGTGAAGAGCCAAGGTCAGACAGCGGAGTTGCGGGGAAGCAGGCATTTCAATCCTCAACGACTGGAACTCATCGACGTGGGGCGGAAGGGCTTCTAGGGCCTCTATAGATCCTGCCATGGGCTGCTTCTAGCAGCTTGTGTGGATGATGGCGGCCACTCTCTTCCCTTGGCTCTTGAGGGCGTTGAACTCTTCGATGGCTTTGGGCGTCGCGCAAACCTTCACAGGTATCTTGGGTGACTCCAGGACCCGTGGCTCCACCTTCACCATCTCGTCGTAGCCTGTGCCTATCACCAGGACCTCCGCGCCCTCCTCTAGGAGATCCCTTACCTCCGCCAGGGTGACCAGGTGGCCCTTCTCCCTTATTGATGGGAATCCGTCGGCATGGATCTTGAGGTCAAAGTAAGGGATGGGTATGGAGCTATACACGGTGAACCCGAAGGTATGATACCCGAATCTCCCAGGGGGATTCCACACAAACCATACGACGAGGAAGGCTACGAAGAATGCCAATACCAGGAATCTACGCCTCAACCATCCATCTCTCCCCTACAACTTCGACCTTCTCAGCCTTTGCCGCTCTCCACCTTTACGCCTTAGGGGGCAAGAATAAGACACAACTCAGAAGACCGTTAGGCGTATTCGCCATCGTCGCCCCCCATCCACAGCTGTCGTAAGCGTCAATTAACGTGGAAGACCTCTTTGAGTTGTAGGCTTACGGGGCTGTTGTCGGGGTTCGACGGCATGATCTCCTTCATGTAAGCCCACCATCTCCGGCAGACCTCCGTCTCGGCGACGGCATCCCAGCGCGCCTCGTCTTCGATCTCCAAGTAGGCGAAAAGCTGGTTGGTTTCAGGATGGAAAAAGATGGAGTAGTTATGGACGCCATGCTCCTTCAGGGTCCTCTCCAGCTCCGGCCAGATGGGATTGTGCCGTCTTCTGTACTCTGCCTCATAGCCCTTATGGACGGACATGACAAAGGCTTTCCGCATCATAGTGTTGAACGCTCGCGGGCGGTGGCCGTCTCGTGAAAGGTCAAGGCTAGGGGAACAGCCTCTTGACGAGCCGGGCCATCCTTACGCCTTTGAGCCTTGCTTTACGAAGCTCGGCTTCACCTCGGTTCTCTTCCACTATTGCGCCGTAGTGAAGGCCGTCTGGGGCTCCTTGGACGACCATCCCGTGAACCAAGAGCGCTTGAAGAATGCCGAGCACCGTGGTTTCGCCGCCGCATCCGTAGCCTCCGGACGAAGTGAAGGCCGCACCTACCTTGCCGTCCAGCTTCTCATGTAGCTTGATCGAGTCGTCTATGAGCTTCTTGACCGGAGCCGCCATCTGCCCATAGTACGTCGGCGAACCTAACGCAACCCCATCGTAGTCCAGAAGCTCCTTCACCTGAACGTCTTCGACCTTCTTCAAGGCCACGCCGACACCTTCCTCCTTGACCCCTTCAGCGAACGCCTCGGCAACCTTCCTCGTGTTACCGCTCCTCGAATAATAAGCGACCAAAACGTTTGCCATGCCTCTCGTCCTCACATACGTCGTGTCCTCTGGAGCCGTGCGGGAATATAAGGCCGGTGGGGGCCGCTAATATCTCGCAAGGGCTTCGAGTTCCGTGCCAGCCTCGATCTCCAGAGGCCTCTCAGCTATCTCATCAGCCAACTCTGGATGCTTGATTCCGCTCCCTGTCGCAATAGAGACCACGGTGTCGCCCTTGTCCAAGACGCCCTGCTCCACTAGCTCAGGGATACAGGCGACCGAGCCAGCAGAGATCGCCTCGACCAGAAGCCCCTCCTTAACGGCTAACAGCTTCACGTAGGCCAGGTCGTCTCTAACCGAGGGATACGCGATCGCCCCATCGGTCTCCTCAATCGCCCTCCTAGACAGATCGTGGCCAGAGTACTTCGTCTCCCCGACGGAGATCCCTCCCCATTGTGAAGAGATGATCCTAGGCATCTCGGAGATGAAGCCCAGCTCGCGGAACTCCTTGAAGCCTTTCCACAGCCCGAGGAGGCCGTCCCCTGACTCGGTCGGCATGACCACGGCGTCAGGCGGCTTCCAGCCTAGCTGTTCGCTGATCTCGTACGCCATCGTCTTGTATCCTTCGCAAAGGTATGGGTTGACAGGCTGGGTCACGGCCGGATACCAGCCATACTTCTCATAGGCCTCGGCGTAGAAGTCGCTTCTACGCTTCTTCTCCGGCTTTGAGGGCTTTCGGACAGGCGTTACCACCTTAGCGCCGTACATCATCGACTGCGCCATCTTGCTCTTCGAGTAGAGGTACCCGGAGCTCGGGTACACGAACGCTAGGCCCGTCAACCCGGCGCGAGCGCAATAACACGAAAGCGCAGCTGCATGGTTTCCGCTCGAGAAACAATAGAGCTTACCCTCGCCTAGACCGGCGGCATGCGAGACTAAGACCGTCGCATATCTGTCCTTGAAGGACCCGCTGGGGTTCTGCCCCTCATCCTTCAAGTGCACAGCCTTGACTCCCAGCCGGCCGGAGAGCCTCTCAAGCTTAACCAGAGGGGTGCCCCCTTCGCCCAAGGATACGGGCTGACCTCTCCCCAGAGGAAGAAGCTCCTCGTACTTCCAAACTCTAGGAACGCGGCTCCCTAAGATGCTCCTCGACAGCTGCTCGGAAACAGTCTCGAGATCATATCGGACTAGCAAGGCGCCTCCGCATTTCCGGCATGGCAGGAACGTGCCGAACGGATAGGACTCCCCGCACCTCGTGCAGACAAGCCCCGGTAACTTCTCTTGGCTCAAGACAATCCCCCAAGTAGACAGGCTCCTAGACAGCACGCCATGGATATAAGAGACCAGTTCGGCAACACATTCACAGAGGATTCCCACCCTGGATCGGGCGCGCGACGAGCTTTGTCAGCGTTCAAAAACAGTCCGAGCGATGATGATCCCACTTCCTACGAGAATGCGGGGGGTCGTTACAAACATTGAGTTGAGGTTCCTTGTCGCATAAACCTCTAATGCATACGAAGCCAGAAGGCTTAAGCCCGTCATTGAGCTTCTACGCACCGTATGTTCGACCTGAGGCTTGACATCGTAACTTGTCCCGGCTGCGGCTCAGATGTAGAGATCTTCACGGATGAGTATGAGACGAGATGCCAGAAGTGTGGGAGGGTCGTCCTCAGGGGACTCGCGTCCTGCATCGACTACTGCCCGAATGCTGAGAGGTGTCTCGAGGAGCGCCGGAAGAAACAGACCAAGACCTGAACTCGGCGTTTCCAAAGCGAGCAGGCCTGAAGACGTATATGACTTCTGAGTAGCCTCTAAACCCCGCGGCCTCGCAGATAACGACCATAACACATCAGTAACAGATGTATGAGACCTGTGCTCTGTGCGATCGCGAGGTCAACCCAGCACTAGCCCTATGTTCCCTGTTGGCAACTTGTTAAGAGCAGGTCTTGACTACATTTACGTGTATGGCTGAGCACGTTCTGAAGGCGTTCCTAGAGGAGCTTGACAGAGCGTTCCCCGACATCGTCGCGGTCAGGAAGATCTACCTGGAATACCGCGCAGCCCACCCTGAGCTTTCCGATAGCCTCAGGGAGGCCTTCGACCAGTGGCTAAAGAAGAGGTACAAGTAGCCTTACCCTAGGCTGAGCCCAAGCCTCTCCGCTACGAGGGCGCGTATCCTCTCCCAAGGCTGGGACAACTCCTTACGTGTAAGCCATGGCCAGCCTCGCTCGACGCAGATCGTGCGCAGCGCCCGGTTCGGGTTCAACGCGAGGGGGAACCGAACCCTCTCTAAGACAGGACTGTCCTGGTCCGTGTCTCCGAACGCGTAGGACCGAGCCAAGTCTATGCGGCGGTCCGCGGTTAAGGCGTCGATAAGTCTGGCCTTCGACTCGCTCAAGATGAGGTTCAGCTCCACCCTACCTGTGTAAAAGCCGTTTTTTCGCTCAAACAGCGTGCCGTAGACCTCGTCAAAGCCGAGGGAAGCCAGCTGGCTTATCGGCTCTATAGGAGAGCCTGAGACCGCGAACATCAAGTCGACGCGATGCTTCAGCCACTGAACTAGCGGCCTAGCGTATCCGTACTCGCGGTCAGGGACGTAGCCTGCCATGAAGCATCGGGCTAAAGCCTCTATCTTGGCAATCTCTCGGCCCCTTAATCCCAAAGCGATCAGCTCGGGGGCTCTCTCAGCCGCGTCCCTGTACGCGATCCGGCCTCGCTCATAGGATTCGATGGTATGGTCCACCTCGTCCGCTATTGTTTTCCGAATCAGGCTGTTCTCTGCTAGGTATCGCGGAAAAGCCTGAATGATGAAGCCGCGGAGAAGCGTCCCATCCACGTCGAAGAAAGCAGCTGAACGA
>CAYRUY010000098.1:0-6090 GCA_964427455.1 uncultured Candidatus Bathyarchaeia archaeon | reverse complement strand
AGGCCTTGAGGCTTCACTGGGTCGAGTTCGGCCTGAAGTTCTTCAGCGGAGACGGAGCGGCCTTCAAGCCCTTCTTGACGGCAGGGGCGTCCTAGTCTCAAGCTATGATAAAGGCCCTGTCGGCCTCCTCGACCGTCAAGACGCCTTGAAGAGCCAGGACCGCCAGCCGCCAGTTGGCGACATCAAACCACTCTAGAAAGAGGAGCCCTACCACGGTCCTAGCTCGGAAGGGGTAACCTATCAGACACTTCCTTGCAAGCGACGCTGATTCGACCCAACAGAGCCTTTCGGCCTCCGCGACCGAGGCCGCGGCATCAGCCTCGGCGAAGGCAGGGCTGTCTCCGAGCGCTGACTTGAAACTTTCCGCGAAGAGGGTGATGTCGCCGCCCTCCTCCCCTGAGCAGGCAGAGGCGACCATCATGGAGCCCTCTGATACCGCGTCTAGAAGAGGCCCGAGGCCCCCGAACTCAGACCTACGAAGGGATTCCGCGAAGAGAAGGGCGTTCCGCGCAGCGAACGCCGGGAGGCTGAAGAGCGGAAAGACCTTCCCCGCCTCAGTCGCGAACGAAACCAACTCCTCAGCCTGATCCCGCAGCTGGTCGTCGAGAAAGGCTTGCAGGAGAGCTTCCAGGTCCGCGTTCTGGTCGAGCGCATGCAACTGTCGGGTCGACGGGATCGCTATAGCCTTACCGAGCGGAAACTCAACGCCTCTCCTCCCCGCGGTCAGCCGAGAGAGATAGATGGCTGTAAAGATGTCGCGGACCTTGCTCAGGAGGGGCCGGACGCGGATCGGCGCGTTGCCCTCAGTGAAGTCGAACGTTTCAGGAAAATCTGCGCTCAGCCATTTTCTTATCCCCTCGTAGTCCGTCGCTGTGAGCGGGGGCAGGTGCTCACTGAACCTGCTCTGGTTCAAGGTGAAATCGGCCTCGAGGGGGTTTGAGGAGCCTAGGAGGGCTCTGTAGGAGGCCCGGTCGAAGAGGCTTGACGCCCGGGCTCTGAGACGGCTTACTAGGTACTCATAGCTTGGGAGGCTTTGCATCCTTCCTCGCCGCCTTTCTCGCCTCGCGGTAGATGCTGGTCCACATGAGTAACGTACCGATAACCGCTCCTGCCGCCGCGCCCAGCTCGGGGGCGTATCCTAGCTGCCTGGCCGCGTAGTAGCCGACGAGCGCGCCGGCGATTATATCGAAGGGCAGGCTGAGATACGCTGTGGCCCTTCCCAGGCCATCCAATTGACTCTCCGTTAAATCCAGGTTTCTTCAGCCTTAAGGACTTTCTGGCCGTCCGTCCAATCCTATGGGAGGCTTCGCCGAGGCTCAGCATCATGCAGCATCATGGACGGGCTAAGGAAGACAAGTCATGTGCTAGGTGAGGGCTGTCCATCCCAAGTATCCCTATGGAAAGAGTTGATGCTCGCTATACGTGCAGCCCGAGAGCCGTCAATGCTTTAGTGCTCCTCCCCGTTTCCCCTCTCGGCTGTGACCTCCTCCTGCTCGGAGGGGACGATACGCCTTCGCCGGGCGGGATATGGTTTGCGATGCAGGTCTGAAGGGCCCGTAGAGGAGGGGAGGCCAGCCGCAAAACCTGAGCGATGGGCGAGAGACTCATGCTTCCTCTCCCATAGAACATGCGCGTCGTAGTGCTGCTCGCAGAACGGCTTCCGACAGAACTGACAGGGCTTCACGTCCGCTGAAATGCCGCACTCGGAGCAAGTCGCCTTCAAGGGACCCCCCCTAAATGGTGCGTCCACCTTTCATTTAAAACGTTGCATGGCAGCTGAGGCGACCTCACAACGTCAACAGTGAGCCCATGCGAGAAAGATTTATTAGAATACTCCCGGCGATATCCGAGCTGGTTACGCTATGGTAGAGCGTCCTGAAGCCGTTGGCGGTACGCTAATCTTAGCGGGTGCGGTAGCGTGGCTCTTACTGGCTGCGGTGCTCACCGTGTTGCTCCTCATCAGGGCGGCGTAAGCTGTCCGAGCCAGAGGAACGCCGAGAGAGACGGGAGGAAGCGGCGTTCTTTCTCTCATACCCCTGCGTAAGAGGGAAGCTTCATGATGATCATCAGCAGGATTACTGTGACGTAGATCGCTATGGCCTCGATGAAGACGACGAAGATTATCAGCCTTGTGCTGATCTCGGGTTTTTCAGCTATGGCTCCTGCGGCGGCCGAACAGGTGACGCCCATCGCCCAACCCACGCCGAGGCACATCCCGGCTATGGCAATCCCGATGCCGAGAGCCGTTATCGCGAATCCGGAAAAACCAAGTTCCTGTTCGGGGGATGCCTTCACTCCTGCTGCTAAGGTGAGCATCAACAGCATAGGAAGCAAGGTTCTGACTAACACGTGTCTTGCTCTTTTCCTCGTTCCCCGTTTCAACCGTTTGAAGGGCCCCAATCTACTTCACAACTGGCTGCACCAGCGATGCCTGCTTATACGCTTTGCGCTGTAAGCTACGCGCTCCAAGGGTAGAAAACAGTGATGCGGACCTACTCATCTGAGCCCCGACAGGCAGTACTCGCGACGCTTAAACGGCTCCCGAGGTGGCTTTTAGCCAAGACGCTTCTGATTGGGCTCCTAATGCCAGCCCTTGTGCTGCTCGGGTTCTTGCTCGGTCACCTGGCCGGTGAGAGGTATGGCTTGCTCTACGACTTCCTCCTGTCCTTGGCGGGCAGTCTGGTCGGGCTCGTGTTGGCGACTATCATTTTAATAAGGGCTCTTGACCGTCTCTCACCTCCAAAGGTGTCTGCGAAGGGTTGTCAATAGCCAGAGCGAAGGATTTCGGGTACGTCACTGCGAGGGTACGAGCCCTGAAGTCCTTTCTCTTGGCGCAGCAAGACCTAGATGCGCTCTTGCAAGCGCGGGACGAGACGGAGGCCCTCCAAAGGCTGGCTTCGATGCCCAGGTACGCCGAGCACCTTCCCGGCATCACAGGCAAGCCGAGCCTTGAACGAGTGGAGGAGGCGCTTCTCGCCAGCTACGTCGAGCTTGTAGCAAGGGTTGCAAGCTGGACCCGGGGCAGAAGCACTCAGCTTCTCGACTATGCCAACAGGCGTTTCGGCTACGAGAACCTGAAGCTCGTCCTGACCGCGCTCTTCGCCAAGATAAGCCGTGACGAGGCTGCGAGGTTCCTGCTGCCATCGACATCCTACAGCCGCGAGGAGTGCCTCGCCATGATGCCGAAGGGAAGCATAGAGGAGATTCTCCCTTCGGTTGAAGAGGACCTACGGGAACCTCTCGCTGAAGCCCAGACCTCGGCAAGGGCCCTGGGCACCGTGCTCCCTCTGGAACACGCGGTGGACAACTTCTACCTCTCTCAGCTATGGACGATGGCCCGGGCGCTCCAGAGCTGGGACAGATTCTACGCGAGCTCCCTGATCGGACAGGAGATCGATGTCCTGAATATGCTAACGGTGATCAGGGCCAAACGCCTCGACATCCCAAAGGAGAGGCTACGGGCGCTGCTGATAGCGGTTAGGTACAGGCTGAAGGACGAACTTGACTCGGCGATCGAGGCTCAGACGCTCCAGGAGGCGGCGACCACCCTCGCCAGTGGCAAATATGGGAGGGTAGTGTCCAAGCTGTCTTCCAAGGAGCCCGAGGTCTTCGAAGTAGAGATGGCGTTCAAGCGATACCTCGCTGAAGAAAACCTTAGGGTGTTCGCGTCCTTCCCCCTTCACGTGGGTCTCGTACTGGCGTATCTGAACCTGAAGCTCTACGAGATCTCAGACGTTCGATCGGTTATCATAGGGAAAACACTAGGCCGCTCATCTGAGCTGGTTCGCAACTCCCTCGTAACCTATGGCTTGATCCTTTGAGAGCCCACGAGACGGCCAGACGAGGCACTCTGCTCCGTCCTTCTGATACCAGAAGGCGGCGAGGCTAGAAGGCGAACAACTTCATCGTAATCATCAGGGAGACGACCATGCCGTAGATGGCTATGGCCTCGATGAAGACGATGTAGATGAGCGTGCGGCCGAAGACCTCAGGACGCTCAGCCATCGCACCTATAGCTGCAGAGCTCGCAGTACCCATGGCGAGGGCCGCGCCGAACCCGGGCAAACCGATCGCGAGTGCCGCCGCGAAGAAGGCTACGCCTTTGCCCAGCCCTGCCTCGATCGGGGCCTGTTGGGCACCCGCCTGGGGCTCGGCGGCGGCAGCCTGACCGACCGCGAGCCACATGACTGTCAGCATAACTGCCGCGCTCACCGCGAGGATACCCCCGCTGCGAAGCCTCATATTCATCAACCTCATCATTGGATGCGCCGGGCAGGACTCAGGCAATTCTATTTAAGGTTTCCGCGGAATGACACATCAAACACTCTATAGCCTCACGAGTAGCGGGAGGACGACCAGTATGCCCAGCTCCACAGGCAACATGTCATACGCCTCTTGCCTGTTACCACGTACGCGCTTATTAGTTACGGGTGCTCGTTCAAGCCAAGCCTTAGGTGTTGCTTCGAATGACTCCGCGTGAAAGGATGCTCGCAGTGTTTAGAGGGGAGGGAACGGACAGGGTCGCCTGACAGCCTAGGCTCGCGCACTGGTACGAGGTCAACAAGAAGCGGGGGACTCTGCCTGAAAGGTACAGCGCAATGGACCTTCTCCAGATATACGATGACCTAGGGGCGACGCCGTGATCCTATCACTACTTCAACGAGACTATAAGGTGCGTCCAAGGCAGCGACGTGAAAGTGGTCTCCTATCTCCGATATGATGCCGCCGGACGGAGACCTCAGGAAGGTCAGGTTCATCTCGACCACCGTTGAAGCACACAGCTCATAAGCGACGAGCCGCTTCAAGCTTGAAGTTGAGCTCAATGCTGTAGCTGTCCTCTCCTCGTCTTGGTGAGGATGATCAAATGTGCGGCAGGACGTGGAGTGCGCGGATGCAGAAAGCCTATATTCGAGCAAGCTTACAGGGTGACGCTGGTTGGGAATATGCCGATCGATCCTGACTTCCAGAAGAACAGGCAACGAGCCGGGGAACATCAGGGCCACGCCGTCTATGGACCGGTGCAGCCTCCGGGGAAGCTTGGCATCCACGGCACCAGCGTAGCTGTGGACTGGGACATCTGTTCAGGAGAGGGAACATGTCTCGACGTTTGCCCGGTCAACGTCTTCGACTGGGCCGATAGTCCCGGCCACCCGGTTTCAGAGAAGAAGTCCGACCCGGCGCGGGAAGCGGACTGCATCCAATGCATGGCCTGCGAGGTCCAATGCCCGACACAAGCGATCAAGATAACCCCGCCCTAGCTCTCAAGATTGACTCGCCCTCCTTCTTTTCCATCCGACGGTGCTCTTCCCGGCGCGAGGCTCAGCGATAGGCAGGGCGGAGCACGTAGGCCGTGCTATCGAGTCTGCTAAAGAAGAAGCTGGAATGTTGGCTCTTGAGAAGCGTATGAGAGAAGAGTCCAAGATGGGCGGTGCAGATCATGAGGTTGACGCGGAGAGCCTTGAGGTGATCTCCCCATGTGTCGGCTCCGCAACGGTGGAAGGCTACGTCTCCGAGACGCGAGACGAGGCCCGGGCGGGATTTCCATGACGGGCCCGTCATTTTGAACCCGCGACCACCAACTCTTTGACGCAGCAGGTTACCAAGCTGGTGCTCTAGCCAGCTGAGCCACCGGGCCTGGGGAAAGTATGCCGGAAGAGCAGATATAAAGCCTCCAGATCGCCTCCCTCACTCCTCAGACGGGTTCCGCAGGCTCCTTCACGGTCGACCGCGAAGGCCAGGCGTAGAGCCGAGGACCTCCTTAGCGGATGGTTCAATGGACTTTGACAGGCAGCTCGCACTAGCTAGGCTGCCGCAGGTGCCCTTGGAGAGAATGGTCATCGCAAAGGTAAATAACGGCTCATCCCTCTGATGTTGATGCTCCGGTCGCTCCGGTCGAGGGCCTTGTTGCCCGCCGAGTATAGCCCGGTCAGTCGGTCCCGGAGAAGTATTCTGGCCTTTCGAGCCAGAGGTCGCGGGTTCAAATCCCGCCCGGAGCACTTCCTGTGCAAGGATCCTCCAAGGTTTTCAGGAGCCCTCCGAAGCATGAGTGCTCGGGGACTGTCCCGTGAGGACTGTCCTAATCCGTTGAGC
>CAYRUY010000097.1:0-6240 GCA_964427455.1 uncultured Candidatus Bathyarchaeia archaeon | reverse complement strand
GAAGGCGAGGGTGTGAACGAGGGTGTAGACCTATCCCCCCGCACTCCTCGGCTCTTTGGGCGTCATGGAAAACGTTACGCGTTATCTGTGTGTTTCTGCTATTCCAGAGGCTGATCTGTCGCCGTTAGGAGACCTAGGGCGAAAGGTCTGGAGGGTCTGATCTCCTCCTTTACAGGGTCAACTTCTAACCCAAGAACTTGAAGCGTGAAGGCTCCTAGTAGTGGCATGGGCGCATCGATCAATAAAACCGGGACGGGGGCCTCCCTGTCCATGACCTTAACGTAAGCAGATGAGTAGTCAGCCTCCACCTCAGTCTTGTCGGCTAAGATAGCTTTAGCCTTCATGAGAGGCTCCAGGCCCAGATCTTTCGCGATGGCTGGGGGAATAACCATGTATCCAGCTCCAGTATCCACCAAGAACTCGAGCTCTAGCGCCTTAGTCCTTCTCGGGTTGCTCACTGTTCCCTTGATCTTCGTGTAGCCCACAGGCTCCGTTCAGAATGAGCCGGATTAAAGGCTTTGTCGTCTACGTTGAAGCCAATTCGTCTGAAGGCTCAAAAACAGTGTTCCGCCGCTATGGAATACCGCGGACACTTGAACGTAGGCATGAACCTAGCCCCGCACAGAAAACACTAAGAGGCGTTCCCAAGCCCGGTCTAAGGCGTGGGGCTCAGAATCCCATGGCGCAGGCCTTCGAGGGTTCAAATCCCTCCCCCCATTTTTGCGCTCGGTAACGCAACCGGCTTCATTCCTGCGTCTGCTCGAGATCCAGATCTAGGTTACGCGCCCTTTGGTAAGCCTACCTCTACCAGGTAAGGGTAGGGCTATCTATCCCTCGGGAAGGGGTTCCTGTTGGATGCCGGTCATGAGAAGCGGGTCCGTAATGCGGTACTGGCCATCCGATTTCGCAATGAGACTGGTCTTCACTAGAGTGTTCAATGTGCTCGCGATCGTGGAGTTTGGCAGCGAACGACGTTCTCGCGCCTCTAATGTAGCCTTGACTTGCGCCCAGTTTGCCGTCCCGACTTTAGCTAGGAAGTTGAGGACAACCCCATAGCGGGGTGAAAGAGTGGTTAGCTTCAGAGCTTCCGCTCTAGCCAGTCTGCCGCCCCTGTGAACTACCTCATCAACTAGGTCTCTGCTGCACGCGTTGTGGTCGCGGCACTCTGCCCCAAACAAGGTGAGCCAGCCCACTACACCGTCTAGCTTCTCTATCGCGTAATGTACTACATCAGTTGAGGCAGGGACCCCTATCTGTTGGAAGCCCGCCAACAGGTAGGCTTCAGCTTCCCTAGGATCGAAATCCCGCATGTGAATCTCCGTGTAATGCCTTCCATAAAGCGGCGATTCTGTATCCTCGAAGCCCAAGAAGTCGAAGAGCAAGCCGACCTCAGATCCTGTCACAACAAGAGTTATGTAGCGGTCACTGTCTGCGATATGGGCAAATAGGCGTGGAATCTGCCTGTCTCCGCGAACGAGCTGTATCTCATCAAAACCTGCAAGAAACTTTGTGCCTTGCTTCAGAGCCCAGAGATTAATCTCATCAAACAAATCTGTGAGATCCACACCAGTTTTGCTCCAGTCCAGACTAATGGCGTTGCCAAGAATAGTGAACCCCTTTACTCTTGTCAGCGCATTGCACAGGGTATGCAGCCATTTTCGGTCGATTTGGTTGAATCCAGCCTCCAACCTACGAACGATATCAGCTCGTGAAGGATTGTAGGGTAACCCACGTAGGTCTAGGCTGATATGAGGAAAGCCCGACTCTGCGAGCGCTACGTTCATGAACGAGGTCTTTCCCGTTCTACGAGGCCCGATTATCACAACTAGCGACGCGTAAGTAACCGCATCGGAGAACCGTTTGAGTTCGGCATCGCGGCTGAACAGGTCGACTCGTTTCACTTTGGGTTGTGGATCGAAGTACGTAGTAGGGGCACCCCCACCTAGTAGGGGGGAGGGCACCTAATCAACGTTTCTCGGAACCTTCAGCACGGGTTGCCAAGCCGGGTCTAAGGCGTGGGGCTCGGAATCCCATGGCGTAGGCCTTCGAGGGTTCAAATCCCTCCCCCCACCTAGTATCCGTCAACCTTCTCGTTTACGACGTACTCAGTTCTCTATCCTTGGAAGGGATAACCGCATCTCTTACCTGTATCTCAAGAGAAGGACGGTGAACTGGGTCGTGAGAGAGGGCTTGGGAGCCCTCCACGTTGGTTCTACCAGAGGGTGGGCACATTTCTGCTTTCAGCTATCTCCCTGTCGTTAGTCATGAGGGTGGCGCCGTGTCGGAGTGCTTTCGCAACGATCATCCGGTCATGTAGGTCCCTGTACGGCAGATTGACGACCCTTCTCCAGTCCTTGAAGTCCAAGTCTTCAACCCTGATGTATGCTCCCCGCTCTAATCGATCGAGCATCTCCCATACCATGCTTTCATCGGCGACTCTGCCTTTAACTTCACGAGCCTTCATGAAGACGTATATGGCCTCGCCGAGCGAGATCGATGGAAGAACTAGCTTGCATCCTCCAGCTTGGGCCTTCTCCATAACCTCGTAAGGCTTCTTGGGCAGGGCGCCAAGTAGGTGGCTCACGTAGGCTATGGTGTCGAGGACGTAGATTTCTCCTGTCTCCACTGGGCTCTCAACTCCTCAATCCAGCTCTCCGCCTCCTCAGGTGTGCATAAGCCGCGCCATAAGCCAGACAGCCCAATGTCGCCGGTGTGCTTCAACAGGATACCCTCCTTTACCGGAACCAAGACCACTAGCTCCCCCTCCTGAACGTGATAGGCTTCTCTCAGCCCCTTCGGCAGCGTCAGCTGTCCCTTGCTCGAAACCCTTGACGTGTAAACCTCCCCTAGAACCAGCTCAGACATCGCTTCAATCCTCCTTACCTCAAGTCTTACATTCAAGCTGATAAACCTACCGGCGTAAGGAGCTTCCCTTGATCAATACTCCCCAGGACGCACGGGACGATGAGGCTCGCGGTGGGAACCTCGACGTGAACCCAACCAGGGACAGAAGTAGAGCTGCGGGTGGCATCTCCACTCTGAGGCGCCTCCGGGCTCCTGAAGGTTAATATCAGGACTTTCACTTGCGTACTCAGGTGACAGAGTGGGACAGCTCAAGATCGTTGCTCCGAACCAAGTGATCGAGGCTTTCAAGCGGATCGTCCTCGCCAAGCATGGAAAGCTGGAGCTGAGCGTGGAGAGAGAGGAGGCGCTCAAGCTCTACATACGGAAGTACGAGCGCCTGCTCTCCGGCCTCGGCAGCCCCGAAGAGGACCCGTTGACGAGGATCTGTGGCATAGGTCGCTCCTCGGAGAGACATAACGCCTTGAAGGAACTCAAGGCGCTGGAGAGAGGCGAGGTTTAGGGCCTCGTAAGGTTCACGGCTTGAGGGCCCTCGTCAGGGCGTTGAACGCGAGCTGTTCCACAGGCTGGGGGTTATCGACAGCCTGATGCGTTTCGAAAGCGAATGCCCAGCCCTTCCCGTACCGTGCGTATGTGAAGTATGGACGCGACCTGTACGTGTCAACGGCCACAACCTTCACCGTGGGGTTGTAGGCAAGGTCTAGCAGCATCGTGTCCTCTTCCGGCAAGAGCGTAAAGTTCTGAGGCACATCCTTCGTGAACGGAGCCACGTCTGGGTCGCCTGAAAGCTCGACCGTGTGAGAGCCTCCCTGCCAGTCTGTTGAGTAACGGACGCCGAAGACCTTCCGCCAGTTCTCCGACCCTGAGCCGTTGAAGAAGACGTAGTGCCAGGCGAACGCGACCCCACCGTTCATCACCCAACCGCTTACGTCACGGCCTTCCAGGTTTCCGACATTGAAGGCAGCGAAAAGCCTGAAACCCTCGCCTTGGTTCCATCCGGTAAAAGCTGTGTCTCCAAGGTGAACTTGAAAGGCTACCTGGTGCTCCGCCGCGTACATGTCCAAAGCATGCTTCATCCGGCCCGCCTCTGCGCCCGCATCCCCCTCAGCTCCCGGCAGGTCTGGGGCTGCAAAATACGTCTTCACAACCGGAATTGGCTGCTCAGCCTGGCTGACGGGGAGCTCAACGGTGCGCGTTAGGAGGGCTGAGAGGAGAACCGTGTAGGCTCCATACGAGACAGAAACCTGGTACCTCTTCCCAGGTTGGAAGAGCGTCTCGCTGGCCACCATCAGCCTCAGCTCCGCCTCGCCCCCTGGCTCCAGGTAGATGGGGCCATCGCTCCGCGCGCCCCTGCCGGCAAGCAGTCTCCCGCTGAGCGTGAGCACGGGGAACGAATCGCCTTCCACGAAGAACAAACCCTGCTTGTTGAAGCGGCTTAAGGCGATGCTCCTGCCTCCCTCAGCTCTGACCGTGATGAACGAGATAACTGCCTGCCCTGGACCAGTGTTCCGAACGGTCAGGGAGGCCCTCGTGGCGCCGTTCGTCTCAAGCATGCCCGAGACCTCAACGGAAGCCGTAACCGTCAAGACTGCAAGAGCAGAGGCGATGATGACCGCGGCCGCAACAGACGCGGTGAGAACAAGCTTCCTGCGCCGCGTGAGCCTGGGCAACGCTCCCACCCACAGACCACGAAGCGCTGCTTCTCGACTTAAGCGCTTCAGAGCCCCAGGCCTCCACGCTTAGGCTTCCAGACCCCGCAGCAGGCTGTGAGGTCTGTGCAAGTCTTATCTCGGCGTTAAGCCTCAAAGTCCCGACAGGGATAGTCTTGCAGAGGAAACTAGCGATACTCGCTGACGACTTCACTGGGGCCAACGATGCAGCGGCTCAGTTCGCCTCCTACGGCGTCAAGAGCGTGGTTCCACTAAGCCTCAGCGACGCAGCGTGCTTCGTCCAAGGCTACGATGTAGTAGCCTACAACACGGATACGCGTGAAGTCAACGCCGCGGATGCGTACAGGCAAGTTAGAGCTGCGGCTGAGAGGCTTCACAGCCTCGGCTTTGAGGCCTTCTACAAGAAGGTAGACTCCACCCTGAGAGGGAACATCGGCGCTGAGCTAGACGCCGTGATGGACGGCATCGGCGCCACGCTCTGCTTGCTCGCTCCGGCGTATCCGGCGAACGGCCGCATCACAGTAGGCGGATACCATCTAGTCAACGGCGTCCTTTTGGCCCAGAGCTACTACGGCGAGGACCCGACGATGCCCGCCCGCGAATCTTACGTTCCACGGCTCGTCGAGGCCCAGAGCTCTAGGCGAGTCGGCCATCTGCCGCTCTCAACGGTGATGGAAGGGCCGACGGCTGTGACAGAGGCCGTTCGGGCCATGGAAGACGACGGCTTTCAGATACTCGTCGCAGACGCGGTGACCGACGCAGACCTGCGGAGCGTAGCTCAAGGCCTTCTAGCCGTCGACCCTGAAGGCTTACCAGCCGGCTCCGCCGGGCTAGCGGCTGAGCTTCCAGAGCCCTTAGGCCTCGCATCCCAAAGGCCGGTCTTGATCATCTCCGGAAGCCCGAACCCTGTCTCTGTTAGGCAGACGCTTGAGGCCCAGAGGGCGACGGGGGCGAAGCTCATAGAGGTCGACGGCAGAACAGCGCTTCTGAACGGGGAAAGCCGGGAACGGTCCGTCACCGCTCTTCTCGATGAGTTGAAGCAGCTCAGCCCTCTGAAGACGCCCGTTATCCTAGCTACGACGCTAGGGGAGAACGTCGCCGAGACACATCAGAAGGGGAGGGGGCAGGGGCTCAGCAGCGGCGAGGTCGCCTCGAGGGTGGCTGAAACCGTCTCAGGGATCGCGGCCAAAGCCGCGGAGATCGCAGAGTTCACCGGGCTCGTTCTGCTAGGCGGCGTAACCTCCTTTGAGGTCTTGAAGGCTCTCGGCGCGAAGGCGATCGCCGTTCAAGGAGAGGTGGCTGCCGGAATCCCGATAGGGCGGCTCCTAGGCGGCAGATGGGATGGGCTCCATGTCGTAACGAAGGCCGGGGGCTTCGGAACCCCAACCGTGGTCGCTGAGGCTGCGCGCAGGCTCGGGAGGCTGCGTTAAGCCCTAGCTCAGAGCATCAGCGCTCCTGAACGCCTTCGTTCTCCGGTCGGAAGCCTTCTCCTGCAGGCTTTTATCCCTGCTCTCGCGACGCTGTGGGCGATGTGATGGCTTGTGCGTTTCAAGCGTGTCGTCGACCTGACCCGTGAGCTAGACCCGTTTCGGCCAGGGTGGGGTAAGGAACCTGAGTGGGGAGCAGACTACCTTGAGGAGCGCCTACGTGTCTCCAGGTGGATCTTTCCCTGCGACGCGACGATGCAGGAGGACATATCGATGTGGGC
>CAYRUY010000096.1:0-6264 GCA_964427455.1 uncultured Candidatus Bathyarchaeia archaeon | reverse complement strand
ACAGATTCTTGGACGCCTGTCCGGGTCTCTTCCCGCCTATAGGCGATCGTCTCCTCGCGGAAGAACTTCCATTCCAATGTACGGAACTCTAGGTCCTCTCTATCGCTTAGGGCGTCTTCCAGAGCCTCCTGCAAGATGGAGGCCTTGATGAAGAAGTCGCCTACGATGAGGAACCTCAAGCCTCAACCCCTTCGCAAGGATGTTTACATGTACCGTTTCATAAGCGTCGAGAGGAAGGTAACCTTAACCGCGTCCTCAACCCACTCCGTCATGTGGTACGCGTCGTAGATCGTCTTCCCCACAGCGACGACGCCGTGAGCCCTAAGGATCGCGGCCTTCACCTCCGGGTCCTTGAAGGCCTCAAGGACATCTTGAGCCAACTCCATCGAGCCCGGCGGATAATACCCGACCAGAGGCGCCTTCTTCACGATCGCCTTCGCCGTAGCTGTAGCTAGAGGAAACACCTTACCCGCAGTTCCGAGAGCAGTGGCATAGGGTGGATGAACGTGAAGCACCGCTTGGGCGTCAGGCCTCGCCTTGTAGAGTCCTACGTGGAAGTTAACCTCCTTCGAAGGCCTTCCCTCGCCCTCGAGGACCCTTCCGTCTAAGTCGATCGTCAGGATGTCGGCCTCGTCCATCTCGGTCATGCTCTTGCCTGTGCCCTTGATGTAGACAAGCTTCGTCTCAGGGTTAAAGACGCTGCTGTTCCCGCTCGTGCCAGGGCACCATCCCCGGCTTCCAGTTAACCGAGATACTGCTACCAAGCCCTTCTTCAGCTGTGCCGCGTCCATAAAGGCCCCTCCCTTACGTTGCCGACCATCTACCGCAAAGAGCAGAAATATACCTTTCCCTGACGCTGGACATCATAGAGACGTTTCGAGCTGAGAACCGTGTTTCTATCTGCACAAGCGGGTTAGGCAAGGGGAATCGACCTTGAGGGCTGCCTCCCAGATCCTTAGTCAGCAATCACGCGCTCAAGCCCTATTCCTAAGCCACTCGCTTGGCGAGTGTGGTACCCCGCAGGTGGGCAGTGTCCCATGATGTCCGTAGAGCATGTCTCCTTCGGACCGCAGATGACAGAAACTCTTGAGATTGGGCTTACGCCGGGGCCTGTGCAGCCCTCCTTCCTCGTCTTGTGAGGGCGTACCCTAGGGCTATGACGACCGCGACTGCGGCGACTATGCCAGCTAAGACCTCAGGCCTTTGGAGGAGCGACACCTCGACGGTAAGCGTGGCTGCCGGACTCTCGAAGCTCGTCTGATAATACGGGAAGACCGCCTTCACCTCGTAGCTTCCCGCCTTATTGAAAGCCTGACTATACGAGTAGTTGCCCTGAGCATTCGTCAGGACGGTCCCCGCCACTTCGTCGTCGACCAATATGCGTATGGCCTTACCCGCGAGCGCTTCACCGGCCGCGCCGAGGCCTCCTGTCACAGTGATGCTTCGACCGGTCTCTACCTTCGTCTCGCTCGTCTTCATCGTAAGCGTAGGGGTCGGCCATACGACGTGTATCGTGTCAACCGACTGACCGTATTGAAGGTAGACAAAGTAATGGGTTCCGTTCGAGGCGACCTGAGGCTCCACGCGTAGCCCGTTCACGGTTGTCTCCACGATGCCGTTTTGGATCGGCATCGTTATGTTCATGGCGCCCCGGGTTCCAGACGGGCCTTCAACCCTGACGCTTAGATGGTCCTCCGCGATCTCAGGGCTCTCCAAGATCGTTGAGTTGGTCACGAAAACCACGGGCTGCAAGGCTCCGGCGATGACCGCCGTCTCTGTTTGAACGTTGAAGTCCGCGACCCCCCAACTGTTCGGTTTCGCCTCGAACCAGACCTCGTCGAGGCCCGTCACTTTCGCCAAAGCCCAGATAGCCCTGTGAGGATTGGCCGTTAGCGGCGGCGCCACCGTTTCAGGCACATGTATCTCAACCATCTCATGCTCGTCGGAGCCACCTTCCAAGGTTAGGTTGAAGTCCGGCATGGGCGTCCTGAACGAAGATTCTCGAAGGAAGGGCAGAACAGCCTCAGGCCTCACTGGTTGAAAGGCGAAGCCTTCAGCTGTGAAGCTGAAACCATGGCTGGTTTCGCTGGAGTGATACTCGAAGGTTGCGTGAAGGTTTCGCGCGCTTACGTTTGTGGGGAGCAGGAACTCCTTCAGGCCCGTGTAGGTCTCAGAGCTGAGCTGAGGCGTCAGCTCCTCAAGGTATTGGAGGTAGACGTTCTTGACCGTGTTGACCTCTCGGTCAAAGTCGCCTTCCACTACCTGAGTGAACTCTGCGTTGAACGCCTGCTCAGCCGCCTCGTAGGTGATTGAGGCGTCCGTGGTCAGGGCCTTCGTGAAATGAGCCTTGGCCAGCTCCTCCGTCAACCGCTCTATCGCCTCCATGTTCCCCGCAGAGGCTGTAAAGGCTGATGCTAGCGCGGCAGAGGCCTTCGCGTAGCTACCCTCGACCTGAGCGTGGACTCTCAAGGTTCCGTACGCCTCTGCCAGCTCGGAGTGTTCCAGCGTCAGCTCCGTGAGGGTCAGGTTCCCATCGGTATACTGCCCAAGAAGCTGCTGGAAAACCTCCGTATACATCTCGAAGTTCGCGACGAGCTCTTCGATCAACTCCCTTGTTACTCCCATGCGTCGACCTAGGGTGCCCTCTCCGTACCAAAGCCTAAGCGTCAGATGGAGGGCTGTCTCTCCTTGCAGGTTCTCCCCGGCGAGGACTGTATGAATTGAACCGTTGGCCCCAAGGAGCCCGGGTAGCTCGAAGTCGACTGATGCGTTGCTCTGCATCTCCTCACTGTGCACCTTAACATCAAGCCTAAGCCCTGAAAGCTGCTCTACCATCGACGGGTCAAGCTTGATTGAGAGGCTGACTTGGACCTCTGTCAGGTTGAAGCCTCCAGGCCCTACGGAGAGGTCGCAGGTCGCTCCCTTCACGGGGAGACGAGGGGTGCCTGGCTTAAGGGCTTGTTCGAGGCTGCCAACAGCCCTAGTTGCTACGGTGCCGTTAGGGTAGACCCTCAGCACTAGGTTGCCTTTCAGAGACCGCAGCGGCTCCTCAGGTCCATCCCAACCCTGAGCTAGCACGGATGCTTCTGCCGCGCTTGAGAAGAGCAGAATCATGCAGAACAACAAGGCCAGTAGGGATGTAGAAGCATGCAGACTACGGGAATTTGACACATCCATGCCCCGGTTGGGAGATACTACCGCTGGACCGGTTACCAGCAGATACTCAATCCCTGTTATCGGCCGGGCATACCGGAACGCTTCACTTCACCCGATGAGATTAACAGTTTAGACCAATCCTCAACGGCGTCTTCTTTTTCGCCCGCCTCTGAGCCCAGATAGGTAGAGAATCGTAAGGTGACGTAGATGAAGAAGACCTTGGCGCCGAACCTTATCTCACTCATCCCTAGTTTCTCGGGCATGGGGAGGCTCCTGCGGACTGGGATGAACAATCGACCTAGATCTGCCCACGGGTCGATCTCAAGTCTTCTTCAATCCAGGTATGTTCGTCTCAACTAGGTTCAGTTCGACGTCGTAATCGAAATGCATCTCGAAAACAGTGTTCCTTAATTTTAGAGGCCAACCGAATTCCTTATCCAGGTAGACTACCCATGTGAATGAACGAATAGGCATTGTGCCTTCATAGAGAACACACTGCCTTACTCCAAGCCCCCTAGTAGATATGAACGACTCATTCACCTTTGTGAACACGGAACCAAGGATTTTGAACTCTTTCCCCGGCACTATCCAATCACCATTGTAACCTTCCATGTATTCTCTCATATCAATTACGCCGGCCTCTTGAGAAAAGGATAACCTAGCATGAGTACCGTTATGCTCCAAAAAGCTAAGGCGCACTGCAAACTCCGTGGAATCGTTTCCGCGTGTGGAACTCAACCACCAGTGAACTGTCGTCTCCTCCCTTGTACAGCGCATAGGCGCCCTTGAACAGCTAACTATAGTTTGGCAGCACGGGTGGGATCAGGGTTTGAGATAGCGATATCTGTTCCTGTAAACTTGCGATTTGGATGTGTAAGGCGTTGATCACCGCGTCTCGGTCTGCTATCTGTTCCTGAAGTGTTGAGACTTGGGCTTCAAGGGGAACTATGCGGCTGAGAGCTAAGCCATAGCCCAAAACAACTCCTATAAGGAGACCCACGACTGGCCGAACGATAAGCTTGTCCCTCAAGATCGACGCCCTACTAGCACCGTAATGTTTCTCCAGTAGCGTTATAAGACTTCCCAAGTGGACTACGTGCTCTGAATGACGACAGAAGAGCTTTTCACTCGGCCCTGGGCCTCGTGAGCTCCGGTATGTAGAGGCGTTTGTAAAGGTTGAAGAGCGGCGTGTACGTCTTCTGAAGCTCTAGGTTGGGCTCCACCTCTTGCTCAACGACGACCATATGCTCAGAGGCTTCAATAGGGTTCTTGAAGAGGCCGATGCCTACGCCGGCGAGCATCGCTGATCCTAGGGCCGAAGCCTCCTTCACAGCCGTCACGATCACCTTCCTGCCCGTGACATCTGCCTTGATCTGGCGCCAAAGCCTGCTCTTCGCGTGGCCGCCCGTCAGCCTGAGACCCTGTATCCTAAGCCCTAGGGCCTCCATGAACTCCATGTTATGCCTTAAAGCGTACGTGGCGCCTTCCATGATCGCCCTGATCACGTCCGCTCGCGTGTGACTGAGCGTTAGGCCGTAGAGGAGGCCCTTCGCATCGGGGTCCCAGATAGGCGCCCTTTCACCCGCCAGATAAGGGAGGAAGACGAGGCCCCTCGCTCCCGGAGGAGACCTCTCGGCTTCTAGGTCCATGAGCTGGTACGCGCTCAGCTGAAGCTCTTCGGCGCTCCGAGCCTCATACCTGCAGAAATTATCCCTGAACCATCTTAGGGATGCGCCCGTCGCGCTCGAAGGGCCCATGAAGAGCCACCGGTCAGGGATCGCGTGAGCCCTCACCATGAACCTGGGATTGAAGATTGGCTGGTCGGCGCAGACGCCTAGAACCGTGGAGGCCCCTGAGCTGTCCATGGAATCTCCAACCTTCACGGCACCGACTCCGAGGGCTGCAGCCGCAGAGTCCGCGGCTCCCGCTATGATCGGCGTCCCCTGACGGAGACCCGTCTCCTCAGCCGCCTGCGCCGTCACCTCGCCCACCTGGACCCAGGGGGCCACGGCCTCCGGCAGTTTCTCCCCGGGGACCCGCATGAGGTCGCATAGCTCCTGCGACCATTCCCGCCGCCTAACATCGAACAGGAGCGTGAAGGATGCGTTAGCCCAATCCATCGTTGCTCGGCCTGTCAGCTTGAAGACTATGTAGTCGTTGGCGTGGAGAAACCATCGAGCTGCCTCGAAGACCTTAGGCTCATGCTCCCGTATCCATAGCATCCCGGGCGCGGAGAAGGCTCCAGCGGCGACTCGGTTACACGCGATCTGCCCAGTCTTCTCCTCGCCGATCGTTCTCTTAATCCACTCAGCTTGCGTAACGCTTCGACGGTCGAACCAGAGCAGGGCGTTTCTAAGAGGCTGGCCGTCCGCCGTGATGGGGAGAAGAGAAGGGCACTGGGAGTCTATGGCTATGGAAGCTATCTCAGAGGCCTCGGCCTTTGCGGTCAGCTCCCCGACAGCCTCCTTAAACGCCTTCCACCACTGCCCCGCATCCTGCTCGGCCCAGTTCATCTGGGGTTGAACGACGGGGTACGGCCTAGACGCCTCCCCAACCACACGGCCGTCAAGGTCGAAGAGGGCGGCCTTCAAACCCGTGGTCCCGACATCCACGCCCGCAAGATATGGGCCGCTCAAAGGACTGAGACACCCCTGAACTCCGGTGACGTACCTTTCAAGCCTTGTTCCTGAAAGACTATCTACTCGCTGAACCATTTGGCGCCGACTGGTGAATCGATGATCGCTACTTGGTGGCGTCCCGCCATTTCCGAATCTCCTTCTGGCCGCTCCATTCCCATGATGGGGCTTCGGCTCGAAGCGCCTTGATCCCAGCTAAGGCGTTGATCATTTCTTCACGTCTCAACGTCTCAGGCATCCTGGCCGTTAGGTTCACCACACATGCACACTGCAAGCGTCGCGCATACGTGTTCTTGATAAGTGTTGCTGAAGTATATCCAGGTATCGTCGGCTATCCTTGGCGAAGCGGAGCAGCAAGCTTATCAGGTTAAGAGGAGCCAAACACGGCTGCGTTGTCGTATGCGAAGCCGGTTGACACCTTGGGAGAGGTTTGAAGCCTCCTCTCGCCTCGAAGAGGTAGACTTTGTTCAAT
>CAYRUY010000095.1:0-6275 GCA_964427455.1 uncultured Candidatus Bathyarchaeia archaeon | reverse complement strand
CTTGTCGTATAAGGAGAGGTCTTTGACCTGTCCGAAGTGCGGTTACGAGTTTGACATCCTCTACGCTAGAGCTGTGAGCTGTCAGGCTTGCAGACGGCTGATAGGCGAGCTGTACTGCGATATGGCGCGGTGCCCCCAGTGCGACCACGAGTTCCCCACAACCCAGCGGGTAGTCAACGCGGTGAGGAAGCTACAGAACTACCGGCCCCACGACCACATGGGCTACCCGTTATAGCCTCTTGCGAATCAAAGCTTGCTTCGGCCGATAAGACAGGGCTCACGGGCTCTAACGGAGGCAGCAGACCTCGCCCCTAGTAAAGTTGAATAGGCACTGGGTTGCTGTACCCTTCCATGCGCGGCTGGTTTAACAGCTAGAGAGGTCGCTTTTCCTGGCAATGTGCTGGCTGGTGGAGCGCAGGGCAGGGTCAGGCTGTGTTTAGGGTCGTGAAGCTGGAGGACACCGTGAGGATCCCACCGGAGAAGTTCGGTCAGCCCTTGCTCGCCGCTGCAGAGGAGCAGCTGAGGCTGAAGTACACGGGGGCGGTGGACGAGTCCCTGGGCTACGTCCTCTCGGTGACAGAGCTGAACATTGAGCCTATGGGCCGTATCATGCCAGGAGACGGCGCGACGTATCACAAGGTCTCCTTTTCGCTATTGACCTTCTGCCCTGTCCTTCAAGAGGTAATCGAGGGCGAGGTTGTCGAGGTCCAAGACTTCGGCGTCTTCGTTCGAATCGGACCTGTGGACGCTCTTCTCCACGTCTCCCAGATCATGGACGACTTCATCACCTACGACGAGAGGCAGGGGGCACTCACAGGGAAGCAGACGCACAGAGTACTGAAGAAGGGCGATATGGTCAGGGTTAGAGTTGCCGCGGTCAGCCTCGCGAAGGGTGGATCAACAGGCAAGATAGGTGTCACGGCCAGGCAGCCTTTCCTCGGGAAGGTCGAGTGGATAGCCGAAGATGTTGCGAAACTGAAGGCCCAAGAAGCCGCGAGGGAGGAGACGGCCTGAGATGAGCGAGGTCGCGTGCGCAACCTGCAGGCAGGTTTTCCCAAGCGGCGGGAGAGGTAGCCGGATCTGTCCGAACTGCAAGACAAGGACGCTCTCGGAGAACTGGTCAGGGCTGTTGATCGTCCTTCACCCCTCGGGGTCAGAACTCGCCAAAACTGCCAGCGTAAAGAAGGAGGGGCACTATGCGGTCAAGATCGGGCGCTAGAACGCTCCTCGTCTCGAACGCGGCGGGGCGTTCGCCGCCTTGAAGCCTCAAGCGTCATCCGCTCGACGACTAGATTCACCAAGGCCGACGCAGGGTCTTGCGCGTCACGTTCTGCTGCCAACTCTCTCTCGCTTATGCCGAACAGAGACCTCAAGCCGTTGAACTTAGCTGGGGAGATCTCAAGAAGGTCCTCGTCTATCAGTTCGCCGGATGCCGCCTTGAGCCTCGTGAAAGCTGCTCCAAGCTCCTCCTCGTCCTTCGACACTAGCAGTATCGCCACGTCACTCATGCCCGGTTTGACGCCTAGCCGCTCGATCGCTCTCAAGACCTGTCTCTGAGCCGAGGACTGGATGAGGGCCTCCATAGCGATGCTCTCCGACACGTTCGAAGCCTCAGAGAAAGCTTTCAGAGCGAAGAGCGTGGCGAAGTAAAGGTGGCGTCTTCCAGCCACCCTCTGGGCGTCGAAGGCCTGGGCTTCAACCGGCTTCGCCACCTGCCTAAGCCAAGAGAGCCAACGGTCGGGCTGCTCTACATCAACGCCCTTCAGAGCTGTGACAAGAATGGACCATCCGTATTCAGGGATCCTCTCGATCATTCCCTGCCGTAGATCTCCTTGAGGAACTTCCTGACCAGGAGCGGCTTCAAGCCTATCTTCACAAGCTCAGCGTGGACCTGTGTGAGGCTCATGCCCTTCTTCGTCAGCTTGTCCGCGATCTTCCTTACCGTCTCCTTCGTCTCATGGGGGAAGATGACCCATGAGCCTGTCTCCTTGCTGTAGAAGTCTGGCTTGACGACGGACCAGGGCTTGTAGTAGACACACGCGATCTTCACATCGCTCGCTCCCTTTGCGCAGAGGCATTCCTTCACAAGCCTCAGGCTTCGGCCTGAGTCCGCCACATCGTCAACGACGAGGACGCGCTTTCCGGCAACCGGGACAGAGACCTCCTGAGTGATCACAGGGGCTTGACCGGTCTTGTACACGTCGACGTAGAACTCAACCTTGACGCTTGCGACGTTAGGGTTCTCCAAGAGGTCTGAGAGAACCCTGGCGGGCACCCAGCCTCCTCGCGCTACACCGACCAAGATGTCTGGTTGAAACCGAGACTCCTTGATGGCGTTCGCGAGCATGATGCACAACTCGTACAGGTAGTCCCAGCTCGGGGCCTCAAAGGTGGTGTCAAGCGTCAACCAACAGGGCGCTCCGCGAGAAGCTAGCCTCAGGCTCTCCTTAAAAGAATTGACGCAGACGGTAGATCAAGGCGCCACGACGTGAGTCCAGCGTGAGATCGGCTCAGGCATCGGTTTGGTTGGAGGCCGCCGCCGGGATTTGAACCCGGCCTCCAGGCTCCACAGGCTTATACCATCCTCTCTGGGATGTCCGTACGCTGACCAGGCTACGTTACGGCGGCCACGGCCCTAGAGCCTTTCAGGTCATCTCTTAAAGCTTTGCTGGGCTAGGCGACGAATAGACACCGACGAGCTGCAGCTTCAAGCGAAGCCTTAAGAGCACGCTAGTCCTCATCCGCTGATGACCTGTATGATGCTTGAGTTTGCCACGGTAGCGGTGGTAGTATCGCCGCCACCGCAGAAGGCGGCCGAATGGTATAGGGACAAGCTGGGCTTCGAGGTCCGCGGCGAGGCTGAAGGCCATTGGGTCGTGGTTGCACCGAAGGGTTCAAAGACGGGCATCCACCTCTGTGAGGCAGAGACACTGGAGCCTGGCAACACCGGCATCCTCTTCACGACGCCGGACATCGAGGCTACATGCAAGGAGTTGAAGGCGAAGGGCGTCAAGTTCACTCAGGAGTTGACTAAGGAGTCCTGGGGAACGTACGCCATGTTCGCGGACCCCTACGGCAACGAGTTCTGGCTGATGCCTAGCCATTAGAGCATAACCTTCGCAGCATCTTCAACGGCCGGAGGTCGCCGGTCGCGAGGCGGCCCCGCAGACCTTTACGGCGCTAGTGGCCTCGCTTTAACCTGGAGCGGCTCCAGAGCCGCGGAGCTGCGCAGGAGACCTACTAGGTCCTCGACGCATCCGACACTGGCATCTATGTTCCGGTAACGTTCGTGAACCCACATCCTGCCAGGGGCAAGGTTGAGGTTGAGAGGAGCGAGCGGCCTCCACCCTGGAAGGCCAGCGAGCACTCTCCCCGCGGACTCATGGATGCTCGCGTAGCTCCTCACAACCTCAGTTCCCGCATACCTGCCCACCCCATGCCAGATGGCGCCGTCCTCCGGCGACAGGAGCGAGTAGAGGGCGAACTGCGGAGATGATGGTGTCGCCGCAAAGCTGTATTCATGTATGGAAGATGCACCGACTGTGACGTTGCCATTCGCTTCCGCGAAGCTGACATCGTTCCGGTCGACCTCGTTCGGGTACAGCCTCGCTGTGCGGTACCTGACCTCGATCCGTTCGAGGCCTCGCTCGTTCAACACCAGTTGGCCTTCGGCAGCCTTCTTAGACCCAAAACCTTCCGGCGAGTGGGGCACCGTCAACAGAAGTGTCTTCCGTTTCCTCACGTTTCTTCCCATGAGGGCGTAGAGTTCGGCTATCGTACTGTAGTCCTTGTGGCTCTCTTGAATGAGCCTGTGGAGAGGCCCTTCGCTCTTCTCCGCTCTGAGCGGCTCCAGCGGCATCCTTAGAGCAGGGATTGAGAGGTGGATTCCTAGCCTGTCGGAAAGCCTGGATAGCTCCTCATACTTGAGTGCGTCGGCGAAGTCGACGTACGTCCGCTGTTCTTCAGCCCGCAGCCGGTCCTCTATCGTCTCAGCTTCACGTGCGCTAAGGAGCGACCCCTCATATTTGGCAGCGAATCGGGGATCAAGCCTTAAGCCCTGCATTCTCACGTTCGCAGCTGGAAACGCGCTCTGGCGGGTCTCGCTAAGCGAGGCCCTCAGAGGGTTCACAGAGTATCTGTCGGGCTCCACATCGTCGGTGTTCAGGAGGAAAGGTATGATCCGTCCCTGCGGAGGTCGTCTCAGGTTCTCCGCCATCGCCTCGTAGTCTGCGCGTTCAAGGCGTGTTAGTCCATGCTCGCTGATGTAGTTGCCTGAAACCTCGAGCAGCCTCGCTTCCAGTATCCCTTGAAGGTCCTCTAGGGTGAGTTGAACGTTGGCGTACTCCGTGGACGTCCTGAGGAAGAAGTGGTCTCGCTTAAACGAGACATCCCGACGCCTCTGAGCCTCCATTATGAAGAGAGCGACTTCGTCGCCGGGGGGCTTCTCGTAGCTCGACAGCGTTTGAACCAACGAGTCAACGGCAGCTCGGGCTGTCTCCAGGAAGCTCTTGACGAGTGAAGGGACAAAGTTGGGCGGGGTCTGCGTTCGGCTCACACGTTCCAGCCTCGGCGATGTTGCTCTTAGCCTCTCTCGAGCGACTCCATCAGCCGGTAGGAGGCTTCCTCAGCCTTAGGGCTTTCGCCGCCGAGCCACATTCTGAGAACCCGGAAACCCACTCGGAGACCGTTCGCGCGCAATCTCCGGTAGAGCCCTGGGCTGCGCTGCGAGACGCCTAGGTGAACGCGTTTCCCGCTGAGACTACCCAGTGCAGCTGTCAGAAGCTCTTCGGCCTTCTCTTCAGCCTCCGGCGGATAGATGAGCGGACCGACCTCCGCTGATAGGCCCGTCGCTCTTCCCATGACGAAGCCGATGAGGCGATCTAGGTCGGTGGCGACGTAGCAAAGGCTCCGGTTTGACTCGTCTCGATAGATCGCTTGCAGAAGCCTGTCGCGTCGCGCGCCGAAGCAGGCTTCGTCTAGGGCCGCGGCCTCAGGCAGATGCTCCGGAGTCATACGAGGCAGCTCAACTCTGCGAACTTCTCCGATATCCGCGGAGAGCCTGATGAACTTGATGTCGCCTGTGAAGCCAAGCCGTTCGTAGAATGGCGCCGTCTCCATATACGAGTAGAGACCGATCCTCTTTGCCCCGCGGCCTCGAAGATACTCGATAGCGGCTTGCACGAGCTCGGAGCCTACGCCCTGAGCGCGGTATCTCGGGTCGACGATAACGTTGCCCATCCAGCCGATGTCGCCGTAGCTCGCCGTGGTGGCCAGGCCTGCCCTCCGGCTGTCGACGAGCGCGATGAAGCAACCATCGGGCTCAAGGGATTTCATCCAGGCAAAATCGCGCGCAGTGAAGTCCCACTCAGCCATGTCTGTGAGCTTAACCGCGTAGTCAAAGTCCTGCCCTTCCATGACACGAACCTGCACGCGGCCCATAGCCTCTAAAGCGTCGAGGAACGACTTAATACTAGCCTCCGGGATTCCATGCCCTCCGAAGCAGGGCTGAGCGGTCCGTAACACTCCTTGGAAGCGATGATAGTGGCCGACTGTTCGGATACCGGGCGGGTTGAGGGTTTCGCGGTTAGAAGAGGCCTGGCGGAGGGAAGATACGCCCTGAGTGACGTCGCCGTGGGGCTGGAGAACTCACCCGCGTTGCGATTCCTCTTCGGTGGACTTGACGAGAGCCGGCGCGTCGTCGAAGAGACGCAGGTGAAGCTCCGAAAGGGGAGCCGGTACATGCATATCAACGATGACGACGGCAGCATCGTTGCGGGCTTGGACTACGTGAACCGAGGTGACGAGCGAGACCTTTACCTAGATTTCGTTCACGAGTTGACGCATATCAAGCAGCTGCGGGGAGGCCGTGAGCTGTTTGAGCCGGGCTTCAGCTACATGGATAGGCCTACTGAGCTCGAGGCGTACAGCGCGGCGGTGAATGAGGGCCGCAGGCTAGGGATGACTTGGAGAGAGATCCGGGACTACCTGGACATAGAGTGGATGAACCGAGAAGAGTTCGCGAGGCTACTCCGGAACCTAGGAGTGCCGAGCAGCGACTAGCGAGGCTTGAGAGGCGAACCCTTAAGAGAACGCTGAGGCGATGTTGGGCCCGGCCCTGTACCCAAGCAGGTCCGGGCCTTGTGGTGAACGATGGGCCGGTGGCTCAGCCTGGTACGAAGGGCCGCCGCGTCGAACGGCTGCCCGTGCAGGCGATCGGTTCGCAAGCCAAGGCCGAGACTCCGATAGGCCGCGGGTTCGAATCCCGCCCGGTCCAC
>CAYRUY010000094.1:0-6761 GCA_964427455.1 uncultured Candidatus Bathyarchaeia archaeon | reverse complement strand
AGAAGAAACGCTTCACCTAGCGAACGTGGAGCCAGCCTCTCCCGCCCTTCTTCAACTGGAGGCTCGCTCCGCGATCAACCGCTTCCAGCTTCACGACCGGGGGCCTACGCACAATCTGCCTGCTCAAGACAGTCTTCATGAACTTCCGCCACCCTCCTACAGAGGGGGGTGGGGCTCTCACAACCGCATCCTCAACGCCGTGCGCACCTAAGATCTCGTCCAGCCTCGGTGGCCGACAAGCCCTAGTCGCATAGATAACAAGCCCCTTCTCAACGAACAGGAGGGAGTAGTCCTTGTCCGCTATGCCTTCCGCCCGCTCCTCGTCCTCCAGCCGCCTCTCCCACATCTCGTGCCACTCAGCCTTCACCTCGGCGATCCATCGACGTTGTTCCGTAGGCTCCACTCGTCCACCCCCTCCTGAATGGAAGCGGGTTATCGAACTTCTAGTTCTTTGAAGTGGGTCTTCTATACCGTGAACCGCTTTATTAGCTGTCAGAATAGGATTTTCATAATTGTTTTACAATGTGGCTCTCTAGGGAGTTAACCACTGGGATAATACACAGGGGACTTCCACAGTCGTGTACTAATGAGAGCACGTGCATAGTTGAGGACCAAAATACATTTATGTATTTCACCGTATTACCAGCTTCATCGCGGACTAGGGCTGGGATGGGAGCGTCCGCGGCTGGGGTCGGGTACTCGTGGGGTTCAAGAGAAGGAACCGGACAAGGACCGATATCATGGCGATCATGCTGTCAGCAGCAGTTTCAGCCGAGAGGAAAACCCATATCATGTACAAGGCGAACCTGAACTACGCTGTCGTCAAGGAATGCCTCGAAAGCCTCATTGCGGCAGGTCTTATCGAGAAGGTTCAAGGCGAGGGAGCTACCGTCTATAAGACCACGCCTAAGGGGCTAGACTTCTTATCAGATTTCAACGCGTTGAAGGCTTACCTGGCGGAGGCCCGGTGAGCCGGGGCACCAGCCTTTGGCGAACGCTACTCAGTCCATGCCCATCGTGCCTTCACAATCGTTCGGCACGCGTTAGCATCAGTCAGTGCTCCAAAGAGATGGCTGGTCTTACGTGGCATCATACGGGGGAGTATCGGGCGGTGGCACCAATCCTTAAGTTAGGAAGGAAAGAACACAGGGATCGCTCCTGAGGCTGAGCACAGTGGCGCAGCAGAAGAGAAGTCCCCCTGAGATCATCGCACAGATACTCGAAGCGACGATCCAACATAAAAGGAAGACCCAGATAATGTACGATGTACGCGTCGATTTCAGAACGCTCGAGAAGTACCTAGAGTACCTTCTAACCAAGGGGTTGCTCGAAAAGAACGGGGCCAACTACAGAGCAACCGAGAAGGGAAAACAGTTCGTAGAGAAGTACAAGGACACTCAGAAGATTCTCGAGAGCTAAAGCCGACGAGCTAAGCCCTCTCCCCCCTAACAAGCTCAGCCCAAACGCTACACGTTAAAGGCTCAAGCCTACATCTCCCCGCCTCCTCGTCTACATCGGCCATGCCAAACTCCGACAGCAGGCGAAGGAGCGACCCAAGCTGCACCTTGGTCATCCCCGTCTTCTCCGCGACCTTTTCGTACGTATGCCACTCGCCGTCGAGCAAAAGTAGCACTAGGCTCCCGAGCGTGCGCATCGCTTGGCCTCCGCACTATTCGGCACCGGATTTCGTGGCATAAGCATTAAAACAAGTATGTACAATACACGTTCATCTTATAGATAAAGCCTCTACCCAGGTTGAAGCGAGGAGGTCTCTGGGTGAGGGGACGCAGGAGCTATGGCCTTTCTGGCTGCTGTATGTAGGAAAAATCTATACACCGCCTAGTGGTTGTTCATAGACAGTTTTATCCGCGGAACACTGCTACCCATATCGGGACGGTAGGATCTGCCTATGAGCGAGATCGACGGAGTGCTGAGGTTGCTCGATAAGGAGTGGCGTGGCATCGAGGAGATCCGACGCAGGTCAAACCTACGCGTTGAGCAACTGACACAGGTCCTACGTTTTCTCGCGAAGTTCGAGTTCGCCGAACTCGACGAAACGCTTGGCAGGGCGAGGCTCGGCCCGGCCGGCAGACACGAACTCTAGACCCTTACAGCCTCAACATCCAGCAAGGCCACAGCCCCGGTTCGAAGCGCAAGGCCTTCTCTAGCTTAGGAGTATCCTTAGCGGGTTCACTACGTGATCAAGACCCCTGCATAAACCTTCTTTAGCAAGACTCAAGGCGGGCCGAGACAGCTCTGCTGAACGTTGATGCGCCTTGCAACCTTCTAGTTCGACGCTTGACCAGTCATCTTAATCCCTCTGCTTGCGCCCTGGAGGGCCTCAGGCGCAGAGGGGAGAGCCGTCAGCTAGGAGCGGTGCCGCTCTCTCGCCTTGTGGGAAAAGTCTTTAGAGACAGAGCGCCGGGAGGCTGTAGACGAGCCGTGGCACCGGTCGATCCCTGTCCTCATAGTCTCAGGCACCTTGTTGCCAAGCCCCCCGCGCACAAAGTCGCCACATACGCGAGGTGTTCAGTGCATCTGCCCGTCGACAAGTGGAGGCTAGGCTCTGAGAGGTCGATGATCTCTGGCGGATGTGAGCGTAGCCCTCTACGCTACAACGGTCAGGGGCTTCCCAGATATTCGCTCATCCAACACCTTACCATAGCTAGGTTTGGCGGTTAATGGTATGGGTGAACCCTTCCATGCGAGGTTGAGGAGGGATGTCGGCTTACTCGGCTCCTTCAGTTTCGGGTACGCAGATGTTGGAGCTGGCATCTACCTGACGTTGGGGTTAGTGGCACAATTTTCTGGTCCCGCAACCCCCTTGTCCTTTGCTGTAGCCTCATTCGCCTACCTCTTCACGGCATTAAGCTACGCCGAGCTGGCCTCCTGTATACCGGAAGCCGGCGGTGGACTGATATACTCAGGAAAGGCCTTCGGAAAACTGGCCGCCTTCATCACGGCCTGGTGCCTCATCTTGGACTATGTTGTGACAACGTCGATCTTCGCCCTAGCAGCCGTCGGCTATATGGGATACTTCATCCCATCTCTACATAGTGACCCGTACTTTAGCATTGCAGCGCTCTTACTTGTCTCAGGCTTGGTCACGTTAAACTGCCGAGGCGTGAGAGAGTCGGCTAGGTTCAGTTCACTGCTCGTCCTGCTCGATATATCAGGCATCGCCTCAGTCATCATAGTGGGTTACCTTCTAAGCTTCAAGCCCTTCTGGACCCAGATCCGATGGGGAACCACGCCCAAGCTCGGCGATTTCCTCTACGGCTCCTCCATAGCCATGGCCTCCTTTCTCGGCATAGAGGTGATATCGCAAACGGCGGAGGAGACTAAGATAGCTGGAAGAACGATTCCGAGGGCGGTCTTTCTCGTGAGCGTGGCCGTCGTGGTTGTCTCAATAGCTTTCTCATCGCTAGCTGTAGGCGTCGTTCCCTGGAACATCCTCGCCCAGTCCTATAAGGACCCCGCAGCCGTCGTAGCGGAACATCTTCCATATGGACGCATCTTCGGACCCTGGTTAGGCATCATGGGAATGACCGTGTGCATCGTGGCAGCGAACGCCGGTATAGTTGGGGTATCTAGGATGGCTTTCTCCATGAGTAGAGAAGGGCTCCTTCCACGGTGGCTTGGAGGTCTACATGAAAAGTACCGAGTACCGTATAGAGCCATCATCCTCTTTGCATCCATACAACTATTGCTCGCCTATACCGGACATATGGGGTTATCCGCTGACCTCTACAATTTCGGCGCTCTCCTCTCCTACATGTTAGTCAACCTTGCTTTGATCACCCTGAGGAGAAAGGACCCAAGCCGCTTCAGGCCATTCAAACTGCCCGGAACGATCACAGTAGGTCGAAGGGAAAGATACGAGATACCCATAATCGCCTTGTTAGGTTTTCTATCCTGCAGCTTCGTGTGGATGCTCGTCGTCTTAACGCATGAGACCGGAAGAATTGTCGGCTTTCTCTGGGTTGGAATAGGATTACTTTTCTATTTCTCCTATCGCAAACACAAGCCTTCAGCTCCAGTAAAGCTTAATTCACCGGCATCAGACCTTACGATGGCAGTCAGGAAGACGCGTTGAGGCAACGCCATGCACGTCGTGGTCATAGGCGCTGGTCACGTAGGGATGTATGTCATTAAATCCCTCTCAGAAAAAGGTGAGCGCATAACAGTCATCGATAAGAGCGAGCATAAATGTAAGCATGTCTCAACCACACTAGACGCCGTAGCCTTCGTCGGAAGCGGCGACGACCCTACCGTTCTTAAGAGCGCCGAACTCGATAAGGCTGATGTGTGTTTCATAGCGACAGATAACGACTCAGTGAACATCTCCGCTTGCAGGATCGCTAAAAAGGATTTCGCCGTCCCTTATGTTGTGGCACTTGCCAACAGCCCCAAACGAAAGGAACAGCTGAAGGACGCGGATGCAGACGTAGTGATATGCCCAATTGAGGAGGCCGTCCGTCTTTTCGAGAACGCCTTCAACACCTCCCATGCCTTCACCCTCTCCACAAGCACAGAAGATGACTACAAGTTTGTAAGGCTGACGATTCCAATAAACGCCAGTGTAGCCGGTAAAATGGTGGAGGATCTAGGCCTACTGCCCCAATGTAAGGTTGGACTCATCTGTAGGAACCATGGCCTCGTCTTCCCTGACGAAGGGACTCAAATCGTGGTTCAAGACCAGGTATTCCTTTTCGGCGCCATTGAAGCCGTCAATGATGGTGCAAAGAGACTGACGACGGTTGAGACAACCTAGCTTGGAGGTGTTAGGATAGGGATGGTTTACACCCTTGAGCAGGCAGCTGGGCCTGTTGAACTTTTCTTACGGCTGGCTTTTTTCTCCGCAATCCTCGCGGCTACTTATGTCGCTGTTAGAGTTCTGACCTCTTTGCTAGGTAGGTTCACTAAGGGTGAGCCCCCTGCCTTGGTCCTCCATATGCAACGTTTCGTCTCCTGGAGCATCTGGACCATAGGAATCGTTATTGCCTTAAGCGAACTGGGCTTGGAGAGCACTATATTCGTTGCTCTACTAGGTCTAGCTGGAATAGCGTTGATCATAGGTTTCAGAAACGTGTTAGCCGACTTGGTTGCACGAGAGTTTCTTGCGACCTACCGCCCATTTAAGGTTGGCGACTGGATACAAGTGGGCGACCACTACGGTCGAGTGGTTGAGATCAACGCGATAGACACCAACCTAATTACACCGGATAACGAGCTGGCAATCATACCGAACTCTATGCTAATCCGGAGAGTGATCGTGAACAGGACAAAGGCCGGCTCTCTTCGGCTGAGGATACCTGTTCAGATCAGTCGAACATACGACATACTGAAAATCGAAGAGGAGTTGTTAAGGATCGGTGCGACGATAGAGAAGGAATTGGCCACAGACAGGAAGCCCGAAGTCCGCGTTGTGGAGGTGGAAGAAGACAAGGTACGGCTAAACCTCATATTGTGGACGATGAATCCTGCGAAGAAAGACATGATCGTTTCCGAAGTCAAGAAGAGAATACACAACATGCTCAATGAACTTCAGCCGAGATAGCTGAGACCATAAAGGCGAAGATGTCTGTCGTAAACAGAGTTGTGAAAGAGCTCAGAGGCTCGTTCTCCCGGAGACCTCTTCCGGTACGTGCTTTCAAGGATAAGGTTTCATCCTTGCAGCGCCTTGCGGCATGCTTATCATCGCTCATGATCACGTTGGTCTTGTCGACCTCTGCGGACGCTACGAGGTTTGGCTATCCCGGGCTAGGTCGCGTAGGCTTCAATGGGTCGCTTCTCCCATGGAGCCCGCTTCCTCTGAGCCCTATAGAAGAGCAAGAGCTCTTGCAGAAGCTTCTTCAAGCCCTCCGAGTCCCGGCGGTAGGCCTCCTCTAGCGCCCGCTCCAGCTCCTTGTGAGTTTGGGCTCCAAGCCTCTCCATGAGGCTCTCCTCCAAGAACCGTTGCAGCCCCAGTTCGCCGGGGACCGATACGCCTAGGAACCTGGCCATCCGAAGGAAGCAGGGCATTGCAGCAAACCATCTCCTGTATAGCTCAGCTCCTCTCGCTCATAAGCAAGAGCCTGACACCCCAGCTACGCCTCGAGCCGCGACAAGGGCCAGAGCATCTCCTCTGGCAGCTCTGCGTCGATATGAGACCCCGTTTACAGATTTAGGCCTGAGGAACGTGGAAACGATCCTGGGCAGGGCAGAGGAGACAATAGCCTGCAGAGGATGCGCTGACATGGTCTTCTTCGGCATAGTGCTGCACGATTTCCAAGAGCCCTACCGAGTCTTATCCAATGCGAGGCTTATGCTGAAACTCAACGGTATCTTAGTAGATCTCGACTGGAAGAAGGAGGAAACCAGTATGGGACCCCCACTATGGATGCGGTTCGACGAGCGATTTGCCTCTGAGATGATATCCCGCCAAGGCTTCACGGTGATCTCTATCTCTGAGTCAGGTAACTACCACTACATCATTAGGGCGGAGAAGACTTGAAACAACCCGAGAGCTGAGCAATATAGTAACCACAGTAACCTGATCCTTGCCAAACCGCGAAGTAGCAATGCAAGAAGGTTACGTCCTCCAAAGGCCTGGAATGACCAAACCACTTAGGCGCCGCCTCCCTCCATGTTTGCGTATTTCCTCCATCCGATCTGGGTTCTCTCGTAGTTGCTATGTGGCCTGAAGGGCCTACGAACGCCCTCTGGATCCTCGCCGAGGATCGTTAGGCTCTCTAGGTCACCCTTCCCGACGCCGAGCC
>CAYRUY010000093.1:0-6770 GCA_964427455.1 uncultured Candidatus Bathyarchaeia archaeon | reverse complement strand
TGGGCCGGGCCGGACTTGAACCGGCGACCTCCGCGGTCTGCTCCGTAGACGCCTCCCTTGCGCCTACGTGTGAGCACGGTGTCCTAGTCGCGTGGCGCTCTAACCAGCTAGACTACCGGCCCTAGGGCTGAGGGGTGTGGCTGAGTCAAGATAAGTTTTACTGATTGGGACAAATGGCCGAAGCTATTGGTCGCTCTCGTCCTGCCCAGCGGCCTACCTTCTCATGGCGACTTCTCTTCTCTTCCACCGCAGGTTGTGAGACCTGCAGTTCCTACATTTGACTGCCCGAGGTGAGTTCCTAGAGCCGCAGCTCCTACAGATCTTCATGAAAAGCCTGTGCTGCTGTGCGATCTGCTTCTTCAAAGGGTCCCTGATCGGCATCGGGCATCAGGCGTAGAGGCCCGAAGCCACTTTATATAGGTTTCCGGCCCTCGACGAGAGCCCTCGTCGACCAAACTGGGCGCAAACTTGGATTCAATGCGTCAAGGCCAGTGCCAAGGCTCAAGCAACCTCGTCGCGGTCCAAGTTTTCTCCAAGCCATAGCGAGAGAGAGGCTTCGTCAGGTGGCGGTGCGCCCTAAGCGGAGGAACATACAGGCCCAGACGGATCTTCCTCGAAGACGGTGTGAACACCGTTCCAGCCCAGCGGTCTCTGAAGCCGCAGCGGGGACAACCGTAGCCCTTGCCTCGGCCCTCAGACTTCATACGCTTCGTACACCTCGGACACTGTGGAGCCCTGTAGGCTCCGGCCGATACTAGTTTCGCAACCTCAAACTTCTCAAGGTTGATCGTTCTCGGCTGAGTCCTTGAAGCCCTTCGGACCCCGCCGAAGACCCTAACCTCATCGCCTACGGCTAGACCCGCAGCCTCAGCTCTGAAGTTGCCTGTCGGCTCATACGCGGCGCATTGTATCTCTCCCGTCTCATCCTTGATGGCAAGGAGCACATGCCCACCTCTGACTCTCCTAGGCGGCCGCGAGACTGAGCCGCACACAACCACAGACCTGTAGGCACGGGCTTCCTGAACCTTGGACGATCCACCGAAATGGCTGTCTGTTCCGTGGTTTGTTCTGAAGATCATCCACCTCTCCAGTTGCTCACCCGTCTTCAGCATCAGATGCGCTCTGTGGACCGCGGTGGGGCTCTCGCCTCTGATCCCGTAGAGGATAGGGTCCGGGCCACGAGGAGTGATCAGAACCCTGCCCGTCTCCCTGTCCAGATTGTTGAAGGTCTCGGGCCTCGTGGCCTCATCCATCGACCAGACCGAGGCCTCATCGATCAGCCTAGGCTTGCCCCTGTTCTGCACAGTCCTGTAAGCGACCAGCTCAAACGTGTGGTCGCCCGAGAGAGTCTCCCCGACCGCGGCCAGGGCTCCCACGATTCCCCGCCCGTTTCCATAACCGAAGGCCTCCGCGCCAATCTCCTTGACGAGCTCTAGAGCCAGCCGTCGACTCATCACGTCTCTGAGGGCCTCAGAGGAGAAGCTTCGGAGTGAGGCCGGCACGGAGCCTTCGAGGAAGACGACTCCAGGGTCTGTTCCCCTCGCATCCATGGACGCGTTTGCCTCCAAGACTTCTAAGGTGACCGCCTTCGCGTCCTGTAGGAGACGCGGCGGACCTTCCACCCTCAACGCCACGGCCCCGTTACCCCTCGTCTTCCACGGCACATTGGGGTCAAGCCTGACTAGGTTCGGGTAGTCAACGAAGAAGAGGCCTAGCTTCTCAAGCTTCTCCACTAGTAAGGTAGCCAGGTAGGTTGTGCAACCACCCGACCGGGAATCCGTGTCGTCCAAGCCGATGTGAACTAGGAAACGGACCACCGTGAAGGCTTCAAGCGCTGAGTCTTTTGGCTAGCAGCCCCCTAGAGCATGACGCCTTCGAGGAACCTCTTCCCCTCCAGGAACCCTTCCTCAGCTCCGAAGAACGGGTCCTCATGCTCGATGCTGAGGACAGAATCGTAACCGACCTCCTTTAGCGCAGTCAAGTAGGCGCTCCAGTTCAACTCGCCTCTGCCTGGGATCCGGTATCTCCACCAGCCTGTGTCGAGGACCCCGAGCTGCCTCAGCTTGAACCTTAGTACCTCCGTGTCCTTCGCATGAGTGTGGTAGATCCGGTCGCCGAACCTGTGCACCGCCTCGATGTAGTCGATCTCCTGCCAGAGGAGATGGCTTGGGTCGAAGTTCAAACCGAGCGTCTTGTCGGGAACAGCCGCGAAGGCGAGTTCGAAGTGGCCGAGGCCTTGCAGGTTGCTGGCATACCAGTTCTCCAAAGCGATCTTAAAGCTGTGCTCCCTAGCCTTCTCGACGAGCACGTTGAACACCCTTGGGAAATCCTCCCTTAGCGTACGCCTCTTATCCTTCCCGACAGCGGGCCCACCGGCGTTCGCGCACAGAACGGGGACATCGAGCAGTGAGCATGCTTCGATGCATCTCTCCAAGAAACGGGCCTCTTCAGGCTTCTCGGGAATACCAAGGCTGTAGTAGGCTAGGCTCGTGATCGCCACCTCTCTCCCTGCGAGGACTCTCCTAACCTCTCCCGCGCCACCTGATAGGACTCTTTCGACCTCGATCTGCCTCAGCGTCGGCGAGACAAGGACCTCCAGGCCCCTGAAGCCTTGCGTCGAAGCCCACTCCACCACTTTCTCGAGGCTCCAGCCTCTAAGAGACGCGGTTAGCAAACCTATGAACACAACGTCCTCCTCCGAAGATACTCCGACTAGGCGTCTTTCCTCGGTTTCCAACGACCTCTTATAATGGTTTGGGCCTGTCATGCATGAATCGCCTGGCGGCGCAAATCGCGGATGGAACCTGTCAGGTTCGCAAGGCAGATATATTCTGACGCGACGACTAGGCTTGGGGCGGTGGAGAGTGGATGTTCAGGTTCGAGAAAGAACAGAAGGTCTTCGATATCGGCAGGATCAAGGTTGGCGGGCAGCCGGGCCAACTTCCGCCGGTCATGGTCGGCAGCATCTTCTACAGCGGGCATAGGGTCGTCGAGGACGAGAAAAAGGGCATATTCGACCGCGGCAGGGCTGAGGAACTCCTGGTGGCCGAGTCCGACATCTCGGAGAGAACCGCGCTCCCAAGGATCATCGATGTGGTCGGAAACCACGCCGAAGCCCTGGCTAAGTACGTGGACTTCATCGGCGAGATGACTGAAGACCCCTTCCTCGTCGACGGCATAACGGCGCAGGTAAGGATTCCCGTCACAGCCCACATAAGGGAGGTCGGCCTCCAAGAGAGAGCCATCTACAACTCCTTATCTCCAACATGGGAAGAACCCGAGATCGACGCCCTGAAGGCTTCAGGCATCAGGGCCGCGGTACTCCAGGCATCAAACACAAGGAACCCCACCATGGCAGGCAGGATCCAAGTCCTAAGGGACTCGGCTCAAGGGCCGGGCCTGCTAACTGTAGCTTCGAAGGCTGGCATAGAGAAGCCACTCGTCGACACGTCCGTGCTAGACACGCCTGACATAGGTGTCGCGGCCCGAACCGTGTTCGAAGTCAAAAGGGAGACCGGGCTGCCAGCCGGTCTGGGGCCTTCCAACGCGATGTCGACGTGGAAGCAGCTTCGAAAGTTCGAACCCGAAGTTCTAAGAAGCTGCGATGCAGCCACCCAGGCTTTCTCCATCACGATGGGGGCTAACTTCATCCTCTACGGGCCGATCTCAAACGCCAGCTACGTCTATCCTGCCTGCGCCCTCGCCGCCGCCTACGTAGAGTACTCGATGCGCCAAGAAGGCGTGAGACCACTCTTACCCACGCGACCTCTGAGCAAGCTCATGAGGTAGTCAGCTCCCGGAGCCCGGTTTATCTGGCAGAGAGCGGCGGGACCACGGCCGCAACGTGAACGTCGGCGCAGTCACGCGTAGGCAGGGAGCACATGGTCAGCGAGCTTTTCGAGGAGGTCTAGACCATCGTCTGGTGGCAGGGATGTCTGTGAAAGGTCCAAGATGGTTTGAGCAACACCGAGGGAGGCCAGCTCCTGAACCTTGGTCACCCAGTCTTCTGGTCGGGCTCCAGTCCCTGCCGGGTACGATAAGGATGCAGCGACCGTGATAGCTTCCCTGTCCTTGGCCGCCTCCGAGGCTGCAGCCCAGATGCGGGCCGTCCTAGACCTTAGCTCGTCGATGGGCGTATCGGTAAGGGGCAACCATCCTTGTCTCATCCTACCTGCTGCGTCAAGGATCCTGGGCGCGTTTCCGCCAAAGAATACCGGCGGAGTTGGCTTCTGGACCGGTTTCGGGAAACACGGGGCATCCTTCACCTGGTAATGTCTTCCCTTAAACGCGGTCCTCTCTTCAGTCCAGAGCTTCATGATGATCTCAAGCCCCTCGAACATCTGGTCGATCCTCGTCTCTAACGGTCGCCAGGGCAGGCCGAAGGCGACCGCCTCTTCTCTATGCCAACCTGCTCCCACGCCTAGAACGGCCCTCCCGTTGGAGATTATGTCGACGGTCGCAACGATCTTTGCAAGCCTGCCGGGAAGATAGAACGGTATCGGAGAGACTCGTGTGCCCAAGGTGATCCGTCGCGTTCGAGCAGCCAGAGCCGCGAGCACCGGCCATGCTTCGAGTTTGTCAGGTCTCGTCGCGTCGGTGCCGAGCCTCTCGTAGCTCTGGGCAGGCAGGAAGAAGTGATCTCCAGCCCAGAGTGACCTGAAGCCTAGGCGTTCGGCCAGAACCGTCACCTTCTCAACGTCGACGTAGGCGTATCGTCCATGCAACGGGAGATGAACTCCGAAGGTCATCTTCACCAGAGAGCACCTCGCATACACGCCCGCATATGGGCGGGAAGCAAGCCTTAAGCACATCGTTCAACAGCGTCTCTTCAGGGCTCAAAGCTCAGATACTCAGCGAGAGAGCTGCGCCCTGATACATGCATGGGCGACCTTATCTCGAAAACCATCCATTTCGAGAAGGCCGGCAGGTCGAACATCGCGAAGACGCTTGAAGCGGCTCGAAAGACGGCTGCAGAGCTTGGCGTGACGTCTGTGGTCGTCGCATCTACGACAGGCGAGACTTGTCTTAAGGCGGCAAAAGCCTTCAAGGGCCTCAACGTGGTCGTCGTCAGTCACGTCACGGGGTTCGCGGAGGCGAACGTTCAGCAGCTCACAGAGGAACGTCGAGCGCAGATCGCGGCAGAGGGCGGAAAGGTGTTGACCATGACACATGCTTTCGGCGGCGCAGGCCGAGCCGTGAGGAGAGAGTTCGAGACCGCCCAAGCGGACGAGCTTATCGCCAACGTGCTCAGGCTTTTCGGAGAGGGCGTCAAGGTAGCGGTTGAGGTCGCACTCATGGCCGCTGACGCGGGGCTCATCAGGGTTGAGGAGGAGGTCATGGCCATTGGCGGCACGGGCGGAGGATGTGACTCAGCCCTCGTATTGACGCCTGCGAACGTGTACAACCTCTTCGACCTGAGGGCACCTGAGATTGTCTGCAAGCCCCGGCTCTCGCGGAGTCCGAGAAGAAATGCCTAGGGCCAGGACGCGCCTTTCTGGTTCCGTTCTTGACTCGCTCACTTTCTCCTAGAGGCAGCCACTATCTTCACGATGTCTCTGTCCCTAATCTCGTAGTCCTTAGGCAACGAGAGGCCTGTTCTCGCATCGATCGCGTGGAGCAGGGTCTTGGCCAGGTCGCTGTGCACCTCTCTGGCTAGGTCTGAGACGTTCGCCCCCGGCGGCAATAGGAACACGTCCGGGAGGACGTTCCCATCATGGTCGGTGAGGCTCTTCTCGTCCTCAACCGGGTAGACGGCGTTCATTCTCAGCAGTTTGAAGACCGCGACGTTTATTGAGAACTGCACGCCGGTTCTAAGCCACTTGGAGAGGACCTTGTTGTAGACGTAGTCGAGGGCCCACCTCTGCCTCTCCGTCAGCCTCGCCTCGTCCAGCAACCTGAAATCCTCATCGCCGGGCACATACCTCACGAGCTTCTTCTGCTCGGCCCGCCTGAGAACGAGCTCCGCTTCGGATGAGCAAGGTACGACTGGGGTTGGGCTGAACTCTTTGGTCAGCCTCTTGAGCCCTTCATCCGCGGTTGGCAGGTCCATCTTGTTCGCTACTAGTATCGTGGGCTTCGAGATCTTCCTCAGCTCAGCCGTGAAGGCCCTGAGGTTGGCATCGTCCCAGTCTTGGAACGGCTTCGTCTCCAAGCCTGACCCTTTTAGGGCGGTCACGATCTGACCCTCCGTGACTCTAAGCCCCGTCAAGACGGTTGCGAGCGCGCCCTTGAGCCGTATCTTCCTTGACTCAATGGTTCTCGCTATCTGTCCACGTTGGGACTCAAGGATCTTGACCATCCACATTGTCAGTTCTTCCTCGATGTCCTTCACGTCTTGGACCGGGTCTCCGGTACCAGGCTCGCAGCTTCGCCCCTCCACGTCGACGCTGCCAGAAACGTCAACCACGTGAAGGAGGGCGTCCGCCTGTGAAGCGACTGAGAGGAACTGGTTTCCAAGGCCCTTCCCAGCCCAAGCTCCTTTGATCAAGCCTGGTAGGTCGATCAGCTCAACGGGAATGAAGCGGAAGCCGTCGATGCAGGCTGAGTTCCGCGGGTTGTCCTTGACGCCGAACTCGGTGCAGACGCAGAAAGTCCTCGCGTAGCCGATCCCGGTGTTCGGCTGCTTTGTCGTGAAAGGGTAATTCGCTATCTCGGCGTTCAACAGCGTGGCCGCGTTGAAGAACGTCGTCTTCCCTGTGTTCGTCTTGCCGACGATACCTATCCGGATCATAAGCCTACTCCGCGGACTGGAGCGATCCAACTAGGGCGAA
>CAYRUY010000092.1:0-6825 GCA_964427455.1 uncultured Candidatus Bathyarchaeia archaeon | reverse complement strand
TGAGAGTGAGCTGTGTGCCAGTAGGCAGGACTCGGACACGCGCGACCCTAGTCTCAGAGTGGTCTAATCCTCCTGAGTCTCTGTACGTTACCAGGAAACTAACATTGTACAACCCAGGTTCGATCCCCCTCCAGGCTACGGGCGCGCTCGTTGAGAACTGGGCCGTGACGGTGTTGTTCGGCGGGACATCGCCCAATGATCGTGAAAGAGGTTCTATTCGCAGGCCGCTCGTGTCGATCACGCTCAATGTGACATTGTACATCGTGTCGTCTCCGCCGTTTCTGAACGATATGGTCCAAGGGACGGGGGTACGTTGAGCCCGCTCAACTTCCAGCTCCGGGGCAGACCATTCAGCGGGCTGGGCCGCAGCCCCAGCCAATAATATGCCGAAGACCATCCACGACACCGCGAGCGAAACGGCATAGCGAGGCCTATCCATATCAAGTGTCATCGCTCTAGATCCTTGGCCAGCTTAAAAGTCTTGCCAGTCTTGTGCGTGTTCTAGCCTTATCGTTTACGCGATGCTCTAATCGTCATCTTCCAGCTCGAGCACAGGCTAGTTAAGCTTTTAAACCCATGGTATGATCTCTAGCCTCTCAGTGGGGACGATTAGCGTGCCAGAAGCTGCAAGAGTGGGACTAGTAGGAGCTGCTCACTCTCATGTGTGGCATATCCTCGATACCCTGAAGACGAGCCAGTTAGGAATACTAGCCGCGGCTTCAGTGGAGAATAAGCCGCTGCTGAAACCCAGACGAGAGAGGCTCATGACAGAATACGGCATGAAGAAGGTCTATGACGATTACGCCGAGATGCTGGACAGTGAAACGTTGGATGTTGTCTTCAATTACTCAGACCACATCCTGCGAGCGCCTGTGACAGAGAAGGCGGCTTCTAAGGGACTACACGTCATGCTAGAGAAGCCTATGGCATACAATCTAAGCGATGCAGAGGCGATGCTAGCCGCAAGCAAGAAGCACAAAGTCAACGTGATGGTGAACTGGCCCACCGCCTGGTCACCCGTTTTTCAGAAGGCCTACGCTATGATCACGGAGGGAGCTGTCGGAGAGATATTCCACATCCGGAACCGTTCAGGGCACGACCTTCCGCAGAGGGAGACCATGCGGACGGAGTATAATTGGCAGTGGATGGCGACCAAAGGGGGTGGTGGCGCCTATATGGACTTCTGTTGCTACGGCGTTGCCTTAGCACGATGGATCATGGGTGTGCCTAAGAAAGCCTACGGGGTTATGGGAAACTTCGTAAAACCCTACCTCGCGAGCAACGACAATGGCCTCGTTGTCATGACGTTCAGTAAAGGCACGGCGATGGTAGAGGGCAGTTGGAGCTCCATAGGCACGATTCCCGGCGGCCCAGAGATCTACGGGACGAAAGGGAGCCTCCTACTAGGATGGGAGCAACCGCTAAGGGTCTTCAGCAAAGAGAACCCGCGTGGCGCGGAGGTAGAGGCCCCTCCTCTACCTGTCGGCCGTAGAAATGCCGTCGAGTACTTCCTGACAAGAACAAGAGAGGGGAAGTCGATCGAAGGGCTCTGTAGCCCAGAGCTCTCAAGGGACGTTCAGGAGATACTAGAGGCAGGCCTCATCTCGGCCTCCACGGGAAAAGCGGTCTCCCTACCGATCTCAAAGACTTAGGGTCCACACGGTTTCTCCGGAGAACCTAGGCTGACGGAGCCATTGCAGAGGCCCCGCGAGACCATCACCCTTCTGAGGCTCTGAACGAGGCTGCCCCTAAGGTCAGGGCTCTAGCCGAAATGCTTTTCGCCTCGTCTATCCCTAACCCAGCTGTGGGGAGTACGCTGAAGGCCCTAACTGTAGTTCTCGCCGTATCGTTGATCCTTCTCAGCGCGGCTCAACTCTCTTCAGTCAAAGCGGACGTACTTCTGACCTTTCACGTGTATACTGACGTTGCATGTAGCGTATGCGAGCAACAGATGCAACAGCATCAGGGAAGAACCAGCGGTAACCTCACCGTGTTCCATTACCTGAGGGAAGGGCGGAACGCCTTCTACTACAGCCGGATCGTGGACATGCTTACAGCCAGGGATTCACGGATCTACGCCCAAGTTCCACTTACAGGGCTCTTCTCGGGAGATCGACTGAGAGCCATCGTAGTAGGCCCCATGACCCCAGAGGTCTGGGATACGATCATCAAGGAGGTGGTCTCAGGGGCCCATGGAGACGCGGTGGCCGTCTACGCCCTGGGATACGCGACACCCGTGATAGCCCTGCAGGAAGCCCTCTCCATACGCCTCCTCTCCGACGAGTTCACCCAGACATCCAGGCTTCCGGAACCTGGGAGAATCAGTGTCCCTGGGCTTCTGCCTGTAGTAGTTATCGCAGCCTTGGCAGACGCGGTCAACGTCTGCGAACTCAACGCGTTCTTGCTCATGCTCACGTTCGTTCTCTTCAGTATGCCTGAGTCAGAGAGGAGGAAGTCACCTTCAAGAGTGTTGAGAATAGGTCTCGCCTTCAGCGCAGCGCTCTTCCTTACGTATTTCGCCATGGGCCTTGGGCTCATCCGGCTAGTGAACAGATTTCCATGGCTGAGGTGGGGTATCGCAGCCCTCGGGCTGACCGTAGGAGGCCTCTCCACAGTTGAGTTCCTAGGCGTGAGAAGGAAGCATGTTCCCGGACGCTTGGCCGAGGGGCTTGGGAGCATATTGGAGAGGGCCTTGAACCCCTACATGGCTTTCCTAGCCGGGGTTCTGGTCGCAGCCCTCCTGCTTCCATGCAGCTCCGGCCCCTACTTTATAGTCATCGGTTTGCTTTCCGAGGAGGCTACCTCTGCTGAGGGTCTGATATTCCTAGGGCTGTACAACGCGATAGTCACCGCGCCCTTTCTGGTCATCACCTTCTCCGTGCAGTGGCTCTCCACGACGAAAACGGGCATAAGGCTCTGGCTTTCTGAGAACCAGAGGTGGCTGAGGCTCTTCGGCGGCATCGTCATGATACTCCTCAGCTTAGTCCTCGTAACCCAGCGTCCCTAGCTAGGAGATGGGTGAAGCCCATACATTGTGGCTGCAGGGCGCCCATGCATGAATGAGAGCAGACCTTACGCTCTGATGGTATCGTCCAGAATGGGGCGGCGATAGCCAGCGCCTGGACACTCTGGTCCTCTGAGGTAGCAGGACCTGGGAGCCACATTGTGGCTCCGCCTGGGTCTGAGAGCGCCTACATGGTTGTCGCCAGTTGGGCTACTCACTGAGCTATCGAACCATGTGATCCCCATAGGATGCAGTATCAGCATGCCCATCGCCGCGGCTGCCCTGCTGTCAGGGCAGTGAAGAACGAGATCGTCCTAACCCAGATCACAAAGAAGACTTAAATAGGCAACGAAGGAGCAACCATTATTCGCTTGGGCAGTGCACGACGACTCCTCTAAGCGATTCAGGAGCTTATTTGTATTGGGTAAGGAGGATCAGTCGAGTGGGGAAAGACTACTCTCAGCATTCTTTCTAGAGGAACCTGACAGGGTTCCGGTATTTGAGTTAGCTGTTGCGAATAGGGTAGTAGAGGAAATCCTCGGGCACTATTCGGGAAGCATCTCTGAGGAGATAGAGTTCTCCACGAAGATAGGGTTTGACGTTGTGAAGACCAGCATCTACTGGCTACCAGGTCTCAGAAGGGAGGCCAGTTCCTCAGGTAGGGAGTTTGTGGTTGCCGGAAACATACACAACATGGACGATCTGGAGGAGACCGAGCTGCCGAACCCAGATGACCCGCGCTTCTACGAGCCCATAGAGCTAGCCATTAGGGCGACGAAGAATACGAGACTCGGGGTCTACACCGGTATAAACGCCTGTTGGGAGATAAGACACTGCATGAAACCGGCGGATTTCCTGATGTCTTTCTACCGAGACCCAAGATTCTTGGAGAAGCTGACAAGCGTTTACTCCGATTTCTACGCGAGGGTAGTCGCCAATCTTTCTCACATGAACATCGACTTTATCTTCATAACAGAGGACATAGCCTACTACTCCGGACCGTTTGTGCACCCGGACCTTCTGCGAAGGTTCATCTTCCCAAGATACAGGATGGTTATGGAGAACTCGAATCTACCTTTCGCTTTCCACAGCGACGGGAATATCCTGCCCATCCTTGACGATCTGATCGACCTAGGGTTCTACGCTATTCACCCGGTCGAACCGTTGGCGATGGACATCGCCAAGGTTAAGGAACAGTACGGGAACCGCATCTGCCTCATCGGGAATATCGACCTGAGGTACACGCTACCCCGCGGATCGCCGCGAGAGGTCAGCGAGGAGGTCAGAACTAGGATACGACAAGCGGCTTCGGGCGGCGGTTACGTGGTTTCTTCTGCCAACTCGATACCTGAGTACGTACCGACAGCCAACTTCCTGGCAATGGTTGACACCGCTAAGAAATGCGGGAAGTATTCCCGCGAGTACTTCTAGACACGTTCGCATCATACTACTGGAGCGACACAGTTGCCCTTTCCCTCAAACGCGTAAGGTTTATCGAGCACGTTCTCTCTCGGTCCGAATAGCTCCATTTCACCGGCTGCCCCCTCTCAACCTCTGCCTCTGATGGTTTTACCACGTCGTGAAGAAGGAGGGTCCAGCTTTTCCGCGATGGTCCTAGCGTTAGGACTGTTTTTTCGCCTCTTCCAGAGGCTTCGATGGCGAACGCCTCTCCGTCGAAGCAGTAATCCAAGATGGCCTTATCTCTAAGCCAAACATCCAGTTTAACCTCCGTCACTGGTTTCTCACCCGTGTGGTTCAGTGGGTCTACTCTCGGGATCAGGCTGTTCTGTTTTATGAGGATCGGTATCTTATCTAAGGGGAGCTTCTCCCTCATCCATCGACCGCCCTCAACCCTCTTCTGAGACCAGAAGTCAACCCATTCGCCTTTAGGAACGTAGTAGCTTACAGACCCTTCCTCATCGAAGACCGGGACTATCAGGATGGACTCTCCGAGAAGATACTGCAGGTCCAGTTTCCTTACTTCCGAGTCGTCTTGGTATTCTAGGATCAACGGTCTTACGAGAGGTAGACCCGTTCTTGAGGCTATCTTGGCATAGGAGTGGATGTAGGGGAGAAGACTGTACCGGAGCCTAGCGTACTCCGTGAAAATCCGAAGCGCTTCTTCACCGTATTCCCAGGGTTCTCTTGGCGTGACTCCATGGCATCGTGAGAGTGGACTTAGGAGACCCCATTGAGCCCATCTGACGTAAAGCGTTGGGCTAGGCTTTCTCCCCTGGAACCCTCCTATGTCGTGACCCCAGAATGGAACTCCGGAAATGGAGTAGCTCAGCCCTGCCCTTAGGACGCAGGCCATATCCTCAAAGGTGCAGTGACTGTCTCCGCTCCACTGCGCAGGGTATCGCTGGATACCCACATAGCCGGGTCTCCCCCAGACAAGCGCGTTCTTATCATCGTGCTCTTTAGCTGCTTCGTAAACACATCCTACGTAGTGAATGGGATAGAGGTTATGCATCTCTTTCCCGCTCTTGTGATTATGGAAGACCGCTCCTTCAGGAACAGCGTCGCCCATGTCGCATTTGAAAACGGAAACACCCATCCTATGGAGGGCTAGGTGTTTGCGCTTGTACCATTCCCTGGCTTGGGGATTAGTGAAATCGACTATGGCTACTTCGCTTCTTGTAAAGTCAGGTATATGCATTACTTCGCCCCGCTCATCCTTCAGGAAGAAGCCGCGGTCGAGCCCTTCTTTGTACATGGCCGTGCCTTGGGGCACGTAAGGCTGCTCCCATAGGCAAATCCTGAACCCGGTCTTTCTGAGGTCCCTAAGCATTCCCTGAGGATTGGGGAACGCTTCCTCATCCCATTCAAGGTCACAGTAGTGACCCTTCCTCATCCAGGGCGGGTCAATGTGGATCACGTCGCATGGGACCTGCATCTTCCTCAGCTTGCTGGCAGCTTCCTCCACCATCTGCCTGGAGGTGTAGGCTGCACGGCTCATCCACAGGCCGAAGCTCCAGAGAGGCGGCATCGGGCTTCTTCCAGTCATTTCGGTATATGCTTCCAGGATCTCTTTGAACGAGGGTCCATAGAAGACGATGTACTCTAACTTGTTATCATACGCTTCTAGGGAAAGAGCGTTATAGCAGTATTCGCTGCCGACTTCGAAAACAGTCTTGTAGCTCGTGTTCACCAGTAGGCCATAGCCTCTCGTGGACATGTAGAAGGGGAAGGCCTTGTAACTCCTAACGCCAGACGTATGAGTGGTGTCGCATGTCCAAACGAATATGTTCTGGCCCCTCTTCTGTAGAGGCCCGAAGGTTTCCCCGAAGCCATAGATGGCTTCATCCGGCCTCAACGTTATGCTTTCGAGGAAATGCCTTTCCCCATTCACAACCTTACAGCCCAACGGGTACACTGGAAAGTAGTCCCTCAGGAGACCGTCCAAGTACTCGTCGAAGAAAACCGTCCCATCCTTGCTCCTAAGCTTCAGACTCCACGTCGGCTTGCTGATAATGCAGTCTACCTCACCGGATGTGCATACAATGGAATCCTCGGTCTCGGTCGCATGCATCCTCACCTCCTCCAAGGCCGTCTTGAGAAGTAGCGGCTGGGCTTCGGTCGGAGGAGGCGGCTTCAGGAACGCCCGGATCGAAACCACCTTGGTTCCAAGGAAAGCCAGCTCAACCCACATGGCTTCTCCCTGGCTAGACTCCACTTCCAGATGCATCCTACCTTTCTCCAGTCGCCAGCCTTTGAGCCTAGATGCGTATGAATACTCCCATCTAAGCGTGTCATAGATAGGCTCTCTATCCCTTTTATGTAGATATTCAAGCCAGTAACGTTTGTACGTCTGTGCCATG